>CAZKEX010000163.1:0-9405 GCA_964551895.1 uncultured Caldilineaceae bacterium | reverse complement strand
TTCAACACAGCCCTGGGCAGCGGGACCAAAATTCAGCCGGTGTTCGACAAAGTTGTGCCCCTCAACATGGCCGCCCTGACCGGCGTGAGTGCCGGGACCGTCCTCAAAGGCGAGGTGCCCCTCAGCGCCTACGCCATCATGGTGGGCATGATGACCGCCGCCGGATTGGTGGCCGGGCTGCTGATCCTGATCAACCGTAGCGGGGCCGCGGACACAGCCCGCTCCCTGAAAATACCCGGTGTGCGTTGGGTCTTCATCGCCTTTCCCTTTGCCCTCATGGGCTTGGTACTCTACATGGGCATACCCGGCGTCGACATAGGCGGCCAAAGCGAAGGCACCTATCGTCTGCTGGCCACCATGCTTGCAGTCGGGACCGGTCTGGCCATCACCCGCATCACCAAACCGGGCTGGGAAAATCGCATTGTGGTCGGGCTGCTTCTGGCCTCCATTGCCTATCTGCCCTTCACCCTGGACCAATTCCAGAACTCTGTGATGGGCATGGTCTTCATCTTTGTGATGATGGGCCTGGGGCTGAACATTGTGGTGGGCTACGCCGGTCTGTTGGACCTGGGCTATGTGGCCTTTTTTGCCATCGGGGCCTATATGTACGCCTTTGTGGCCGCCCCCTTCTCGTCGCCGTTGATCACCGAGTGGTTGGTCAGCCTGGGCGTGAACCCCAACACCCCTCTGCTGGGCTTTTGGGTGGCCATCCCCGTCTCCATGTTGGCGGCGGGGTTGGGCGGGGTGCTTTTGGGCATTCCCGTGTTAAGGTTGCGGGGAGATTATTTGGCCATTGTGACCCTGGGTTTTGGCGAGATCATTCGCCTTTTCATGCTAAATCTAGGGCCACTGACCAACGGGCCACGCGGCCTGCTCAACATTTCTCCCCCCACCCTGGCCGGCTATGACATGGGCAACCCCAGGGATATCTTCATCCTGGCTCTGCTGGGGTCGGCCGTGGTGGCCTTTGTGGCCCAACGGCTTAACAACTCCCGCCTGGGACGGGCCTGGGAGGCCCTGCGGGAGGACGAAGATGTGGCCCAGGCCACGGGCATCAACCTGGTGCAGACCAAGTTGCTGGCCTTCGCCATCGGGGCCATGTTCGCCGGTTTTGCCGGACAGCTTTACGCCGCCCGCCAGGTCAACATCTTCCCAGAGAACTTCTCCCTCTTTGTCTCCATCGACGCCCTGTCGTTGATCATTGTGGGCGGCATGGGCAGCATTCCCGGCGTGGTGCTGGGGGCCATTGCCCTCAAGGGGCTGCCCGAAGTGCTGCGGGGGGTAGACGAGTTCCGCATCGTCACCTTCGCCGCCCTGCTGATCATCATGATGATCGTGCGCCCCGAAGGTTTCCTGCCCTCCGCCCGACGTCGCCGAGAGCTGCACGCCGAGGAGGTTGACCCCCTCCCCATGCCAACCCAATCCGATCCCGCCCCAGCCGCCCCAGGAGGTGATGCCTGATGGCTCTACTCGAAGCACGCCAGGTCACCAAAATCTTTGGCGGTCTCGTCGCCGTCGACCATGTGGATTTCAGCATCGAGGAGAAATCCATCACCAGTCTGATCGGCCCCAACGGGGCGGGCAAGACCACCTTCTTCAACTGCCTGACCGGTCTGTATGCGCCGGAGGTGGGCGAGGTGATCTTTGACGGCCAATCCTTGGTGGGTCTGCGCCCGGACCAGATCACCGGGACCGGCATGGCCCGTACCTATCAAAATATCCGCCTGTTCGGGGGCATGACCGCCCTGGAAAATGTGTTGGTGGGCCAGCATGTGCGCATGAAGGCCACCCCCTTGGGGGCCATCTTCCGCACCCCATCCCAGGTGGCCGAGGAAAAGGGAGCCGAAGCAAAGGCCAAGGATCTGATGGCCTTTGTGGGGCTGCCGGGCAAAGGGGACATGGTCGCCAAGAACCTGCCCTACGGGGATCAACGCCTGCTGGAGATCGCCCGGGCCCTGGGCAGCGACCCCAAACTACTGCTCTTGGACGAGCCAGCCGCCGGCATGAACCCCAAAGAGACCGACGCCATGATGGACCTGGTCCACCGGCTGCGGGATCAGATGGGGATCACCGTGCTGCTGATCGAGCACGATATGAAGGTGGTCATGAACATCTCTGACTATGTGACCGTGCTGGACTATGGCAAGAAGATCGCCGAGGGCGAACCCGCGGCCGTGCGGGCCAATCCCCGGGTGATCGAGGCCTATCTGGGACCTGGGGCCCTGGACGAAGCGAATTAAAAATTGAAAATTGAAAATATATAATGGCGGGCCAGCACACAACGGATCGCCCACACACAAATTAAAAATTCTCAATTTCCAATTCTCAATTTTCAATTAAAATGGACTTACTATGCTAGAGATCAACGATATCCACACCTATTACGGCCAGATCCACGCCCTAAAAGGGCTTTCCCTGCGGGTGGATCAGGGGGAGATCGTCACGCTGATCGGCTCCAACGGGGCGGGGAAGACGACGACGCTCAACACCATCAGCGGTATTCTGACCCCACGCCAGGGGTCGATCGTGCTGGAAGGTCAACGCATCGACCACACCCCGGCCCACGAGGTGACAAAGCTAGGCGTCTCCCACTCGCCCGAAGGCCGGCGCATCTTTGGTCGGCTGACCGTGCAGGAGAACCTGGAGATGGGGGCCTTCAACCGCAACGACGAGGCCGGCATCGCCGAGGATTTCGAACGATCCCTGAACCTCTTCCCCCGGCTGCGGGAACGGCTCAAACAGCCCGGCGGCACCCTCTCTGGGGGCGAGCAGCAGATGTTGGCCATGGGCCGGGCCTTGATGAGCCGTCCGCGCATCCTGCTCTTGGACGAGCCATCCATGGGGCTGGCCCCCATCTTGGTGGCCCAGATCTTCGAGATCATCCAGAACATCAACGCCCAGGGCACCACCATCCTGCTGGTGGAGCAGAACGCCAAGGTGGCCCTGAGCATCGCCAACCGGGGCTATGTGATGGAAACCGGCAAGATCGTCCTAGAAGGCCCAGCCAACACCCTCCTGGCCAGCCCCCAGGTGCGCGAGGCGTATTTGGGCGGGTAGGGGAGACAAGGAGAAGAGGAGACAAGGAGACAAGGAGAAGAGGAGACAAGGAGACAAGGAGACAAGGAGACAAGGAGCGCCGTTGAGCAATCCAATCTCCTTGTCTCCCTGTCTCCCCTTCTCCCCTTCTCCCCTTCTCCCTGTCTCCCCTTCTCCCCTTCTCCTTGTCACCCTGTCACCCCTTCAGCAGTTCGCTCAACACCACCCGGGCCCGGGCCGCGGCTTGGCCTCGGTGGCTGATGAGGTTTTTGTAGTCTGTGGGGAGTTGGGCCAGGGTTTGGCCTTTTTCGGGGATCAGGAAGATGGGGTCGTAGCCAAAGCCGTGGTCGCCCTGGGGCTGGGGGACGATGCGCCCTTCCAGGGCGCCTTCGGTGGTGTGGACGCTGCCGTCCGGCCCGGCCAGGGCCACCACGCAGCGGAAGCGGGCGGTCCAGGTTGATGGGTCGGCATGGGGCAAGGCGGCCAGATCTGCCAGGAGTTTGCGCCAGCGGTCGGCGTCGGATGCACCGGGACCGGCGTAGCGGGCCGAATGGATGCCGGGCGCGCCGTCCAGGGCATCCACCTCCAGGCCGCTGTCATCGGCCCAGGTCCATAGCCCGCTGAGGGCGGCGTAGGCGCGGGCCTTGAGGATGGCGTTTTCCTCGAAGGTGGCGCCGGTCTCCTCCACATCCAGGTCGATGCCCGCCTCTTGCAAGGAGACGATTTGGACGGGCAGATCCGCCAGCAAGGCGCGATATTCGGCGATCTTTCCGAGATTGTGGGTGGCAAGCAGTAATTTTGTCATGGTTTGTCCTCTGGTTTCTCTTTTCTTGTTCAGGACTGGTCTTGACCCTGAATGGGTGCTATCATATAATTCAGCGGGATGATCTGCAAAAAGCGTTTAACCGCCGAGATCCCAGAGTTTGCGCAGAGAACGCCGCGGAAAAACCCTGATTGTCTCTGCGTCCTCCGCGTCTTTGCGGTGATTTTGACCCTTTTGCAGCAGAGTCATCTACATTTCTTCTTCCCCAGCAATTTCAATGGACGCGGCACACCAGGCAGAGGAGCCACCCTTGTCCAACCACCCGCTTCGTATCTTTACCGGATCTGCCCATCCTCAATTGGCCGCTGAAATTGCGCAGATTTTAGAGGCGCCAGTTGGCCGGTCCACCACACGTCACTTGCCAGATTCAGAGATCCATGTCATGATCGACGAGGTGGTGCGGGATCAGGACATTTTCCTGATCCAACCCTGCTCCCGGCCTGTGAATGAGAATCTGATGGAGTTGATGCTCTATTTGGATGCCTTTCGCCGGGCCAGCGCCCACAGCGTCACCGTGGTTACGCCTTATTTTCCCTATGCCCGGCAGGAACGCATGGCAAAGGGCCGGGAAGCCATCAGCGCCCGAGTGGTGGCCAATATGCTGGAATCTATGGGGGCAGACCGGGTGGTCTTTGTGGATATTCACGCCAGGGCCATCCAAGGATTTTTCAACATTCCCGTGGACCCCCTGAGCGCCCTGCCCTTGCTGGCCGACTACTTCCGCACCCCCAAATTTGCCAATGCGGCCATTGTCAGCCCGGATGTGGGACGGGCCAGCTTGGCGGGAAAGTATGCGGAGTTGCTCAACCTGCCCCTGGTGGTGATGCACAAGCGGCGTCTGGGATTCAGCGACACCGAGGTCAGCCATGTGGTGGGCGACATCGAAGGTCGTCGCCCCATCATCATCGACGACGTGATGGCCGGGGGCAGCGTTCTGAAGCAGGTGGACGCGCTCTATGAGGCCGGGGCCGTGGGCAATGTCTTTTTTGCCGTCACCCACGGCGTCTTGTTGCCCACAGCGTTGGACAACTTGGCCGACGACGACCGCATCGAGGGCTTGGTGGTGACCAATACAGTGCCCGTTCCGGCCGAATATAGTGATCTGAAGGTCACTGTTCTCTCCATCGCCCCCCTGCTGGCCAAGATCATCCACCATATCCACGAAGGCGCCAGCATCTCCCAAGATCTGATATTGGGGTAGCCATCCCGGAGGTTCATTTGTTTCAACGCAACAGACGTCCAGAACCGGACGCCATCGAAGTGGTGATTGGCCCAAGGGCCACCTTCTCCGGCGACCTGCGCTGTGATGCCAGCATCCGTATCGATGGCATCATGACCGGCGGCAACATCGAAACCCTGGGCAATGTGATCTTGACCGAAGGATGCCAGGTGCAGGGGGATATCCAGGCCCGCACGGTCAGTGTGCGGGGTGCGTTCCAAGGCACGATCCGGGCTGACCGGGCCGAGCTTTTGGACGGCTGCCACGTCACCGGGACGGTCTATGTCAACACGATCTATATCGATGACGACGCTGTGCTAAACGGCGATGTACGAATGCAGAAAGAGGCCCCTGGGTCCGCCACGGGCGAAAGCGGCTCTGCATCCAACCCTGTGAACAACTGAATAGACCTCAACCGTACATCCATTCTGTCATCCATTTTGTCATCCATTCTGCCATCCCTCCTGCTGTCCGGGTCATGCCGCAGCAGATCCTATCCTGTTTTCCATTCCGATTTGCCTATACCTATACCCTGTCTGTAGTTCAATCGAGTTCACACAAAGGAGATATGCATGAAACAGCACAGAAGGACCCTATGGAGCTTGCTTGCCTTGTTGCTCGTGGCCTCTATGGCACTGGCCGCTTGTGGAGGCGCCGCCACCCCGGCAGCGCCGGCCGCCGACGCGCCAGCCGCCGACGCGCCAGCGGCCGCCACAACCACCATCAAGGTAGGCACCAATGCCGAGTACCAGCCCTTTGAGTTCATGGGCGCCGACAGCGAGATCACCGGCTTTGATGTCGATCTGTTGAACGCTGTCGCCGAGGCTAGCGGGTTGAGCGTCGATATCGTCAACACCAAGTGGGACGGTATCTTTGTGGCCCTGGCCAGCGGCGAGTTTGATGCCGTGATCAGCGCCGTCACCATCACCCCGGAACGCGCCGAAGTGGTTGACTTCACCGATGCCTACTTCAATGCCGGCCAGGCCATTGCCGTACGTGCCGACAACACGGACATCAACAGCGAAGCCGACCTGGATGGCAAGAGCGTGGGTGTGCAGATCGGCACCACGGGCGACATCTACCTGACCGACAACACCAAGGCCAACGTGCAGCGCTTCGAGGAGAACCCTCTGGCCCTGCAGGCCCTGGCCAACAAGGACGTGGACGCCGTGGTCGCCGACAGCCCCACCCTGGCCGACTCCATCAAGGCCAACCCGGAACTGGGTCTGAAAATGGTGGGTGAGCCCTTCACCGAGGAACTGTACGGCATCGCCGTCAACAAGGACAAGCCCGAAATTCTGGCCGCCCTCAACGCCGGTCTGGCCGCCATCCGCGCCGACGGCACCTATGACGCCATCTACGCCAAGTGGTTCGGCGCGGATGAGATGGCTGCCGCCCCGGCTGCCCCGGCCATGGAACTGATGAGCGTCTCCGCCCCGGATTGTGAGTACGGCGGCACCTTCAAGTCCATCGAAGCCATCGACGAACTGACGGTCAAGATGACCTTGTGTAGCCCGGATGTGGCCTTCCCCTCCAAGGTTGCCTTCTCCTCCTTCGCCATCCAATCTTCCGACTACCTGGAATCCACAGGTGGCGGCGGCACGTTGGTCGATACCCCCATGGGCACCGGTCCCTACATGCTGGACCGTTGGGTGCGGGGTGACAGCCTTATCCTCAAGAAGAACCCCAACTATTGGGGCACGCCTGCGGCCAATGATACCCTGATCTTCCGCTGGAGTACCGAAGGCGCCCAGCGTCTGCTGGAGCTGCAATCCGGTACGGTTGACGGTATCGACAACCCCTCCCCGGATGACTTCGCCACCATCAAAGACGACGCTGCCCTGGCCCTCTATCCCCGGGAAGCGCTGAACATCTTCTATGTGGGCATGAACGACGCCCACGCGCCCTTTGACAACGAAATGGTGCGCCAGGCCATTGCCATGGGCATTGACCGCCAGCGTATCGTGGACAACTTCTACCCTGCTGGTTCCGTGGTGGCTTCCCACTTCACCCCCTGTGCCATTCCCGGCGGCTGTGAGGGCGAAGATTGGTACGAGTTTGACCCGGTTGCTGCCAAGGCCCTGTTGGCCGAGGCTGGCTTCCCCGATGGCTTCGAGACCGTGATCAACTATCGCGATGTCTTCCGCAGCTATCTGCCCGAACCGGGCTTGGTCTCCCAGGACATCCAGGCCCAGCTCAAGGCCAACCTGAACATCGATGCCACCATCGAGGTGATGGAGTCCGGTGCGTTCTTGGACGCCTCTGACGCTGGCGAGTTGAAGGGTCTACATCTGCTGGGTTGGGGCGCAGACTATCCCGATGCCACCAACTTCCTGGACTTCCACTTTGGTGCAGGGGCCTCCGACCAGTTCGGCGGCGGCCATGCGGATATCCACGAAGCCCTGAAGAACGGTGGCGCCTTGGTCGACCCGGCCGAGCGCAATGCCTATTACGCCGAAGCCAACAACCTGCTCAAGCAGCATGTGCCCATGATCCCCGTGGCCCACGGCGGTTCCGCCACAGCCTTCAAGGCTGATGTGGTCGGCGCCCACGCCAGCCCCCTGGGCAACGAACACTTCGCCAGCATGAGCGTTCCCGGCCAAGACTCCTTCGTGTGGATGCAGAACGCCGAGCCTATCGGCCTCTACTGCGCCGACGAGTCTGACGGCGAGAGCCTGCGGGCCTGTGAGCAGATCAGCGAGGCCCTGTTGGCCTACGAAGTCGCCGGCACCGCGGTGATCCCGTCCTTGGCCGAGAGCTTCGACGCCAACGCCGAGCTGACCGAGTGGACCTTCCACCTGCGCCCAGGCGTCACCTTCCATGATGGCAGCGCCCTGGATGCCAACGACGTGGTCATGACCTACGCCGTTCAATGGGATGCCGCCAACCCCCTGCATGTGGGCCGCAACGGCACCTTCACCTACTGGTCCGGCCTGTTCGGTGGTTTCCTGAACGCCGAATAAGCCTTCTATGGCTGCCTGTGGGGGCGAGGCGTCTGTCTCGTCCCTACGGTTTGATGCTGGCCGTGCAGCCCGGAATTATCGTCCGGGCTACACGGCCAGATAGAGGGGCGGTGGTTCACCGCCCCTTTCTATTGCACTACTTTGCACATACTTCTTGCATCTGATCTTCCCCCATCCCGGAGAGACGTCCATGTCCCAATACATTTTGCGTCGTCTGCTGTTGGCCATTCCGGTCTTGGTGGGCATCATCTTTGTCACCTTCACCCTGGCCCGGCTAATCCCTGGGGATCCATGCCGAGCCCAGTTGGGCGAGCGGGCCACGGACGAACTGTGCGATGCCTTTGACGCCCGCTATGGTCTGGATAAACCCATCGTCGTGCAGTTTGGCATCTACATGGCCGATGTGCTAAAAGGCGATCTGGGCGAATCCATTCGCTTTGGCAAGCCGGTGACCACCCTGATCATCGAGCGGCTGCCCATGACCGTGGAGTTGAGTACGGCCGCACTGATCTTCGCTGTCATGTTCGGTATCCCTTTGGGCATGTTGTCCGCCCTGCGCCACAACAGCGCCACGGATGTGGTGACCATGATCGGGGCTAACATCGGGGTCTCCATGCCGGTCTTTTGGCTGGGGTTGATGTTGGCCTATCTATTTGCGGTGGTCTTGAAGGGGACCCCCTTCTGGTTGCCTCCCTCTGGCCGGCTTTCGCCCGGTCTATATGTCCCGGATCTGGCCGAGACCTTTGGCTGGGCTTTGGAGCCAGGGGGGCTGAAATCCCTGGTGACCTTTTTCTCCAACATAGTGATCTTCAACAGCCTGATCACGGGCAATTGGGAAGTACTTTGGGACGCACTCAAACATTTGATCCTGCCCGCGGTGGCCCTTGGCACCATTCCCCTGGCCATCATCGCCCGCATGACCCGGTCCAGTTTGTTGGAGGTGTTGGGCGTGGATTACATCCGCACGGCCCGGGCCAAAGGGCTGGCCGAGCGCACAGTGATTCTGCGCCACGCCATGGGCAACGCCATGCTGCCGGTGATCACCATCATCGGCCTTTCCCTGGGCACCCTGCTGGGCGGGGCCGTGTTGACCGAGACCATCTTCGGTCTGGCGGGTGTGGGGCGTATGCTCTTCGAGTCCATCACCGCCCGAGATTACACCGTGGTCCAGGGCTTCACCCTGGTGATCGCCGTGGGCTTTGTGCTGGTCAATTTGATCGTGGATGTCTCGTACGTCTTCTTCGATCCCCGCATCCGGTTGGAATAGCCAAAACTAGATAACCGTTCAGCCAAGAAAAAATAGAACACGGATTGAACGGATAAAACGGATTTTCACTGATTTTTAGAAGAAAATCCGTTTTTGA
>CAZKEX010000162.1:0-9421 GCA_964551895.1 uncultured Caldilineaceae bacterium | reverse complement strand
CTGCGGTTTCGATACGACCGGAAACTGCCCCGGTCTACTCAACCTGCGCTAGCTTGTCGATCACGGACGTCCCAGCGATGCCTCTTAAAAAAAGAGCAGAGGCAACGGTCGCCTCTGCCCTCTCATTTCTATCAGTTTCACACCTGAACCGTTTACTTGGTTTCCCGATACATAACATGTCGGCGCAGGGTGGGGTCGTACTTCTTCAACTCCAGCCGGGCCGTGTCATTGCGCCGGTTCTTCTGCGAAATGTACATGTGGGAGCTTTCAGTGCTCCGCAACTTCACCAATACTCGAGGTCCCTTTTTAGCCATGCCACACCTTCCTTTGCGATCATTTGGGCGAAATAAATCTCTCAATTTCGCCCACAGGGGTAATTAAGAGATCGAAATAGTGAAAGATTCAACAATGAGTCCATTGATAAACCGATTGCGAATCATAGCACATGCGGTCGGTTCTGCCAAATTTAGGAAAGAAATAGAACACGGATTAAACGGATCGGACGGATCAAAACGGATAAAAGCAGATCAAAAAAAAATCCGTCGTTATCCGTCCGATCCGTCCAATCCGTGTTCTATTTCTTGTTCTATCTCTGCCTCTTTGCGCAGGGCCAGGTTGTGGCGGAGTTGGGCGTGGGCCACCCGGTTGAGGGGGTAACGCCACATGACCAGGGCGGCCACGCCCAGGATGATGGGCGGGATGGTGCCGATCAGGGTACGCAGGGTGTGGATGGCGGCCTCGGGCTGCACCAGGGTGAGGTTGCCGGCGCTGCCGTTGACAAAGCCGTTGGCGGCCAGGAATTGGCCCACCAAAAAGAGCGCCCCGGCGCTGGCCAGCTTGCGCAGAAAGACCATGAAGCCGGCATAGGTGCCCTCCCGCCGCTTCCCGGTCTCCCACTCATCCTGCTCCACTACATCGGCCAGGATGGCCCAGGGCACGGCCTGGGCCGCGCCAAAGGCCGGTCCCGCCACCAAGGCCAGGGCCAGAATCCACAGATAGTCCCCCGTGGGCACCCGACCGATCAGGAAGTCTGCCGCGGCCCAGAAGAAGATGCACAGGATATAGGTCTTGCGCTTGCCGATCTTGCGCATAAGGCGCACGATCATGGGCATGGAAAGCAGGGCCAGGGCCAAGAGCAGGGCCATGGCAAAGCTGTCAAAGCCCGTGGGCACCTGGACGGCGTAGATCAGAAACCAGACAAAGACGGCCACCACCATCTCCATGGTGGTGAAGGTGAGCAGATAGGTGATGGCCAACACCCGGAAAGGCCGGTTGCGGAAGGCATCCCCAAAGGTGGCCCAAAAGCGCATGGGCGAGGGGTCCGCCACCCGCTCCGGCTCTTGGACGGTGAGAAAGAGCAGCAGGGGCGGCACGGTAAAGGTGATGCCCCAGAGCAGGGCGGCCAGGCTATAGCCCTGGGCGATCCCGGCGTTGCCGCCGCCAAACCAGTTGGCAAAGGCGCCCTCGGAAAGCGCCTTGAAGAAGCCCGCGGTCACCAAGGCGGCCACAATCGCCACCCCGGTGCGCCACCCGGCCAGGGTGCTGCGCTCGTCGTAGTCGTCGGTCAGCTCCGCGGCCAGGGCGGTATAGGGGACGTTGAGAACGGTGAACATGGTGTCAAAAACCATGAAGATCAGGCCATAATAGACGGCCAGCCACAGTTGGTTTTCGATGGGGGGAACGCTAAAAAGCAGGAAAAAGCCCAGGCCAAAGGGAATGGCCCCGAAGAGGAAGAGGGGGCGACGACGGCCCCAGCGGGTATTCAGGCGGTCGCTGATCATGCCCACCAAGGGATCGTTGATGCCGTCCCACAGCTTGCTGACCAGGGCCACGGTCCCCGCCAAGGCCGGGTTGATCCCCACCACGCTGATCAGAAAATAGAACCAATAGAGGTTGCGGGCCGTGCTGGCCCCGGAGGTGCCCCAATCCCCCAGCCCATAGATCAACGCCATGCGCCGGGAGAGGCGCTTGGGGACGGGGGCCTCTTCGGTTGGCGGTGCGGTTTCAAGTTGCATGAAGGGTGTGGGCGTCGATCCGTAAGAGGTTGAGAAGCAAGAGATCTATGATTTGGGGAGAGGTTGGGGGATTGGGGGGGGTTGGGAGATTGGGAGATTGGGAGATTGGGGTTCGTCACAGCAACCCAATTTCGGTGAATCGTAGGTGCGGTTTTCAACCGCACGACGCCAATGATCATGGGTGGTGAATGGGCCCTGTGCGGTTGACAACTGCACCTACGATTTGGTAAAAACCCGTTCCTCGACGGATGAACCGTGCCAAATTTTCAAAAAACGATTCAAGCGCTGTCCTCCTGATCTCCGAATGAGGCCAACGGACTATTGCCTGATTCGTCCTCTTGGGCAGCCTCTTCGTCGGGACTGTCGCCCTCGCTGGGCAGTTGGATCAGGGCGGTCTGCACAGCCATACCGTCCACGGATTGCACGGTCAGCTCCACACCGTCCTGGGTCACCATGTCCCCCACCTCGGGCACCCGGCCCAGGAGGGTCATGATCAGGCCGCCCACGGTATCGACCTCTTCGCTGTCCAGTTCCAGGTCATAGTGCTGGTCCAGTTCATCCAGAATCAGGTCGCCCCGTACCAGGAGTTGGCCGTTTTCCAACTCTTGAATCGGGGGCAATTCCTGGTCGAACTCGTCCAGGATTTCGCCCACCACCTCTTCCACCAGGTCTTCCACGGTGACCAGGCCAGCGGTGCCGCCATATTCGTCCATGACGATGGCCAGGGAGACCTGTTTGGCCCGGAAGGTCTGGCGCATCTCGTTGAGGGTGACCGATTCGGGCACGTAGAGGACCGGGCGCAGGAGTTTGGCCAGATCGAATTGGTCGGGCCGGTTGACCTGTTGCCGGGCCAGGGTCTTGACATGCAGCAGCCCCACAATGTGGTCCATGTCCCGATCGTAGACTGGGTAGCGGGTCTTGCGGATGGCGCAGATGGCCTGCAGGACCTCGGTCTCGGTGGCGGTGATGGGGATGCCGATCAGTCGGGTGCGGGGGGTCATCACCTGGTCAACCGTGCGCTCCTGGAAGTCGAAGATGTTCTCCAGATAGAGCTGTTCGGACTCGTCCAACATGCCGCCCTCAAAGCTTTCCTCCACGACAAAGGCCAGTTCCGCAGAGGAGAAGAGACGCTCGTGGCCGTGGGACGGGGGCACGCCCAACATGCGGGTGATGCCGTCGCCCAAAAAGTTGAGGAAGATCACCGCCGGGGCCAACAGCTTGCCGATCAGGGCCATGGGTGCGGCCAAGCGCAGGACGCTGATCTCCGAGTATTGGATGGCCAGGGATTTGGGAACCATTTCTCCGATCACCACATGCAGATAGGTGAGGATGCTGATGGCCAGGACCAGGGCCACGGTGTGGGCCGCGGCCTCGGAGAGGTGGAAGTAGTGCTCCATTGGCCCCAACAGCCAGTCGGCGATGGTATGTTCGCCGTACATGCCCAGGCCCAAACTGGCCACGGTGATGCCGATCTGGGCGGTGGCGATGTAGAAGTTGCTTTTGACCGGGCTGCGCAGAATGGTGAGGGTCTGCCGGGCGGCCCGGTTGCCCTGCTCGGCCAGGGTGGCGATGCGGGTATAGGGCGCGGAGACGATGGCAAACTCTGCGGCCACAAAGAGGGCGTTGATCAGGATCAGAACGGTGATGATGCCGATGGGAACTAGAAACTCGCTCATCGTAGCGCCTCCTGCAAGCGGGCCTGTTGGTCGTCCGTGGCCGGAAAGCTGACCAGCGCCACGCTGTTGCGGTCCATTTCATCCACGCGCATGATCAGATCGTCCACTGTGACCTCTTCGCCGATGGCCGGCAAGCGGCCCATTTCGGCCACCACCAGACCGCCCACCGTGTCCACCTCCTCGGTGGGCAGAACCAGGTCCAGCAGATCGTTGAGCTGCTCCACCCCCATGTCCCCCCGCACCTGGATACGCCCGTCGTCCGTGGGCTGGATCAGGGGGGCCTCGGTGTCGAATTCGTCCTGAATTTCGCCGAAGATCTCCTCGACCAGGTCCTCAAGGGCCACCAAACCCGCGGTGCCCCCATATTCGTCCAGGACGATGGCCATGTGGTGGCGTTCTTTTTGCAGACGGGCGAAGACCTCGTCCACAGGCACATGCTCCGGCACAAAGGTGACAGGGTGCATGAAGTCGGCCAGGGATTGGGGACCGTCCCCGGCGGTCTGCAAGTCGCCCTGGGCGTCCAGACGCAGACAGAGCAGGTCCAGCAGATGCACCACGCCCACGATGTTGTCCACCGAGCCGGTGAAGAGGGGCACCCGGGAGTGGGGCGAGTTGGCCAGCAGGGCCAGCAACTCCGCCGGGGGGGTGTCCACCGGGGCGGAGAACATGCGGGTGCGGGGGATCATCACCTGGCGCACGGTCAGGCGGCCCAGGTTGAGGGTGTTCTCCAACAACTGGCGCTCCTCCCGGCCCAGGACGCCCCCGGCCTCGCTCTCCTGCACCAAAAGCCGGATCTCGTCCGGGTCGTGGACGTGGTTATGTTCGGCAATGGGATTGACCCCGATTGCCCGCAAGATCAGCCGCCCGCTGCCGTTGAAGAACCAGATCAACGGGCGGAAGATGGCCATTGACCAGCGCATGGGGAGTACCGTATAGATCGCCATCTCCTCTGGATAGCGAATGCCCACGTTTTTGGGCACCAGCTCGCCCAGCAGCACCTGCACCGTGGTCAGCGTCAGCAAGATGGCCGTGGTCGAGATGGAGTTGGCCGCCTCGGTGGAGATCCCGGTCAGTTGCACCAGCATGGGGGTCAACCGGCCGCCCAAGCTGGCCTGTCCATAGAAGCCCAACAGCAGGGTGGACGCGGTGATGCCCAACTGACAGGCGGCAATGTAGGTGTCCAGTTTCGCCGGATTCTCCACAATGGGCAGCATCATCTGGGCAGGTCGGCTGCCCTCCCCGGCCATCTGCTGCAGTCGGGAGCGCCGGGCGCTGGCCGTGGCAAATTCCGCCGCCACATAGAGGGCATTGAACATGATCAAGAGCGTTACAATGGTAAAAATAACCAGGTACGGCATGGGGTTCTCTCGTTGAGGGGCGAGGGGCGAGATGCGAGGGGCGAATTGCGAGTTATGTAGCTCGCATCTCGCCCCTCGCATCTCGCCCCTCGCCTATTGAATCGTCACCTTCACTGTGGTCAGGTCAGACTTGGCGGTGCGGCCAGCGTTGCCGCTTTCAGATTGGAAGCGATATTCGGCCACCTGGCCCACGGCGGCGCTGGGGACGGTGATACGCAATTGTACGGGCAAAGAGCCCCCGGGCGCAACGCCCAAGGAAATTGTGCTGCCAGCACAGGTGTTGTCCTGGCGGCAGATCTGGATGGGCCAAGTGGCGTTCTGCACCATGACCACAAAGATCTCGTCGGCCAGGTTGCCCGTGTTGGCCACGCCCAAATTGATCACACAGACCGCGCCGGCCGCGCAGGTGCGCTGGGAGCCGCCCTCCACAGTCAAGGTGGTGCCGTAGCGGGCGGGCGCCGGCGTGACCGTGGAGGTGCCCTCCGGGGTCCAGGTGGCCGTGGGGGTCAGCACCGGGGTGAAGGTGGGTGTGGCCGTGGGGGTGCTGGTGGGCAGGATCATCTCCACGGTCAGGGGATAGGTGCGGGCCACGCCGTCCAGCATCAGCACGCTGAGCACCAGGGTCATGGACGAATTCGCCATGCACACCCGGCGTTCGCCCCGGCCATCCACCCCCACATCGTTGAAGAAGACGGCCCGCACATTCTGCACATTCCAGGCGGCGATGGTGCAGCCCCCAGGGTAGAGGGTCTTGTTGCCCACGGTGAACTCCACCACAGGGGTGGGGACCGGCCCGGCCGGCGTCGGCGTCTGGTTGGGGACAGAGCCTGGGACGGGGGTACTGGTCGGTACCTGGAAGGTCGGCGTCGCCCGGCGGGTGGGGGTGGAGAGGACCACACCCCCGGCGCTGGACGAGGGCGTGCCCACCACAGCAGGGATCGGGTCCCCCGGCTGGGGGGTGGCTGTCACGGCCTGGGGGAAGGCGAAGGTGGGGGTGGGGTCCCTCTCCGCCGGGCCATCGGGGCCGATGGGCGTGTTGGTGGCGGTGACGATCAGCACCAAGGGGCCTTCGTTGCCCGTGTTGCCGGTGTCGGTGGTTGTGTTCCCTTGGGGACGGAGGGCCACAGGACCAGAACTGGCCAGATCGACCACACCCCGGTTGACCAGTTGCCAGCCCACAAAGGCCGCGCCCACGCCGCCGACCACCAACAGGAAGATCAGCGCCATGCTGGCCAACACCCATCGACCTACCCCGCCGCCAACGCGGTCGTCCCCACCCTGCACGGGGAAGGAAGACCAAGGATTTCCCCCTTGCCCCCCCTGCCCTGCCCCTGCCACACTCCTACTGTGCAGGGATCGATGCAACGGACAGATCCCGTGGTTTCCCCCCACACAAAAGGTGGCTTGATGGGTCAACAAAAGCGCCTCTTGCCGAGTGGTGGCAAAACAGCGATTCTCAAAGCTAGGATACTCTACCGGCGGCGCCTGGGTCCCCCGGCTGTCCACACTGCCCAGATAGGGGCAGGTGGGGGGTTGGGTGGTGGTTTGCAAATTGGGTCCTTGTTTGTTGGTTGGTTGGTTGATTGGTTGATTGGTTGATTGGTTGATTGAGCGCTGATGCCCAGTCCACCAATCAACTAATCAACGTATCAACGTATCAACAAATCCCTTCGCCCACGCCAACGCTTCGTCGGCGGTGCTGATTTCCCCCACGGCTTGGGCTTCGGCCAGGGCGTTCATGACTTGGCCGACCTGGGGACCGGGGGCGAGGTTGAGGTGGGCCATGATCTGGCGGCCATCCACCAGGGGCTGGGCGGCGGCCGGGCGTTCTTCTAAGACATAGGCCAGGATCTGCTCGGTCATGGCCAGATAGGCCGGCCAGGAAGCGGCGGCGGCCCCTTCCCCCGTGGCCTGAAAATCGGCCAGGGCCAGGAGGGCCACATCCACGGCCGCGTCCGGGTCCGCGCCTGTGCCGGCGTCCCGCACAAAGCGGAAGAGGGCCCGGCGGCTGATGCGCCCATCCGGGAAGGCGTTGAGCAGGGAGTGGGGACGCATGTGGGCCTGGACCACGGCCCCGGTCAGGTTGATCTCCCGGCGGCTGAGGCGCAGGGCCTCCATACGGTTGCGGGCCATCTCGGCGGAAAGATCTTCGTGGCCGAAGAAACGATAGCGCAGGTTGCCCTCTGGGTCAATCTCCCCTGGGCTTGTTTCAACTGTGCGTGTGGCCGGTTTGCCCACATCGTGAAAGAGGGCGGACCAGACCAGCAGCTCGCCCCGGCTGTGTTCCACGCTCAACTCCTGGCCGAAATAGGCGTGGAGCCGCTGCCGCCAGGGGGCGAGCATGGCGGCGAGGGTGGGGTCCACCCCTTGCTCGATCTCTTGATCCCCCGCCGGATCGACCAGCCAGCGGCCCAGGGCAGCGGCGTAGGTGATCACTTCCAGGGAGTGGGCATAGACATCCAGATGATGGGGCGGGGACTGTTCCACCCCCATGCAGGAAACCAGTTCGGGCAGGGTGAGGCGCAACAGGCCCAGATCCTCCAGCATCCGCAAGGCCCTGGCCGGGCGCGGCCCGGCCAGCATCTTCCACAGCTCATCCCGCACCCGCTCGATGCTGGGGTCGGCCAGGGTGGGGGCCAGGGCGCGGATCTGGCTCTTCAGGAAGGGGGGCATGGCCAGCTTGAAGCGCACGGCCATGCGCACGGCCCGCAGCAGACGCGTTGGGTCATCGACCAAACTGCGCTCGCTGACCGGGCGCAGGATGCCGGAGACCAGGTCCGCTCGGCCGTTGTGGGGGTCAACCAAATGGGCGGTCAAAGTTGCATCCCCGGTCATGTCCAAAACCAGGGCCATTGCGTTGACCGTGAAATCCCGGGCCGCCAGATCCCCGATCAGGGAGCCGCCCCGCCAGTGGGCCACGTCGCAGATCAGGGGGGCGTCGTTCTCCCATGCGTCGGGGGGCAGGACCAGCCGGGCCACATCCCGCTCGGCGTCCAGGGCATAGTAGGCCCAGCCCAGTTCATCCGCCACCCCGCGGGCCAGGGGCAGGGCCGGCTCCCCGGTAACCAGGTCCAGATCCTTGAGGGGCTGGGCTGGGTCCAGCAGAAAATCCCGCACGGCCCCGCCGACGACGAAGAGGGGGGAACCGGCGGCGCGCCGAAACGCGGTCACCAGCGCGGTCAGCGCGGGGTGGCCGGGGGACCAGTTGATGGGAGTGGAGGGGTCAGCATTGATCATAGGGCGCATTATACCAAAGGCGGGGGGATTTGGGCAGAAAGGAATAGAACGCGGATTGAACGGATTTGACGGATTTGCGCGGATTTCTTTTTTTGATCTGTTTTTTTAGGGTGGAGACGAACGCCCCCATTCCGGGAATGGGCCAAGACTATTCACTCAACCCAGAATCGCCCGGCCCATTCCCGGAATGCCCAGGCGCATTCAACGCCGCCATCCTTGTAAAAAATGAGGCTTTCACCTACTATGTGAAGAGATCCACTTTCGCCCCAACCCCGCACCCCACAGGAGGAAAATCCCATGGCCGATCCGATTACGTTGGCATTTATTCTGGGCGCTGTCTTGAGCGGCACCGCGGAGTCTTTGGTCTCTGCCGCGGTGGAGCGGACGCCCCGCCTGGTGGAGCGGGCCAAGGCGGCCGCATCCTTGGTGGAGCGCCAGCCCATGACCGCCATGAGCCAAACGGTTTTGGCGGCGGTGGAGGCGGCCAAGGGGGATGTGTTGGCCCTGCACCCGGAGGCAACGGATCTGGTCGCCTTGCTGGCCCATGCCCCCTTTGCCGAGGAGTTGACCCGCAAGCTGGTCTTTCAGGGCCGCCCGGACTTTGAGCGACTGCGCACGGCCTATCTGGAACTGGATGAGGCGTACGGGCCAGAACGCTGGGCCGTACTGGAAGAGCCGCTGATGGACTTCTTCGACGCCATCGAGACCCGGCTGGACATGGCCGAGGGGGAGATGGGGGGCATCCTGCGGGAGGTGCGCCAACAATCTACATTGACCCGGATGGAGGAGAGCAATCAGATTATCGCTGAAGCCAGCGGTGAGATTCAGGCGTCTTTGACGCAACTGAGCCGAAGCAGCCAGGAGACCGAAAGCACGGTGCGGCAACTATTAGGTGTGGCTGGACGCCAGGATGTGCGCCTGTCGCAAGTGGTTGCACTACTTGAGCGGATGGCGGAGCGGGGGCAAGACGTTGGAGCGCCCGGCGAACAGTCGCTTGCGACAACCCGGCCTTCGGAACTGCACCTTGAATATCTGCGCAGTTGGTTTGGGAAGCCGTGGAGCGAGGTAAAGCTGGCCGACATCAGCGCCCGGCAGGATCGGGCAAATTTGCTGGATATCTATGTGCCTTTGCAGG
>CAZKEX010000161.1:0-9421 GCA_964551895.1 uncultured Caldilineaceae bacterium | reverse complement strand
ACATCCGCAACTGTTGCCCAACAGCCCTAAAACTTATCCGACTATACTGGGGAAAGTGCGCATCCCCATGCGCGCTCCCCAAACGAACCATCCTTTCAACCAAATCCTGAGTATGCAAGGAGAATCGCCTGTGAAAATCGCGGTATTGATCAAACAAACCCCGGATACGGCGGAGTTGCCCAAGGTTTCGGCAGCCGACGTGTCCAACGGCCAGCTCTCAGTTACCCAGATCATCAACCCCTGGGACGAGTTCGCGGCAGAAGAGGCCATCAACCTGGCGGATCGCTTTGACGGCGACTCCTACGCCATCACCCTGGGCGACGGGGATGCCACGGACGGGCTGAAACATGCCCTGGCCATGGGCATCAACAACGCCGTGCTGGTGGACATGGACGGCAGCGGGCGCATGGACAGTTGGGCCACCGCGGCCGCCCTGGCCGGCGCCATCAAAGAGATCGAAGACGTGGACATTGTCCTGGCCGGCAAGATGAGCGTGGACGGCAACAGCGGCGTGATCTACGCCGGGGTGGCCAGCAAGCTGGGCTTCAATTTGCTCTCCAACGTGGCCAAGATCGTGGATGTGGCCGACGGCAAGATCGTGGTCGAGCGGGCCTACGAAGGGGGCACGGAGGTGGTCAGCACCCCCCTGCCCGTGGTGATCAGCGTCTCCAAGGAGATCAACGACCCCCGCTATCCCAGCTTTATGGGCATCCGCAAGGCCAGCCGGGCCAAGATTCCCGCCCTGGCCCTCGCGGACATGGATCTGGGCGACACGTCCAACAAGAGCGTCTGGTCCAACGTGCGCAAGCCCGAGGAACGCAAGACCGAGGTGCAGATCTTCGATGGCGCCACTGTCCAGGAAAAAGCCGCCCAACTGGCCGATGCTCTGCTGGCCGAGAAAGTGATCTAGGGGGAAAACACACATGTCTGTATTGGTTTGGATCGAACTATTTGACGGCAAGGCCAGCCACAACGGCTGGGAAGTCATGGGCAAGGGTCGAGAATTGGCCGATGGCCTGGGCACAGAATTGGCCGCCCTGGTGATCGGGGACGGCGTGGGCGATGCGGTGGCCGAGGTGCAGACCTACGGCCCGGACAAGGTCTTTGTGGCCGACGGGGCCGATTTCGGGGCCTATCGCCTGGCCGCGTACAGCGCCGCCACCAAGACCGCCATTGCTGCGGCAGGGGCCACGGTCGTCCTGACCAGCGCCAGCATCCGCGGACGGGAACTGAGCGCGGCGGTGGCCTGTGACATGGACGCCGGTCTGGCCCCGGACGTGATCGACCTGGGCGTGGCCGACGGCAAGCTGACCGGCGTGCGCTCGGTCTTCTCCGGCAACATCCTGGCGGACGTCAGCTTTACCAGCCCCGTGCAGTTTGCCAGCGTGCGCCCCCGCTCCTTCCCCACCCCAGAGGCCGGCGCGGCCAGGGGCGAAGTCGTCGCTCTCTCGGTGGATGTCAGCGGTGTGGGCGAGCAGGTCCTGGAAGTGCGGGCCGCGGACAGCAGCGAGGTCAGCCTGACCGACGCCAACATCATCGTCTCTGGCGGACGGGGCGTGCAGAAAGACCCGGAAGCGGGCTTCAAGCTGGTGGCGGATCTGGCCGATGTGCTGGGCGCCGCGGTTGGGGCCAGCCGGGCCGCGGTGGATGCGGGCTTCATCCCCTACAAGCACCAGGTCGGCCAAACGGGCAAGACCGTCAAGCCGGATCTCTACATTGCCGCCGGCATCAGCGGAGCCATCCAGCACCTGGCCGGCATGGGCAACAGCAAGGTGATCGTCGCCATCAACACCGACGGCGACGCCCCCATCTTCGAGAAGGCCAACTACGGCATCGTGGACGATCTGTTCACCGTGCTGCCGGCGTTGACTGAGGAGTTTAGGAAGCGGTTGGGGAAATAGAGGCGAGGACACCTAACATATCAGCCAAAAAGGAGGAGGGCAAGCCGGTCGGCTTGCCCTCCTCCTTTTTGCACTCCTTCGGGGTAAAGTTTGATTGGGGATCAACATGGATACTTGTCACCGTCACACAATCGAGCAAGCAAATTGACGCTAATAAAAGACGGTCTGGAATCGCTGGGAAACATGTCTCTCAGGCTAACCTTCACAATATGGTAGGGAAACGTAAAGGCTTCTGTAACACCAACCCCCTCTGCTGGCACCCAAAACTGTGCATAAACGTTAAAATCCTCAGACACACTGATTCGCTCAATGAATGTCTCGTGGCGACCTCGTGTGCGTAGGCCACGCAACAATGCAAAGACGATGTACGTGTCGTAGTCAATGTCGTGGAGGTAATCGACGGTGGCCGACGGCAGAAGACCAATCAGTGGTTCAATATCCTGCATTGATTCGATCTTATAGAGGTGTGACACCGTGGGCATAACTCCAGGCAGGGTAGTGCGCGAATCGAGCTTTTCCGACATCTCAGGAACACCGGCGGATTCAGGCAGCAGCCAGCGCGAGCCATCATCGACATCTATCGTTTGAAATGGAATGACGCGTTCGTCTTCGTGAACCGGCAATATCCCCGGCGTCGATGCGCCAGATGAGCAGGCGGTCAACAACACCCCAGCCAGCAAAATGAAAGCAACAGCAAGTTTGGACATAAAGTCACCTCCATCCAATATTATCTAGCTCAAAGAAAACGGTAGATAGAACAACTTGGCACACGAATCTGTTTCATTGTCGTCTCCTTTCTAAATCTGAGGGATGTCGAGGATGCATTTCCAGCATACTACGCGATGGGTGGAGGCGATATACGCCATCGTGCGTATATTTTGCCGCTTTTTGGGTATCTCGTCGGTCATTTCCTCTCGTCAGGCATCATCTTGCCGACTGGCAGACTCAAAATCCCAACTGCGGCGGCGATCTGCCAACCCTTGCGACTTCGTTTCATGGTGAGCCTCCTTATTTGAATTTGACGCCAGCTTACGTATAGCTTACCACATGGGGGGGAGGGTAAATCAAGAGGCAATTTGAGCGCTTTGTCCGGCGCTTTTTTGCTCAACCATAAACCCGCTCTCAAAGTTTCCCATCCCTTGTGGTAAAATCAAGACGCTACTCTATCCGATAACAATTCTCAAAATAGAACGCGGATGACACGGATCGGACGGAGCAAAACGGATTAAGTCCAAACGATAAAAAAAATCTGCCCAAATCCGCCCAATCCGCGTCATCCGCGTTCTATTCCACTCCCACCCGCGGTGAAAAACTATGGCTGACTATCATGCGTCTTTCCGTTGTTTCCGGGGCTGCCCCGGGGACTATTCTGTCTTCGATGTGATCTACACCTGCCCTACGTGCGGCGGGCTGTTGGAGGTTCACCACGATCTGGCCCCCTTGCAGGAACGCACGGGGGAAGCGTGGCGTTCCTTGCTGGACAGCCGCCTGGGGGCCACGGCCTGGCCCTATGGCAGCGGGGTGTGGCGGTACAAGGAGTGGGTGTTGCCGCACCTTTCCGACGAGAATGTGGTCAGCACCTACGAGGGCAACAGCAATCTCTTTTGGGCCAGCCGCCTGGGCCAGCAGATCAACGTGCCCGACCTGTGGGTGAAGATGTGCGGCAACAGCCACACGGGCAGCTTCAAGGATCTGGGTATGACCGTCCTGGTCAGCGCGGTGAAGCAGATGATGGGGACGGGGAGCAGCCCGGTCAAGGCCGTGGCCGCGGCCAGCACGGGGGACACCAGCGCGGCCCTGGCCGCCTATGCCGCGGCCGCCGGGGTGCCCGCCATCATCTTCCTGCCCCAGGGCAAAGTCAGCCCGGCCCAGTTGATCCAGCCCATCGCCAACGGCGCCCATGTGCTGGCCTTGGACACGGATTTTGACGGCTGTATGCAGATCGTCAAAGAGGTGACCCAGGACGACAGCATCTATCTGGCCAACTCCATGAACAGCCTGCGCATCGAGGGCCAAAAGACCGTGGCCTTTGAGATTGTGCAACAGTTTGATTGGCAGGTGCCCGACTGGGTGATCATCCCCGTGGGCAATTTGGGCAACATCAGCGCCCTGTACAAGGGCTTCAAACTGCTGATGGATCTGGGCATCACGGACAAGATGCCCCGGTTGGTGGCGGCCCAGGCGGCCAAGGCCAGCCCGTTGTATCGTAGCTATTTGAGCGGCTTTGCCGAGAAGATCGTCCTCAAGGCCCAGACCACCCTGGCCTCGGCCATCCAGATCGGCGACCCGGTCAGCTATGAGAAGGCGGTGCAGGCGGTGCAGGCCAGCAACGGCATTGTGGAGCAGGCCACGGAACACGAGTTGGCCAACGCCGCGGCCCGGGCCGACCTGACCGGGATGTACACCTGTCCCCACACGGGGGTGGCCTTGGCGGTGTTGTTCAAGCTGGTGGCTCGGGGCGAGATCAAGTCCGACGAGCGGGTGGTGGTGATCAGCACGGCGCATGGGCTGAAGTTTACGCCCTTCAAGGTGGGCTATCACGAGGGCACCTTGGCCGAGGTGGAGAGCGAGTTGGCCAATCCGCCCACCTATTTGCCGGCGGACGCGGAGGTGGTGAGGGAGACGATTCGGCGGCGGTTGGAAGGGAAATGAGTGATGAGTAATGAGTAATGAGTAATCGTGGCGTGACCAAGTCCATTCGTTTAGACACAAATCTCTCTTTGGCCCACAGATACTCGACACACGATACTCGATAAAATTTCAAAAAAAGGAAACCGATCCATGACACGTATCGACACAGAACGCTATCGGGTCAAGCCGGGCAAGACGATTGACCTGGGCAGTTGGGACCCCAACGACACCGGGGCGTTTGAGGATGGCAAGAAGGCGGGCAAGAAGATCACCGCTGGGCTGAACTCGGAGCTGGAGGCGTTGCAGGAGTTGTTCTATGCCGAGGGCAAGCACAAGGTGCTGATCGTGCTTCAGGCCATGGACACGGGGGGCAAGGATGGCACGATTCGCCATGTGTTTGAGGGGGTGAATCCCCAGGGGGTGAAGGTGGCCAGCTTCAAGGCGCCCACGCCCGAGGAGGCGGCCCACGACTATCTGTGGCGGATACACAAGCAGACCCCGGGCAAGGGGGAGATCACGATCTTCAACCGCAGCCACTACGAGGATGTGCTGGTGGTGCGGGTGCATAATCTTGTGCCGCCCAAGGTGTGGAGCAAGCGCTATGCCCAGATCGCCGCCTTTGAGAAGCAGTTGGCGGAGGAGGGCACGACGATCCTCAAGTTCTTCCTGCATATTGATCTGGACGAGCAGAAGGAGCGCTTGCAGGCCCGGCTGGACGAGCCGGAGAAGCGCTGGAAGTTCAGCGCCGGGGATCTGAAAGAGCGCAAGCTGTGGGCCGAATACACCGCGGCCTACGAGGCGGCCCTGTCCAAGACCAGCAAGCCCTATGCGCCCTGGTATGTGATCCCGGCCAACCGCAAATGGTTCCGCAATATGCTCATCTCCCAGGTGATCGTGGACACTTTGCGGGGG
The DNA here is from genome assembly GCA_964551895.1 of uncultured Caldilineaceae bacterium. Classification (GTDB taxonomy): domain Bacteria; phylum Chloroflexota; class Anaerolineae; order Caldilineales; family Caldilineaceae; genus JAGNDO01. Next base: position 3,977 of record CAZKEX010000161.1, on the reverse strand, counting down.
TTGGACATGCGCTTTCCCCAGCCAGAGGGTGGGCTGGATCATGTGGTGATCGAGTAGTTGTCGGGACCAAGCGTCGTGAGGAAACTGTGAGACGAATTAGTTTTCGACAGAAGATCTTTCTGACCCTCTCCGTCCAGTTGTTGCTGGTCATTGGCGCGGGGATCTATCTATATTCTGCCCATGCGCCCACTGCCGAATCCAACCGTGGTCTGTTCGTGGTAGGCTTGGGCGTGGTTCTGGTGATTGCCCTGACTGACTACTTTTTGACCACCTGGCTGTTGGCTCCGTTGAAATCTATCGCAAAAGGCGCGCGCAAGCTGCAGCCTGGGCAGTTGGATCACCGCATAGAAGTGGACAGCGGGGACGAGTTTGGTCAACTGGCCCTGACCTTCAACGAGATGGCCGCCAGTTTGCAGGCAAACTATGGCCAACTGGAAGAGCAGGTGCGGGATCGGACGGCGGAACTTACCCGGCAGAATCTCCAGTTGCAGGAAGAGATCCAAGAGCGGCAGCGGGCCGAGGCCGCTTTGCTGCTGCGGGAAAAGGCCTATTGGGATCTCTTTGAACATGCCCCCATCTCTCTGTGGCAAGAAGATTTCTCGGCGGTCAAGCAGCGGGTTGACGAGTTGGTCGCGGCCGGTGTTACGGATATGGCCGCCTATTTCGGCCAACATAAAGAGGAGCTAGAGGCGCTTTGGCTTCAGATCCGCATCCTGAATGTCAACCAGGCCACTCTGCGCATGTTGCGCGCCGAGAGCAAGGAGCTGCTCCTGTCCGGTCTGCGACCCTTTGATACCAAAAATCAACGGGCTGCTTTTCTGGTCCAAGTCGAGGCCCTGGCCCAAGGACGCACCCATCTGGAATTCCCTTCCATCAGCACGCGCATGGATGGCGAGATCACCTACAACAACATCTACTGGTCTATCTCGCCGGGCCACGAGCAGGACGCGTCCAACGTTCTCGTGGCCATCCACGATGTGACGGAACTGAAACGGGTGTCAGATCTGAACCGTCTGCAATCGACCGCCCTGGACGCCACGGCCAACAGCATCGTCATCACCGACCGGGCGGGGATCATCCAATGGGTCAACCCGGCCTTTACCCAACTGACCGGCTACGATAGCGAGGAAGCCGTCGGCAATACCCCCCGTCTGCTGCGTTCCGGCTATCATTCGAAAGAATTCTACGAAACCCTGTGGCAGACCATTACATCGGGCCAGGTGTGGCGGGGGGTGGTCCACAACCGCCACAAGGATGGGCATATCTATCTCGAAGAACAGACCATCACCCCGGTCCACGACCAATCGGGGGAGATCAGCCATTATATCGCCATCAAGCACAACGTCACGGAGCGAATGCGTACCGAGGAATCCCTCAAACGCCAGCTCAACGAGTTGCAGGTCCTGCAGACCATCGCCACCCTGAGTACCCAAATGCCCAACGAGGATGCCATCATCCAGCGGGCCACCCAGGTGATCGGAGACACCTTCTATCCCGACCATTTTGGTGTCCTTTTGCTGGAACCCCAGGGCCGCTTTCTCTATCCCCACGCCTCCTATCAAGGGGTGGATGACCATGCCCTGACCTGGAAGATAGGGATTGATACGGGGGTGGCCGGCTATGTGGCCAGCACGGGGCAACCCCTGCGCATCGGCGATGTCACCCTGGATGCCCGCTTCCTATCCGTCACCCAGGGCAGCCGCTCGGAGCTGTGTGTGCCTTTGATAGCCGGCGGGAAGATCCTGGGGATCATCAATGCCGAAAGCCAGAAGGTGAATGCCTTTGGCCTGGAAGATGAGCGGCTGTTGGTCACCATTGCCGGCCAACTGGCCACGGCCATCGAGCGGGCCAGACTCTTCACCGAGGCGCAACAGCGCAACCAGGAGCTTTCCAGCCTGCACGAGCTTGCCCTGTCCATCGGCGGCATTCTCAAATCCGACGATCTCCTGCGCTATCTTGCCGAAAGCCTGAATCAACTGGTGGCCCCGGATTCGCTCTTTTTGGCCCTATATGATGAAGTGCAGGATGTGGTACGGCTGGAGGTGGTGTGGGAAGAGGGGCGCTTTTTGGAGGAACATCAGGGCACAGAGATCCCGTTGAGCCAGGGAGGGCTGACCCATTGGGTGATCAAAAATCGTCAATCCTTGCTGGTCGACGACCTGAATGCCGACGAGGCCCCGGTGCCCCCCCGGCACATGACCCGGCCCGCCCGTTCCTGGCTCGGCGCGCCCTTGATGGTGCGTGGGCAGATCATCGGGGCCATCTCGGTGCAATCCTTCGAGCCGGGTCGCTTTCTGCCCAGCCATCAGCGTTTTATGGAGTCCCTAGCCAGCCAGGCCGCCATCGCCATCGAGAACGCCACCCTTTTCGACCAGATTCAGAACTTGCTCAGCCACACCCAGGCCCAAGCCCAACAGGTGCAGCAGATCATCGAAACCGTGCCGGACGGCGTCCTGCTCTTGGATCCCCAGCATCGGGTGGTGCTGGGCAACCCGACCGCGCTGGCCCAGTTGACAATCCTGACCGGTCAACCAGATCCCGAAACCATCACATTCCTGGGCAACCTGGCCATCACCGATCTCCTGGCGCCCCAGATCAAGGGCCACCATCAAGCCAGAGAGGTGATACTCCCCGGCGAAACCCAGCGCATCTTCGAAATAGAGGCCCGGCCCATGCAACGGGAGGCCATCCGCACCGGCTGGGTCGTGGTGCTGCGGGATGTGACCCAGGAACGCCATCATCAAGAGTATCTGCATGCCCAAGAGCGGCTGGCCACTGTGGGCCAGTTGGCCGCTGGCATCGCCCACGATTTCAACAACATCATGGGGGCCATTGTCCTCTATGCCCAGATGCTCAGTCGCCAGGCGAACCTGTCGCCCAAACACAGCGACTATCTGCACACCATCCAAGACCAAGCCCACCACGCCTCCAACCTGATCCGCCAGATTCTGGACTTCAGCCGCCGGTCGGTGATCGAGCGGGTGCCCCTGGAACTGGAGCCATTTATGCAGCGGCTGATCAAGATGCTGGCCCGCACCCTGCCCGAAAATATCGAAGTGGTGTTCCAGCAAAAGATCCAGGGCAACCCGCCCTTGGTCATGGCCGACGCCACCCGGCTGCAACAGGCCATGATGAATCTGGCCGTCAACGCCCGGGATGCCATGCCCCAGGGCGGCCGGCTCACCTTTGTCATCACCGCCCTGAATCTGGGCCAGGACACCCCGCCTCCCCTGCCCGACATGCCCCCTGGCCGCTGGATCAGCCTGACCGTGACGGACAGCGGCGAGGGGATCAACCCCCAGATTCTGAGCCACATCTTTGAGCCCTTCTACTCCACCAAGCCCAAGGAGAAGGGGACGGGGCTGGGGCTGGCCCAGGTCTATGGCATTATCAAACAGCACAGGGGGTTCATCCGTGTGGAGAGTCAGTTGGGCGAAGGCACGACCTTTACCATCTATCTGCCCGCCATGCAGTCCATGGCCGGCAAGGAAGAAGCATTGGCCGACGAGGATCGGCTGATTGGCGGCAATGGCACAATTCTGATCGTGGAGGACAATACGGCCGCCCGGGTGGCCTTGGAAGATGTGCTGGCGGGGATGGGCTACGAAGTGCTAAGTGCGGTCAACGGCGAGGAGGCCCTGGCCATCTATGCCCAACACCAAACAGAGATTGCCCTGGTGTTGAGCGACATGGTCATGCCCAAGCTGGGCGGCATTGAGCTTTTTCACGCCCTGCGCAAACGCAATCCCGCGGTCAAGCTGATCATCATGACCGGCTATCCCATGGAGGATGGGGGCGCAGACCTGCTGAAACAGGGCATCATCGACTGGCTGCCCAAACCCTTCAACGCCGGCAAGCTGGCCCAGAAGATCGCCGGCGCGTTGGGGTGAGGGGAATGAGAAATGAGTAAGGAGTGATGAGTAAGGGGATCGGCTTCGATGTGAATACTTACATCGAAGCCGATCCCCTTACTCATC
>CAZKEX010000160.1:0-9481 GCA_964551895.1 uncultured Caldilineaceae bacterium | reverse complement strand
CAGGTCGCCGCCCAGGGGGGTGTGGACCACCTCCGGGTGAAACTGGATGCCGTACATGCGCCGGGCTTGGTCGGCAATGGCGGCCAGGGGCGAGTTGTCGCTGTGGGCGATGGAGAGGAAACCGGCCGGCAGCTTCTCCACCCGGTCGCCGTGGCTCATCCACACCTGCAAATCCGCAGGCAGCCCGGCGAAGAGGGGATTGGTGATGGCGTCCGCCCGCTGGCCGGTGACCCGCACCGTGGCAGAGCCATATTCCCGCTCGTGGCTGGGGGTGACCTGGCCGCCCAAGGTGTGGGCCAAGAGTTGCAGCCCATAGCAGATGCCCAGGATCGGCACGCCCTGGTCCATCACCGCCTGGGGCAAAAAGGGCGCGCCCTCATCGTAGACGCTGTTGGGGCCGCCGGAGAGGATGATGCCCGCCGGGTTGAGCTTGGGCAACAACTCCGCGGCCCGATCCCAGGAGATCAGCTCGGCATAGACATTGCGCTCCCGCACCCGGCGGCAGATCAGTTGGCTATATTGGCTGCCGTAGTCGAGTACGGCGATGGTTTGGTGTTGCATGACAAAACCCCTGATTTTGGATTGGGGCGAGGGTGATTGGATGAGAATCTCCCAATCTCCCAATCTCCCAATCTCTAAATCGCCCCTCGCCCATTGTTCATTGTTCATTGTTCATTGTTCATTGTTCATTGTGCATTGTGCATTGAACCGTGTATACTCGGACAATGATCACAAGTGTCCTACTTCTCCTCCTCTATTTTACCATCTATGGGCTGGTTCACAGCGTGACGGCGGCTACCTGGTTCAAAAGTCGTCTGCGGGGATGGCTCGGGCCGGGGTTTGACCGCGGGTATCGGCTGATCTACAATGTTTTTGCCGTGGTCAGCCTGCTGCCCCTCTTTTGGATGCTGGCCATGTTGCCGGATCGATGGCTGTACGCCGTGCCGTCGCCCTGGGCGTGGTTGATGATGGCGGGGCAAGCCGCGGCCTTGGTCGGCGCGGGGATCACCCTGCTTCGGACCAACCTATGGCGCTTCACCGGGTTGGCCCAGATCACCGCGGCGGACCCTACGGCCACGGGTTCGCTCAATGTGCAGGGGGCCTACGCTTGGGTGCGCCATCCCCTCTACACCTTCAGCCTGATCTTTCTCTGGCTCACCCCCAAGATGACGGTCAACCTGCTGGCTACCTACGCCATCTTCACCGCCTATTTCTACCTCGGCTCCATCCACGAAGAGCGGCGGCTGGTGCGGGAGTTTGGCGAGGCGTATGTGCGCTATCAGGCCAGGGTGCCTCGGCTGATCCCTGGGTTGAAACGATAACAGATTTCTTTCACCGCAAAGGCGCGGAGAGCGCGAAGAGTTTGAAGAAAGGACTTTGAGGATGGAACAGTTGCCGCATTGGGTGATGGCCCTGCGGGGGGTGCAGTGGGAGATGGCGGGACAGATCGGGCTGGCGGCCTTGCTGGGCGGACTGGTGGGGCTGGAGCGGGTGGGGCATGGGCCAGCCGGGCTGCGCACCAACATCATCATCGCCATAAGTTCGTGTCTTTTCACCCTCCTCAGCATCTATGGCTTCCCCACCCTGACCGTGGATGGCCCTCGAGATTCGGCCCGCATCGCCGCCCAGATCGTCAGCGGTGTGGGCTTTTTGGGGGCGGGCGCCGTGCTGCACAGCAAAAGCCAGGTGCGGGGATTGACCTCGGCCGCCACCATCTGGCTGGTTGCCGCCATCGGCATGGCCACAGGGGCAGGGGCCTACTTTCTGGCTATCTTTAGCGCCCTGTTGGCCACCTTTGTGCTGGTGGCCCTGCGCCCGTTCAGCGAACACCTGAGCCGTCGTCGTCTGCAACAGATCAAGCAGCGCCGCGCCAGCAGGAAAATGGGGGTCGCCGCCAAATCGGGCCATCGTCTCACCCTGCACCCAGATCTAGAGGATGGTCTGGATGACGAATTGAAGGATACGGACGATGAGAATGGGGACGACAATTAGTTTCGCCACTCTTCGGCGATTTCACTATTCAACCGGATGTGTATAAAATGAACTGGCTGGTGCCGGCGGGGCAAAGAACCCCAACGCCGAAGAGCCAGGTATTCATCAAGGAAAGCAACTTCATGAGATCACGACTGATTCTGCTCCGCCATGCCGAGACCGAGGCCAATGTGGCCCAGGTCTGGCAAGGCTCGTTGGACGCTCCTTTTTCGCCCAGGGGCCAGGCCCAAGTGGATGCGACCGCCCACTATTTCCCCAAGCTTGCCCAGAAATTCCCGGTGAACCATATCTATGTTTCCCCCATCGGGCGCGCCCAGCGTACCGCGGCCCCCTTGGCCAAGGCCCTGGGCAAAGCCCCGATTGTGCATGATCCCCTGCGAGAATTTGATCTGGGGGAGTGGGAGGGCCGGTCCTTCAAGGATTTGCAGGAAAACGAAGACCTGTGGGCACGCTGGGATCGGGAACCCACCTTCGCCCCGCCCAAGGGCGAATCCCCGGCCAACTTTCACCGCCGGACTGCCCAGGCCCTCAACGCCCTGCTGGACGCCCACCCCGGCCAGACCGTGCTGGCTGTCACCCACGGCGGCATCATCGCCTACGGTCTCGCCGAATTCCTGGGCGACGGCCACCCAGACTGGGACCGCTGGGAGCCGCCCAACTGCGCCATCACCGTGCTGGAACGGGACGACAGCGGCTGGCACAGCGTGCTGATCAACAGCGTCGAGCATTTGAGCGAGTTGTAGAAAATGCACAATGGCCAATGCACAATGGCCAATGCACAATGCACAATGGCCAATGCACAATGCACAATGGCCAATGCACAATGAAGTGGTCTTTACTACCCCATTGTGCATTGTTCATTGTGCATTGTTCATTGTGCATTGGCCATTGATCACCTGACCGCCACAATCGGCAAATCCCGCTCCTCCGCCCACGCTTCCCACGCCGCGGCGGGTTTTTGGGCGAAAATCTCTGCCAATGCTTCGCCATCCGCCACCGACAGCCCCAGTTCATCCAATAGCCGGGCCAAGAAGTGAGGCTCCAGCGCGGCCACGGCGATCCAGCCGTCCGCTACCGCGTAGAGGCGATAGCCGGGCAGGCCGCCGCCCAGGACCGCGCCGGGCTGGGTGAGGCCGTAGCGCCAGGGCAGGGTGAAGTCGTCCACCGCGTCCGAGAGGGCGACCTGGGCAAAGCCGGCCCCGTCTCCCCCCTGCCGGGCCAGAAGCAGGGCAAGAGCAGCCTGCACGGCCCGCTCGGCCCCGGCCAGATCCGCCAGGAGGGTGCGGGGCATGTGGGGCGGGGTCAACATCCCCGCCGCGGCTTGATAGGTGAGGTCGTGGCCGGCCACCTCGGCCTTGTGGCCGAGATAGCCCACAATGGCCACATAGCAGAGGTCCGGGAAGCGGGCGTGGACCGTCGCCCAGTCCAGCCCCAGGCGGGCCAGCGCGCCGGGCCGGTTGGCGGTCAGCAGCAGGTCCGTCCCGGCCAGCAGCCGATCCAACTCATCCCGATCCGCCGTGTCCTTCAGATCCAACACCCGCACCTCCACATTCCGGTGCAGATCCGCGTACCACTCCGCCCCGGCCACGGCCAGGGGATCCCCAAAGGGCGGCTCCACTTTGATCACCCGCGCGCCCAGATCCCGCAGCCGGGCCGCGGCCATCGGGCCGGGCACATTGGCGGCCAGGGTGAGGAGGGTGAGGTCGGTCAGTGGTTTGGGCATGGGTGGTTGATTTGTTGATTTGTTGGTTGGTTAGTTGGTTGGTTGGTTAGTTGGTGATGTGGCGGGATTGGTTCAATCAATATATGGCTCTGCTGAAAAGCGGTCGAATTCATCACAAAGACGCCAAGAACACAGAGAAAAGCAAGACTTGTTCCTCCCCGTTCTCTGCGAAACCTCTGTGTCCTCGGCGGTTAAATAGCTTTTTACAACAGAGTCAACAAATCAACAAATCAACCAACCAACAAACCAACCAACCAACTAATCAACCAATCAACAAATCAACCAACCTCCCCGCAACTTTCCCACCCCAGCCAACGTCTATACTCTTATGGAGGCGTGTTTGCGCCGTCGTGATGGCCTGGCCGAGGAAAGGCGGGCCAGATTCTCCGCATTTCATTCCAGCCAACATAACTCCCACTGCGGCGACGGGCATCGATGCTTGTCGCCGTCTGTTTTTGGCCGATTCGATCCTGGCACAAGGAGGCTGTATGGTTCCCCATGCTCGACTTTTCCGCTCTGTTCGTTGGTCCCGGTTGTTGATCGCGTTTGCAGCCCTCTGTCTTGGGCTTTTGATGTTTCAGCTTTCCGGTTCAATTTCTGCTTCGTCCGCAGGTCTGGGCGGAGACCCGGCCTATCCCGACCCCAACTGGCGGGCGGGGACGTTGGGGGATGTGGCTGTGGTGGACATCGCCGCCTCCCCGGACTATGACCGGGACCACACCCTCTTTGCTGTGAGCTCGGAGCGGGTCTACCGAACCCAGAACCGAGGAAATTCTTGGCAGCCCCTGGCCATCAACTTCGATGACTGGCACGAGGGCTTCTATCGCCGGGTTGCCCTCTCCTCTGCCTATGCCACAGACCACACCCTCTTTGTCGCCTACTTCAACCCTGCCGCCAACACAACCTCCCTGCTGCGCTCAACGGACCGGGGCGAGACATGGCAGCGGGCGGGCGTCTTGGCCGAGGATGTGCGGGTGCTGCGCCTCTCCCCCGCCTTCTCCGCGGACCGCACGCTCTTTGCCCTGAGCGGCATGCGTATGGAACTGTTGCGCTCGACCGACGGCGGGGCGACCTGGTCGGCCTTTCCCTTCGTGATCGGGGATATTTTCAACGCCTTGGACGTGGTGGTCTCGCCCAACTACGCCGTGGACAGCACCCTCTTTGTCACCGGCCTGGGCGGGGTGAGCCGCAGCACGGACGGCGGCGAGACGTGGGTTGCCCAAAACCGCATGGGGCCGACCTATGCCGCGGCCATTTCGCCCGACTATGCCACGGACGGCACGGTGTGGGAGAGCTATCGGCTGATGGAGGGGATCGGCGACGGCACGCCGGAGAGCGGGATCGTCCGCACGGTGGACCGGGGGGCGAGCTGGGCGCTGACCTCGGCTGGGCTGCCGGACAGCTATGAGCCGTTCCCCCGCAATTTGGCCGTGTCGCCCAACTACGGGGCGGACCGCACCCTCTTTGCCGGGTATGGGGGGCAGATCGTCTCCGGCTTGGATCGGGGGCTGTTCCGCAGCGAGGATGGGGGCGACAGTTGGACCGACCTGGGACCGGCGCCGGGCAACCCGGACATCAACCGGGTGGTGGTGACCCATTCTGCCCGCACAGGGTTGACCGCCCACCTGGCCACGGCGCATGGGGTTTGGCACTATGGCGATCCCGTGGATCGCCTGTGGTTGCGGGTTTTCTTGCCCTATCTTTCCCGTAGTTGGCCCTTGCCCACGCCGACCCCCACAGCCACGAATACCCCCACGACCACCCCGACCTCCGTGGCCAGCGTCACCCCCAGCGCAACGCCCTCGGTGACGTCCTCGGCGACACCCTCGGTGACGCCCTCTGTGACACCCTCTGCGACGCCGTCGGCCACCCCGACAAACACATGGACGCCAACCCCGTCCTCGACACCCACACCGAGCGTCATCCCCAGCACAACGCCCTCGGTGACGCCCTCTGTGACGCCTTCGGTGACGCCATCGACCACCCCGACGAGTACATGGACGCCAACCCCGTCCCCGACGCTCACGGCCACGAGGACGCTGACCCCTACGCAGACGGCGACCCCGTCAAGCACGCCGACACCCACACCTTCATCCACACCAACCAACACACCCACCACCACCCCACCCACCCAACCCCCAACAAGCTGCTATGCCGGTTTTGCCAACACCGGTTTCGAGAGCGACGGGGCCTGGGAGATCCGCACCAACCCGGCGTTGGCGGCCTATGTGACGTCGCCGGTGCATGGGGGCAGCCGCAGTATGCGCACGGGGATTGGGGCGGGCGGGGCCAATGTGACCAGCTATTCGCCCGTGCAACAGGCGGTGAGCTTCCCCGTGGGGCTGGCGTCGGCCCAGTTGCGCTTCTGGCGCTATTCGGTTTGGGGGGATGGGGCAGTGAATGGGTCAGTGAATGGGTCAGTGAATGGGCCGGTGGGGGATGCGCCGGATGTGGCGAATCTGCCCCGGACTTTGGCGGAGATGGACGTCGCCGGACCAAATCTGGATGACTATTTCTACGTGATCGCCATCCTGCCGAACAATTCGATTGACTATCTGCTGGTGGAGCGGGTCACCTCGGCCACGTGGCGGGAAGGGGTGCTGAATCTGGATGTGAGCCGGTATGGGGGCAAGTCCATCCGCTTCCAGTTTGGCACATACAACAACGGCACAGGGGGGATCAGCCGCACCTTTGTGGACGATGCCACGATCTCGGTCTGCCCGCCCACAGGGGCCTTGGTGCTGGCCACGGGCTGGGCGGACCGGGTGATCGGGCAGCCGGATCTGGTCACGCTCTATGCGGAGGTGGACGGGGCGCTCTATCGGTCCACGGACGCCGGGCTGACCTGGGCCCTCTCCGGCACGGCCCGTCCGGAGCCCATGATCCTGACCGCTGACCCGAATGTGCTGTACGCGGGGAAGGGGTATGGCTGTTACGAGGGGGGCGACCCGGCGCCCATGTGGCGGACCCTGAACGGCGGCGCGTCGTGGCATCAAGTGGCGGCGGGGATCAACCTGAAGCCGTTGGCCGCCCATCAGGTCAATGTCAACTGGCTCTTTGCGGCTGGGTGTGACGGGCCGTATCTCTCCACGGACGGCGGCGCGAGTTTTGTGCGCCGGTCTGGGGAGCTGTTCAACCTCTATGACGCCAAGTTCATCGCGCCGGTGGGGTTGGATTGGACCACGGTGTGGGTGGGCGGGATCAGCGAGGGCGGGGGCGGCGCGGTCCTGGTCAGCCGGGATGGGGGGCTGACGTGGAGCAACAGCAGCTATGCCACCCAGCCCCAGATCGGCTGGTTTGGCGGCCTGGCGGTGGACCGTCTCCGGCCCAGCGTGGTCTACGCGCCGGCGGTGGATGGCTTCCGCACCACGTCGGACAACGGCGCCACCTGGGTGAACAACTCCGAGGGGCTGGCGGATGTGACGGATCTGGGCTCTGGCGGGCGGCTGGCGGGCATCTTTGGCCTGGCCCAGGACCCCGGGGCAACCCTCGGCGGCAACCAGCGGCTCTTCATGGGCACGGTCAAGGGGCTGTACGCCCGGGACCCGGCCACGACTATCTGGTATAAGTTGGGCGGCCAACCCTACGATCAGCTCCAGATCAATACGCTGTTGGGGTTGATCCCGGCCCCGAACACACTCTATCTCAACACGGTCAACGGCGTCTTCCGCTACGATTTGGGCACGACGCCCCCCGGCCCGACCCGTACGCCGACGCCCACGCCGCCGGTGGCGGGATCGCCCACGGCAACGGTCACGCCTTCGGCGACACCCACATCGACCCCAGCCCCCATGGCCACGCCCGTGGGCTGGCCCACACCCCATCTGCTGACGATCATGGGTTTTGCCGACAAGTCCCGGCCCGTGGGGTTGACCCTGAGCGCCGACGGCACGGAACTCTATGTGGCCCTGCACGGCGAGGACCATTCCGGGCGTACGCTGGCCGTGGTGGACATGGGGCCGTGGCAGGTGACCAAGGTGATCACGGTTGCCCAGTCCGCCGCCGGGCCGAACCAGGTGGCGCGGTTGCCCAACGGCAAGCTGGTGGTGAGCAACCGCCAGACCGCCAACGCCTCGGTGGTGGATGTGGTCCAAGGCACGACGGTGGCCACCATCCCGGCCAATCTGCTGCCCAACGGGGTGGCCGTGGCCGGCAACTATGGCTATATCGCCAACTTTGGCAACGACACGGTGACGGTCTTCGACCCGGCCACCTATGGGGTGATCCGCACGTTGTACGGCGTGGGCCATCAGCCGTCCCTCTTTGCCGCCGATCCCAATGGCAGCGACGTCTTCCTCTCGGCCCACGGCTCGAACGAAGTGATCCATCTGCGGGAGGGCAACGTGGTGGGCCGCTGGCAAAATGTCCCTGCCCCATATGGACTGGCCTATGACCCGGCCGGCAAACGGCTCTACGCGGCCAACCGGGGCACAAACCACACGGTCACAGTGATCGATGTGGAGAACAACCGCATCGTCGGCGCCATAAACCTGGACAAGGAGCCCTTCGTCCTGGCCGTCAACCCGGACAGCGGCCATCTCTTCATCGCCTGCGGCACAGAGGTGAAGATCTATCGCACGGTGGACTGGTCGCCCGTGGCCACCATCCCCGTTCCTGTGGGCGCGGAGGAGGGCATGGTGGTCGATTCGGGCATGGATCGGGTCTATGTCACCAGCCGGGACAGCAATGTGTTGAGCGTGATCCAGGATGCCTGGCCGCCCCAGGTGGTCTTCACCAAGAGCGGCCAGGGCGCGGTGGACCTCTACACCATGTGGCCCGATGCCACCCATCTCCGGCGGCTGACCCACAGCCCGGATGTAGTGGAGATGGAGGCGGTCGGCTCGCCGGATGGCCGCTGGATCGCCTTCACCCGCTGGTCCGCGGATCAGGGCTTCTCCAAGCTGTGGGTGATGAGCCGGGGTGGGTTCGCCGCCCACGCCCTGACCACGGGCAGCTACACCGACAGCGGCCCCACCTGGTCGCCGGACGGCACCAAACTGGCCTTCGCCTCGGACCGGGACGGGGACATGGAGATCTATGTCATGGCTCTTGGACCGGGCATGGCCGCGGGGGCGGTGACACAGCTCACCAACAACAGCGACTTCGACTACGCGCCCGACTGGAGTTGGGCCAACAACCGCATCGTCTTCCAATCCAACCGGATCGGGCCAAACTCGGAGATCTTCGACATGCGGGCGGACGGCACGGACGTGCGCCGGCTGACGGTCAACGTCAACGGCGATGCCGATCCGGCTTGGTCCGCGGACGGCAGCCAGATCGCCTTTTGGGGGACGCGGGCGCAGCAGACCCTTCACACCATGAACGCGGACGGGTCGAACATCCAGGCCCTGGTTCCCCAGATCCCCTATCGCCCCAGCAGCCCGGCCTGGGGCCCGGACGGACCCCAGGCCGGGGCCATCGTCTTCAGCGGCTACCGCTCGGACAGCGGCTTCAGCGAGATCTACCGGGTGCAGCCCAACGGCGCGCAGATCCGGCTGATGACGTTGAACGAAGCCGAGTGGGACTATGGTCCGCGGTGGCTGGTGGGGCGGGGGTGGTGAAAAAGGTGAGGGGGTGAAGGGGTGAAGGGGTGAGGGGGGGGACAGCGTTCACCCGTGGAAGTCGGGCTTTTGGGAAAAGCCCCGACGTCTTAGCTGTTAGCGCGAATAAGCGGTGGGTTTACAGAATTCACGGGTTGGTACGGTAGGGGTCCAACTTTGTAGGGGCACGAGGTGGGATGGCGGAAGAATCTTCGCAAAGAAAGAC
>CAZKEX010000159.1:0-9525 GCA_964551895.1 uncultured Caldilineaceae bacterium | reverse complement strand
AATAGCAAATGGCGAATGGCAAGCCGGCACGTCTGATCCCCCAACCACCCAACCAACAAACCAACAAATAACTCTGCTGCAAAAAGGTCTAATTCACCACAAAGAACACAAAGAACACAAAGAACACAAAGAAAAACAAATCCTTTCCTCTGCGTTCTCTGCGAAACCTCTGTGCCCTCGGCGGTTAAATAGCTTTTTTCAGCAGAGTCACCAATCAACCAATCAACATCTGTCCTGCCGGCAGCCGAGACCAAACCGGAGACACCCATGCTATCCTCGCCCAAACAGATCACCCGCGCCCTGGACCGCACCCTGCACAAGGTGGCCCAGCCCGCCCGCTACACCGGCGGCGAGCTGAATTCCATCACCAAGGATTGGTCCGATCCCCGCATCCGCAGCAAGATCGCCCTGGCTTTTCCAGACATCTATGAACTGGGCGGCTCCAATTTGGGGCTGGCCTTGCTCTATGATCTGATCAACAAACGGGATGACCTGCTGGCCGAGCGGGTCTATTGCCCGTGGCCCGATTTCGAGGCCATCATGCGCCGGGACGGTATCCCCCTCTACGGGCTGGAGAGCCGCCATCCGGTGAGCGATTTCGACCTCTTCGCCTTCAGCCTGCCCTACGAGCATCTCTACACCAACGTCCTCACCATGCTGGATCTGGCCGGGGTGCCCCTGCGCGCTGAGGACCGGGGCGTGGCCCATCCCCTGGTGATCGCCGGCGGCTCCGGCTGCTACAACCCCGAACCCATGAGCGCCTTTTTTGACGCTATGGTGATCGGCGAGGGGGAGGAGGTGATCTTTGAGGTGATTCGAGAATATGAAGTGTGGCGGGAGGAGATTGAGAGGTTGGGAGATTGGGAGATTGATACCGACCAATCTCCCAATCTCCCAATCTCCCAATCTCGCTATACCCTCTGGACCCGCCTGGCCCGCATCCCGGGCGTCTATGTGCCCGCGCTGTATGACGTCAGCTACGCTGCCGACGGGTCGATTGTGGCTACCGTGCCCACCCATCCCAGCGCGCCGGCCGAGGTGATGAAGCGGGTGGTGACGGTGTTGCCGCCGCCGATGACCAAGTTTATCGTGCCCTACATCGACGTGGTCCACAACCGGGCGGCCATCGAGATCATGCGGGGCTGCACCCGGGGCTGCCGCTTCTGCCAGGCCGGCATGATCTTCCGCCCGGTGCGGGAGCGGCCAGTGGAGGAGACCCTGCGGGCCGTGGACGAGATGATCGAGCAGTGCGGCTTCGAGGAGGTCAGCTTCCTCAGCCTGAGCAGCAGCGACTATACCCATGTGGCCGAGTTGGTACGGCGGACAATGGAGAAGCATGGGGCCAAAAAGTTAAGCATCGGCCTGCCCTCCCTGCGCATCGAGAGCTTTAGCGTGGATCTGATGGATCTGCTGGAGCAGGGCCGCCGTCGCTCCGGCTTCACCTTTGCCCCCGAAGCCGCCACGGACCGCCTGCGAGACGTGATCAACAAGCCCATCGCCTCGGCAGATCTGCTGGCCACCGCGGAGGAGGTCTACAAACGGGGCTGGACCACCATCAAAATGTACTTCATGATCGGCCATCCCACCCAGACTTTGGAAGATGTGCGGGCCATCGCCGACCTGTCCAAGGCTGTGCTGGCCGTGGGCCGTCGGGTGCTGGGCAAGAAGGCCAACGTGCGCATCGGCGTCAGCACCCTGGTGCCCAAGCCCCACACCCCCTTCCAATGGGTGCCCGTAGAGGACGAGGCGGTGATCCGGGAACAGATTGGGCTGCTCAAGCGGGAGATGATGGGGCCAGGGGTCAAATTTACCTGGAACAACCCGGACGAAACCTTGGTCGAGGCCTTCCTGACCCGGGGCGACCGCAAGTTGAGCGATGTGATCCAGCGGGCCTGGGAGTTGGGGGCCAAGCTGGACGCCTGGGGCGAACACTTCCGCTTTGACATCTGGCAGCAGGCCTTTGCCGAAACTGGCCTGGACATGGATTGGTACGCCCGGCGCGCCCGGCCCACGAACGAAGTGCTGCCCTGGGATCACATCTCCGCTGGGTTGAAGAAACAGTTCTTGCTTGAGGAATATGTCCACACCTACGAAGGCGGGGTGGTGGACGACTGCCGGGAGCATTGCTTCTCCTGCGGCATCCTGGGCAACTTCAAAACCCAGCGTCGAGCCGCACCGGATGATGGCTGGGGTTGTCCGCCCCTGGGCAAGGGCAAGGATCGCCAACCCGTGGACATCCGCCCGGTGCCCCTCTACTTCAACGATGACATGTCCCCGGACAAAGTCGGCCAGTTCGACCACCGGGTCCCCCAGCGCCGGGGGGGGACGGTGGCGCAGCGGGTTGAGGTGAAGATTGAGGATTGACTGGGGGTTTGGGGAACGGTAAAATGGAGATCGAGCCACATGCAATCATGTGCCGCCTTGCAAGGAAAGGAAGACCATGAACACACAGACTGTTGACTGGATTGACCGGGTCGCAAATGTCCTTTCGCTCTCCTCGGATGATGTGATCTTTGAGAGTATCGAAAGCTTGCTCGAACACCGACTGCTGCAACTAAACAGCCAGGTCATCGCCTTTGCCGACAAGTATGAAGTTGCGTCCGTCACAGAAATGGAAGCGCGCTATCAGGATGGCACGTTGAGTGAACTTGATTCCTGGGATGATTTTCAGCAGTTCGACCATCTGGAATATGACCGGGATCGGGTGCAGGAGCTATTGACCACGCTTCGGGCAACGGCACGCAAACACGAGACACCTGTTCTGGCATGAATACCATCGACGTTGAAGCCCTAAGATCCCTTGCTGTTAGAGAATATCCAGACATCGTTCGGGGCACCTCTGTGGCACACAGGAACGATCTCAGGATTTTCTTGGCCGACGGCAGTTTCATCAAGGTGTGGTTTTCGTTGAAAGTGGCCAGCCGGTATAGCTATCATTGGGAACGGCGCACGATCGACGGAACGATTTACCGACATGATAACGCACCAGATAACGCGTGGAGATCCGTGTCAACATGGCCGAAGCATTTCCACGCGGGTAGTCAGGAATCGGTTATTGAGAGCCATCTAGACGACGATCCGCTAGTAGCATTGCGGCAATTTCTTGCATTCGTACGTGACATAATCAGAACAAAGCAGCAGGGTAATTTATGATAGAAGAAATCGAACCGTTCTCCGACCGCCAACGCGTCCGCATCACCTACGCCAAGGGCGAACCGATCAAGTTCATCTCCCACCAGGACGAGTTTCGCCTGTGGGAGCGCACCCTGCGCCGGGCGGATCTGCCCCTGCTCTACAAGCAGGGCTTCAACCCCCAGCCCCACATGCAGTTTGCCTCGCCTTTGGGCGTGGGCATTACGGGCAGCCGAGAATTTCTGGACATCACATTTGAGCCAAGCCTGCCCGTGGACGAGCTGACCGCCCGCATCCGGGCCAAGCTGACCCCTGGGGTGACGGTCCACGCCATCCACGAAGTGCCGGTCAAGACGCCGTCCCTGCAAAGCCTGCTGTTGGGATCAGACTACACCATCCTGATCTACGCCGAGCCGGGGGAGATCCCCGACGGGTTGATCCAGAGCCGGATCGACGAGTTTTTGGCCCAGGAGATCGTGTGGCGAGAACGGCAGCGCAAGGGCAGCCACTATCGCTATAATCTGCGGCCTTTGGTTTTTGAGTTGACCTACGAGGGGTACGACCCCGCCACAGAGGAGCATCGCATCTTCCTGCGGGTGCAGCAGCGGGATGGGGCCACGGGCCGCCCGGACGAGGTGGTGGGCGCGCTGGGTTTCGATGACTTCGCCCGCACCCTGCGCCGGGACGTCATCCACATGGCCGACGACCCGGACGCCGTGGCCCTCATGGGCCGCTATCCGTTGATCGAGCAGGCGGAGATCGACCATCCCGACAACGTACGGCCCTCAAAGAAGCGGGGCAGGCAGCGAAATAAACGCCGAGGCAAGCCGGACAAGGCCCACGCCGGCGAGCGCCCGGAGATCAAACCCCAGTCCTTTGCGGAGAAGGCGGGGGATGAGTTTGTATAGGGAATTGCCATAAACGCAGTTTTGAAAAAAGCACTAATTCGGATAAAATAGAATCATTATGATTCGGAATGCTTCGCTCGACACATCATTTTGGAATATTGCCAGTCAGATCGGCGTCGTTCCCTATCTGTTTGACTACTTTCGGGTCCACTACTGTCGGAGTGTAGCCCAAGAAATCGTGACGACGGATGCCAATGAGACGCCACTGATCTATCCTCAGGCGATGTTGTTCAAAGTGCTGCTGGAGGATGGCCGTTTACATGAAGCTGAGCCTCAAGAGCCTCTGGCTCTCTTTGGCAGCGGTGAGGCACACGCCATTGCCTTGGCGCGTGAGCAGGGTTGGTGGCTACTGATCAATGATTCTCGCCCACTTGCTTTCGCCCAGGCCATGGGCATCCATTGTGTCAGTGTGCCGGATTTCTGTGTACTGCTTTTTAGCCAAGGGCGCATCACCAAAGCGGCGGCAAACGGCACGTTGAAACGTCTAAAAGCAACGACGGCTTCGTCCTTGATCTCGCAGGCCAGCATTTTGATAGAACGTATTGCTTTGTTGCGCGGAGAAACATAATGAGCCTAAATACTATCACCAAATCCATCCGACTCACCAAGGCTGAATCCACAGAGATCGGTCAGTTGAGTAGCCAGACTGCTCTATCTGAGGCCGCTCTTATGAAGAAGTGGGTTAAGGAAGGCATGCAAGCCCAGAAAATGGATCTGGCGATCCACGCTTACATGCATCATGAAGTCGATCTGCGGCACGGCGCGGTCATGGCCGACGTGGCCTATAATCGTTTCTTGCGAGAGCTTCAAGCCCGGCATGTGGTGATTTTGGAGGACGACTACTTTTTGGATAGTTTGTCTGGGTTGGCCGAGGCGTTTAACGATGAATTGTTGAAGCAAGCGTTGGCTGATATAGCCGGATCGGTATCCGCTTCTCCTTCGGTCGGGGATATGGTCGGCGGTCATTAGGGTGCGCTGCGCTCATCCAACAACGCCAAAAAGCCAGCCGGGGTGAGGATGGGAATACCCGCATGGCTGCCCAGGGAGAGCAGGTGGCTGTCCCCGCTGACAATAACATCTGCCTCCCCGGCCACGGCGCAGGCCAGAAATTTGGTTAGCGCAAATAAGTCCTGGGTCAACCAAGAGCGAGTGAATGAGGTACGTCGCCCACCCCATCCCTTTCAGGGTGGGGCGGGTAGCTTGACCCAAGACTTGTCCGCGCCAACCATATTCCCAATGAGCCTGGCTTTCTTTGGCTTTCTCTTTGGAGAAGATCGTTCGGCGAACCGTCAATAAGGCGGTTCCCCGGGACCGTCATAGCCGCACACCCCCATGCGCGGAGAGTTGACCACCTTCAGGCCCATCTCGTCCCCATGCCCATGACTTTCCAGATGGTCTTGGCAAAAAAACGTGCCCTGATTGTCCCACTCGCACTCAACACAGATATATTCTGCCGGCACACCACATTCATGGCAGCGCAGATCCGCGGCGTGGTTGCGGGAGAGCAGGGCAATGGGCGGCCCGTCCCAATAGCCCTGTCGGGTGTCGGCCAACTCAATCACCAGTTCCGTGGTACTGCCGAAATCATAGTCATAGGCCACGGACATGCCGGGATAGAAGACCTTGTCGATGCGCACATTCATGGACTTGTTCTCGATGGGGGAATAGTCGAACATACTGCTCCAGTCATCGTCTTCGAAGAGCTGGGTATAGTGGATGTTGCCCACCTTGAAGGCGCTGAGATGGCCACAACATTCCAGCCAGATGGCCCGCAGATAGTCATCCAACGTCTCCAGCGAGGTGGCCCCGGGCATTTCCAGATGCAGCCAATAGCCGCCGGTGTAGGCATCCCGGACCACCAAATGATAGAGTTTGGGCTTGGGTCCCCGGCCCTTTGTCGTCTCGATTTGGGCTGCTCGCCCAGGACAACTGCTCAGATGGCGGCTCATCCAGCCCCGGGTGTACTCCTTGCCGCAATAGACGCAAGGGCCTTTTGTTGCTTGTTGTCTGGCCATGATTCTTTCACCTTTCTTTGGCAAAAAAACGATGCTGGCGAAACAAACCCGCCAGCATCATTATGGTCCAAAAAGCGCAATTAGGCAATGGGCAAAAGCGACGAACCTGGCGCACAACGCCCCTTACGCCACGGATCCCTGCATCCGTCCCGGGCCCGGGGTACGGATCAGCCCGGCGATCAGGATCGCCGCCACCGCCGCCGCCATCACCCCGGCTGTGCCCATCACCAAGGTCGTGTCCATGTATTTGACCACGATGCCCACATAGGCCCAGATCACCACCCCGGCATAGGCCACATCCCGGCGGGTGTAGACCACGTAGCCGGCGATGGCCGCGCCCACCACAATCATAGTGGCCGACCAGAAGGGACCGGAGAGAGGGGCGCCCTCCCAGCCCAGGTTCTGGAGGAAGACGGTCGTGTTGGCGATGGTGGCCACGGTGATCCAGGCGGTGTAGATGCTGAAGGGGATGTTGATCAGCCACCTCTCCCGGCGGCTGGCCGGCTTGAGGCCCGTGCCGATGCGCGCATAGATCGTGAGCAGGGTGGCGAGGATGCCCAACATGATCACCCAACTGATATTGACATAAAGATATTGCCAGGCCAGGATCCAGGCGCTGTTGAAGAGATTTGAGACCACAAAGAGCCAGCCAATCGAGCGCAGCCGGGGGTTTTCCTTCTGGCTGGGCAGGGAATGGTAGATGGTGAAGGCGATCAGCCCGGTGTAGATCACCCCCCAAATGGCAAAGACATAGCCGGCCGGGGTAAAGTAGTTGACCCACATATCAGAAATCTCCCCGGTGGTGATGTTGTTGAGGGGCAGGCCCGTGGCCAGCCCATTCATCACCAGGGTCAAAAGAGTGGTAAAGATCACGGCGAATTGTCGTCCTTGGTCACGGTTCATGGTTTGGTCTCCTTGTTGGGTTAGAAAACGTTCAGCGAAATTTTAGCCAGCCTCCGGCAAGCATTTGCTGGCGGTTATGTGTGCAAACTTGACTATCGTTTTTGTATTGTAAATGTATTGTCCATATATTGCAAATGTGAGAGTTGCTGAATCAAGCTAAAGGTTCGGGTATGGGTCAGCGGGGTGGAAACGATCTGGACAATCCCGGAATGGGCCGGTTCTTCTTGGGTTCATGCGGACCGCGTTGGCCCATTCCGGGATTGGCGGGAAGTTCGCGTCCATTCCGGGAATGGGCCAACGCTATTTCCTCAACCCAAAATTGCCCGGCCCTTTCCCGGAATGCCCACCTACGGCTACTTTTCAGCCAGTTTCCCACATCATTTGACGTCGAACCAGCCCCACGATTTTTTGACGTACCCGCCCATCTTGGCTATACTGTATCTTCGTGGGCACTGTGCGTCGCCCACGTTCTTGTTGTTTTGGCAAAGTGTTTTCTGGGCAAATCCAGAGACCCGGTAGCCTGTCTTTGTGGGGCCGATGATCGTTTTGGGGCTTCGACACTGGGCAGGGCCGCAACACCAAAGTTTCGATGGGCCATCAACCCCCATCGGACGCGGCAGAAAGGGAACATCTATGTACGCAGTGATCCGAACCGGGGGCAAGCAGTATCGTGTTGCCCCGGGTCAGCAGGTCGAAGTCGAAAAGTTGGAAGGCACGGTGGGCGACACCATCACCCTGGACGATGTGCTGATGGTGGCCAACGGTGACGCTGTCACCATCGGTCAGCCCACAGTTGCCGGGGCCACCGTGGAATGCCGTATCACCGGCCAATATCGGGGTGACAAGATCCTGGTCTTCCGCTATCGCCCCAAGAAGCGCATTCGTGTGCGTCGGGGCCATCGCCAATATATCACCCGACTTCAGATCAACGCTATCAACGCCTAATCCAGTCCACAACCAGTTTCGAGCGCTAAATTCGAATACGAAAAAGGAGCAAACCTAATGGCTCACAAAAAAGGTGGCGGTTCTAGCCGCAACAACCGAGACTCCAACGGTCAACGACTGGGTGTCAAGGCTTATGGCGGTGAATTCGTGACCGCCGGTTCCATCATCATCCGCCAACGCGGTACCCGCATCCACCCTGGCGACAATGTCGGCAAGGGCAAAGACGACACCCTGTTCGCCAAGAGCGACGGCTTCGTGACGTTTGAGTGGGCGAAGAAGAATCGCAAAAAGGTCAGTGTTCATTCCGAAAAGGTTAACTAACATGCGTGAAGGCATTCATCCCGAATACTATCCCACGGCCAAGGTGGTCTGCTCTTGTGGCAACTCTTGGTTGACCGGCAGCACCCAGCCGGAGATCCGCACGGACGTGTGCAGCAACTGCCACCCCTTCTACACGGGTGAACAGCGCATCGTCGACACCGCCGGCCAGGTGGAACGCTTCATGAAGCGTCTGGAAGCCCGCCAGAGCACGGTGGCCCGCAAAGAGATCGCCACCACAGCCCGCAAGGAGGCCGACGAGGCCGCCCGCAAGGCCCGGGCCCGGGGCGACGATCCCGAAGCCGCCGCCGCCCAGGTGATGGCCAAGTACGAAGTGGCCACCGAAATGGTCGCCGAAGGGTAAGCCCCCCAGCCACGCGCACCATGCGCTGGCGCTCGCCAAGTAGGCAACATGAACCAAAACAAAGGGCAGAGACCACCGTCTCTGCCCTTTGTTTTCGCCACCAAGCTCTCGTTCCCACGCTCCGCGTGGGAACGAGTGATTCCCAGTTTTCGCCACCAAGCTCTCGTTCCCACGCTCCGCGTGGGAATGGCTGTTCGGCGCTCTGCGCCGAGGGGCGCAGAGCGCCCGTTTTCGTTCCCACGCGGAGCGTGGGAACGAGTGATTCCCAAAATCCCGGAGAAACCCTATGCACTATCAACCCAACGGCGGCTGGATCGAACTGGTCTGCGGCTCCATGTTCAGCGGCAAGACGGAAGAGCTTCTGCGCCGCATTCGCCGGGCGGAGATCGCCCGCAAACGGCTTCAGATCTTCAAGCCCCGCATGGATGACCGCTATGGCATCGTGCGGGTGGCCTCCCACGACGGGGTGGCCCGGGAAGATGTGGTGGTGGTCGAAAAGGCGACCGAAATCCTGGACCTGGTGGCCCCGGACACAGAGGTGGTGGCCATCGACGAGATCCAATTCTACGATTGGGCCATTGCCGATGTCTGCACCACCCTGGCCGACCGGGGGGTGCGGGTGATCGGGGCCGGGCTGGACCAGGACTTCCGGGGCGAGCCCTTTGGCCCCATGCCCCTGCTCCTGGCCCTGGCCGAGCGCATCGATAAGCTGTACGCCATCTGCGTGGTCTGTGGCGCCTCGGCCAGCCGCACCCAACGTCTGATCGACGGCCGTCCCGCCAACTACCACGACCCCATCATCCTGGTGGGGGGCAGCGAACGCTACGAAGCCCGCTGCCGCACCTGTCACCAAGTGCCGGGCAAGGGAGAGCAGAGATAGAGCCGATCTCGTTCCCACGCTCCGCGTGGGAACGCAAATGGGCGCTCTGCGCCCCTCGGC
>CAZKEX010000158.1:0-9530 GCA_964551895.1 uncultured Caldilineaceae bacterium | reverse complement strand
CAGTTTGACCTGGCCAGAGAAAAGCTGGACCATGGGCTGGCGATCGGCCAGAGAATGGAGTCCGTCTCCATTGTTGGCTGGTGCCATCACCAATTCGGGATCATTGACGATATCCAGGGCCACTTTTACCGTGCGCACAAACATTTGCAACAGGCCTGTGCGGCGTGGCGAACCCTGGGCAACGCCCGGGTGTTGGGGGCCAGCCTCAACAGCCTGGGCCTGGTCACCTACCACCAGGGCGATCTGTCCGCAGCCCAGACAACCCTGGAACAGGCCTTGGCCGTCTGCACAGAGACCCACAATCTTCATCTCCAGGGGATGCTGCTCAGCAACTTGAGCATCATTTCCACAGAACAGGGGGATTATGTGGGGGCCCAATACTATCTGCAAAGGGGTCTCTCCTTGGCCACGGCCAGCGGCAACCTGACCAGCCAGGGAGACATCCACCTCAACCTGGGCCGAAACTACACCCTGCTTGGCCGGCCGGACCAGGCTATCGAGCAACTTGAGCGTGGGTTGGCCATCGCCGAGTCCGTCGGAAGCCGAACCATGATGGCGACGGCGCAGTATCTTTTGGCCGAAGCCCAGAGGAGCCTGGGCGATCTCGTTCAAGCCAAATCGTTTTACGGCCAAGCCATCGCCATTGCTCGACATAATGAAATCCAGGGTGTCCTGTTTGACGCTTTGCTAGGGATGGCGGAACTTCTGAGCAAGCAGGATGAAAGCCAGGCCAGGCAGTACAGCGCGGAGGCCATGGCCGTCGCGAAGACCCTGCATAACCCGCACCTGATCGGGCGGGCCACGGCCATTGAGAGTTATTTGAACGTCTCGATTGATATGGGGTGAGCCGCCCGACCCCACAAGACCTCGTCCGACCCTTCGATCCGTGTCCTCGTTGGCTGGCTAGCATTTGGCCGGCAGTTCCCCGCTTTTCCCCTCAGTTTGTCCCGTTTGTTTGCAGCTTCCCGTACCGTTTATGAATGCGCTTCCGCTTCTCCATGGGTGGAAGCGTTTTGGAAGCGTTGATTCCGGTATGATGTTGTTTGAGGCGGCTTGTTTCCTTCGGTTGCGGCATGATATAGGTCTCCTCTTCGTCTCTTGATTTCCCCGTTCGACTGAAGTCCCACCGTTTTTGTCTGATTGCCATATTGTTTTATTCACGACCACCAAAAAGGAGAAGGTCTATGCAAAATAAGTTACAATTTTTTACCCGTGCTGTTGTGCGCAAGAAGAACAGGACACGATTCCTGGCTGCCCTGGTGGCCGTGATTGTTCTCGGCTTGTCCACCTATTCGTTCACCGCTGCCCAAAGCAGTGGCCTTGTCACGAAGGACCTCAATGACGCTGACCTCACCGCCCAGGGGCTGGCCAACGAACTGGTCGGCTCTGGGGGGGGAGTTGCCCTTTCGAATATCGTCTACACCGGTAATTTGGCAGCCGCTGGGACCTTCAGCGGTGGCAAGGACATTATCGGCTTTGAAAGTGGCATCATTCTTGGCACTGGCAAGATCAAGGATGTGGTGGGGCCAAACACCACGACTGTCGATACCCGTTTCGCTGGACCGGGAGATGACCAGTTGACTGCGTTGGCTGGTCAAACGACGCAGGATGCTGCTGTGCTGACATTTGATTTCGTTCCGAATGGGGACAAGGTCTACTTCAACTTTGTCTTCTCCTCGGAAGAGTACAATCAGTACGTAGGACAGTATAACGATGTGTTTGCCTTCTATGTGAACGGAGAAAACTGTGCCCTGGTTGGCGACAAACCCGTCTCCATCAACACCATCAACAAAGGAAATACAGGCACGGATACAGGCCCGACCGCATCTAACCCTGAGCTTTATCGGAACAACATGCCGCACAATGCCCCCAATGGCATCAATACACAGATGAATGGACTGACCACCGTCCTCACCTGTGAAGCCGAGGTGAAGCCAGACGAGACCAATACCATGAAGTTGGCCATTGCAGACAGTGGTGATGCTGCCCTTGACTCCAACGTGTTTATCGAGGCCGGCAGCCTTTCGACAACACCGCCGACGCCGACCCCGACTGCAATTGCATCGCCCACCCCCACCCCGACCCCTGCTCCCGAGTGCAAGGCCCCGCCCACCAACGCAAGAGGTGATGTGCATATCTTCACGCCTGATGGCTTGGTCTATGACTTCCAGGAAGGCGGTGATTTCCTTTCCGTCCAGTCGAGCGATGGGGCGGCTATCGTCCAGGCACGCCAGCAGCCCTTGGTCAACAATCCGAGGATTTCTGTCAACGTCGGGGTGGCATTCTGGGTGGACGGTGACAAACTGGAGTTCTATGTCAAGCCGGAATCTGCCTTCTACGTCAACGACGAATTGACAGATCTGCCCTCCGGCGCCTTCGATCTGCCCAGTGGTGGAAGCATCGAACCTCTTGCAGCGAATGATTTCCTTATCGCTTGGCCGGACTGTAGCTACGCTGCTCGACTGGTTATCCATGGCAACTCTCTCATGGACTATGGCTTTGCGCCACAGGGCGGGACTACCCAGACCTACGCGGGAGTCCTTGGGAATCTTGACGGCAATCCGAAGAACGATCTGACAACCTCGGCTGGCGAAGTGATCACACCTCCGCCTACCATTGCTGATCTGAAACGCTTCGGCAACAGTTGGCGTGTGGGGGCGGATGAGTCTCTGCTCCGAGATTTTGGGGGAGATACTCCTGAGGTCGATCCGACAGTCCTCCCGTTCACCATGGGGGAGATCGACGACGAAGCACGGGGGGAAGCCGAGGCGATCTGTCTAGCGGCTGGCATCTCGGATCCGATTGCGATTCGGGACTGCACCTACGATGTGGCAATAACCGGCGATCCGATCTTTGTCGAGAGCGCGAAGGTGTTTGAAGAATCCACCAAGGACATTCCCCCCTCCGCCAAGGTTCTCGCACAGCCTGGTGAGACTCTCAGCGGCAACATCTTCAATGCCAACCAGGCTGTAAGATCCGGTATCTCCATTCTGGACGGCGATGATCTCATCATCACCTCCGGCAAGCTGGCAGATGGCACGGGCTACATCCGCTTCAACATCTATCGTGACGGCGTATATGTTGCCAGCTTCTCGGTCAGCACAGACGCCGCCGTGGCCGACGCGTTGACCGGCGCTGCCTTCGCCACCATGGAACTGCCCGTGGAGGAGGCCGAGGCAGGCATTCCCGCAGAGGATCTGGCCCTGTTGCAAGACGCTATCCCATTCTGCGCCGAAGGCCTGCTCCTGTTGGCGGAGAACATGTACGAGTATTCGGATGCGCCTGATGCGTGGGCCGAGGTCTATGGGGTTTTCGCTGAGGAGTACCTGCCTGGCTGTGAGGCTGTCAGTGACTTCATCAGCGCTTATGATACGGCTGTGGGTTCCTTCTTCGATGAAGTTGGCTTCAGCTTCGAGGACTTCGTTGCCTCTGATGGCTACAGTAGAGCAAGTTGGTCTGACACCCTTGGTACAGTTACCGGCCAGGGTACTCGGATCCCTCAGTACTGTCCTGGCTTGCACCTGATCCAGTTCGACTGTGTAAAAGCATCTGAAAGACTTTTCCTCTCGGTCGATGCAGCCCTGCCTGCCCTCGATCTGCTCTTTGAGTTTGCCGCTCAGTAGTCTGTAGTAGGCCGATCAGGCTCTCGACAGCTGTTAGCAACAAAAGTGCCCGGCATCGCCAGATGCCGGGCACTTGCTTTTCTGCGATTCCTCACTCTTCTCACCCAACCCCCTACACCCCCACCAACCCCTCCACCAACCGCTCCGCATCCTGATCGCTCCCCCCGTCGTTGCGCACGATCTTGTCCCCATCCAATCGCAAACTGATCACCTTGCTGACCCCATCCCCGCCCATGGTGATGCCGTAGATGGTGTCCGCGGTCTCCAGGGTGCGCCGGTTGTGGGTGATGAGGATGAACTGGGTCTCGTTGCTGAGGGAGCGCAGGGCGTCCCGGAAGCGGTCCACGTTGGCCTCGTCCAGGGCGGCGTCGACTTCGTCCAGGATGCAGAAGGGGGTGGGGCTGACCCGCAGGATGGCGAAGATCAACGCCAGGGCGGTCAGGGAGCGTTCGCCGCCGGAGAGCAGGGCCAGGCTTTGGGGCCGCTTGCCCGGGGGACGGGCCACGATCTCGATGCCTGTGTTGGTCAGGTCGTCCGGGTCGGTCAGGCTGAGCTTGGCCGTGCCGCCGTTGAAGAGGATCTTGAAAAATTCTACAAATTCCTTGTCCACGGCCCGGAAGGTCTGGTCGAAGGCCACGGACATGCGCTGGTCCAGCTCGGCGATGATCTTGCGCAGATCCGCGGCCGCGGCTTCCAGATCCTGGGACTGGGTGAGCAAGAACTCGTGGCGGGTGGAGGCCTCCTCGTACTCGTGGAGGGCTTCCGGGTTGACGTTGCCCAGGCGTTGCAGCCGGGCCCGCATCTCCCGCACCTCTTCCTCCATGCCATCGGGCAGTTGATGCACCACGGGCAGATGCTCCACCATGGAGTCCAAGGGCAGGGGCGGCTGATCGGCCAGGGCGTCGCTCTGTTCCAAGGCCACAAGGCCAAAATCGTGTTCGATCTCCCGGCGCAGGATGCCCAGGCCGTCCTCGCAGCGTTGCAATTTGAGCAAGGCGCTGTTGAAGGTGGCCTCGTCCCGGCGCAGGATCTGTTGCAGGGCCTGTTCCCGCTGCTCGGCCCCGGTGCGCTGCTGTTCCAGTTGGGTCAGCTCCCGCTCGCCAGGGTCGATCTTCGCGCCCAGCTCTTCAATTTGCAGATTGAGTTGGCCCTCTTTTTCGGTCAGCTCTGCGATTTTTTGGGTCAATTCCGTCAGGGAATTGTCCAGATCCGCCTGATGGCTGCTCTTGGCCTGGATCTGGTTCTGGGTGAATTGGCCGCTGCTGCGCTGGTCGTCCAGCAGACTTTGGCGGCTGCGCAGATGGCCCAGGGCTTCGGCGGCTGCGGTCTTCAACTCCGCCATCTGTTGCAGCAGATCGTCGGCGCGGCTGGCTTCGGCCTGGGTTTCGGCCTGGGTCAGGGCGAGGGCGGCTTCGGCGATCTCGCCTTCCAGGGTGGCCAACTCGGTGTGCAGCCCTGCCTCTTGCTCCTGCAATTGGGCCAATTCGGCGCTGGATCGGGTGTGCAGATCCGACTGCCAGCGCACGGACTGCTCGGCCCGGTCCAGGCGGCGGCGCACCTCTTCCACCCGCTCTCTGCGCTGCCGATCGGCCCGGGCCAAAGCAGCCAGGGTCTCTTGGGCCGCTTGGTGCTGGACGCCAAGAACTTCGCTTTGCGCGATCAGGCGGCTACACATCTGGGCGTTCTCTTTTCCCACCGATTGAGCGGCCTGAATCTGAGCCGGCAGTTCCCGATATTCCCGCTCTCGGGCCAGCATGGAGTCGTCCCGGCGGCGGCTGTCCTCGCCCCCGGTGACGGAGCCGCCGGGACGCACGATTTCGCCGTCCTGGGTGACCAATGTGGGCCGGGGACCGCCGCCCCGGATGCTGTCCAAGGCGGATCGGGCCGCGGCCAGATCCGTGGCGATCCAGGTGCGGTTGAGCAGTTGCAGGGCCGCGCGCTCCACCCGGTTGTCGAACTCGACCAGGTCGGCGGCGTTGCCCAAAATGCCGTCCATGCGGGGGGCGTCCAGGGCATTGGGGACGTGGAGGCGGTCCAGGGGCAGGAAGGTGGCCCGGCCCCGGCCCGTGCGCTTGAGGAAATCGATGGCCTCCCGGCTGTCGGACCAGGTGGCGGTGACCACGTTTTGCAGTGCGCCGCCCAGGGCGGTCTCGATGGCCTTGTCCAGATGGGCGGGGACCCGGATCAGGCTGGCCACCGTGCCCAAAATCCCGGCCAACATTGAATCGTCCTGGCCATCAGCGCCCGCTTGCAGCACGGCCTTGACGCCGCTGGCATAGCCGGCCCCCTCGTTGCGCAGCCGCTCCAGCAGATCCAGCCGGGTTTGCAGGCGATCCACGGCCCGGTCAGCGGCTTGGCGATTTTGTTCGGCCTGGGTCAGTTTTTCTTGCAGCCCCTTGGTCTCGTCCTCCAAGCGGCGGATCTCGGCCTGCAGGTCCGCGGCCTCGCTCTCGTTTTGGGAGACTTCGCTTTGGGCCTGGGCCAGCTCCTGGCGGACGCGTTCGGCCTCGGCCTGGGCGGCGGCTCCGGCTTCAAGCTGCTCTTTTTGGGCTTTGGTGAGGGCGGCCCGGCGTGCTTGGGCTTGGGCCAGTTGACTGCTGCGCTCGGTGGCTCGGTTTTGGAGGGTGGTGGCCCGACGCCGGGCCTGCTCCACCTGATCGAGTAAGTTTTGGCGTTCGGCTTGGTGGGCGCTCAGGGTGATTTGCAGGGCCTGTACCCGCTCTTGGCGGGCGTCGTGTTCGTGCTGGGCCGCGGCCAGTTCCTCGGCCAGGTCGATGGCCCGCTGCTCCGCGGTCTGGCGGCGGCTGGTCAGCTCGGCGATCTCCCGCTCGGTCTCGTCCCGGCGCACGGTCAGTTGCCGGGCCCGCTCCCGGCTGACGGCGAGTTCGCGGCCCACCTGGTCCGCCCGGCGGTGCAGGTCGCTGCTGACCCCGTGGAGGTCGCCCACGTCCGCCCGCAGTTCGGTCTGGCGCTGGCGGATGGCCAGGAGTTCCCCCCGCACGGCGTCCACGGCCTCTTGGCGCAGGGCCACGCTGCGGCGCAGGTTGGCCTCGATCCCTTGCTGTTCGGCCAGTTCGGCCAGTTGACGGTGCCAGCGGAAGCCGTACCACTCCCGCAGTTGGCCCCGCAGATCGGCTTCGATCTGGACATATTCGCTGTAGCGGTCGGCCTGGCGGCGCAGATATTTGAGCCGGGGGCTGATCTCGGACACAATATCTTGGATGCGGGTGAGGTTCTGCTGGGTGGCGTCCAGGCGGCGCAGGGCGGTGCCCCGTTTGGACTGATAGCCGGTGATGCCAGCGGCCTCCTCGAACAGGGAGCGGCGCTCTTCGGGCTTGAGGCTGAGTACCCGGTCGATCAGCCCCTGGCCGATCACGGCGTAGGTGCGGTTGCCCAGGCCAGAGGGGGCCAGAAGCTCGTTGACATCCAACAGGCGCACCTTCTGGCCGTTGACCAGATATTCGTTGTCCCCGTCCCGATAGGCCCGGCGGCTGATCTCCACCTCGTCGAAATCGATGGCCATCTCGCCCTGGCTGTTGTCCAGGATCACGTTGACCGCGGCCATGCCCAGGCGCGCCCGTTTGTCGCTGCCGGAGAAGATCACGTCAGCGGTCTTTTTGGAGCGCAGCAGGCTAAAGCTCTGTTCGCCCAGGCACCAGCGCACCCCGTCGGCCACATTGCTCTTGCCCGACCCGTTGGGGCCGACAATGGCGGTGATGCCGGGGTCGAAGACAAATTCAGTTTTCTGCGCAAAGGTTTTGAACCCGTGCAGCGTGATTCGTTTTACGCGCATAGTTTTTGAATGGCGAATGGCGAATGGCGAATGGGGCGAGGGGCGAGGGGCGAATTGCGAGGGGCGGTTCGCCATTCGCAATTCGCCATTCGTCTATCCCCCGAACCAGTGACTCCAGAGGCCGGGCAGGGTGAGTTCGAGCAGGAAGCCCGCCACCATCAGCCCGGCGCTGAGGGCGAGCTGTCGGCGGTGGGGGCCAAGCAGGGCGGCGGCAGAGAGATCCCCGGTCAGCAGAGGGCGGCTGAGGGTGACAAACAATCCGGCGTATCCGGCCAGCTTGATCAGCGTCCATATGGGCAGGGCGACAAAAATATTGACCTCTGCGGCCAGCAGCCCGCCCATGGCATAGCCGGCAAAGTTGACCGCCCGCACCAGAAAGAAAGCCCCGATCAGTCCGCCCGTGGCCAGGCTGCCCAAGATCACCCCGGCGGCTTCCATCAACATGGGCCCGGGGCTGACCCCCAGGCTGCGGGGCAGATCCTGGCCGGTGTAAAACCATTGCAGATAGGCGGCGCGAAAGTTGAAGCCGTCTGCAAAGTTCAGGTCCAGCCGGGTGGGGACAAACCAGGTCAGAAGCGCCATCAACGCAAGCTGGGCGACCAACCAGATACCCACCACCATCAAGGCCTGGCGTGGTGTGCCCCGCCGAATGGCCAGGGCAGCAAAGACGCTCAGCCCGATGGCCTGTGCCACCGGCAGAAAGGTTGGCTGGCCGATCAAGGCCGAGGGCACGGTGGTCACCAAGGCAAAGAAGACCAAGGTGACATAATACAGCGGATCTTGGATCAGATTGTAGGGGCGCTCTGTTTGCATCTGTTTCTGTACCATGACTCCGCTGAAAAAGGGTCAAATTCACCGCAAAAACGCAGAGAACCCAAAGAAAAGCAAGATTTTTCTCTGCGTTCTCTGCGAAACCTCCCCGTTCTCGGCGGTTAAACAGCTTTTTGCAGCAGACCCATACCATGAAGTTCGGATCCGCCGACGGCAGACAACCCGACAGATTATATCATTCAACCGGGCAACCACCAATGCCCGTGGTCGATTAAATCGTGTGCAATTGTTCGTGGACACCGAATCGGACTAACCAACCAACCAACCAACTAACCAACCAACCAACCACCGTTTTTCCAGGAGCAACAATGCCCCGTCCCCGTCCATTTTTCAATCTCGCCGCAATGCCCACGTGGCTTCTGGCCCTGGCGCCGGTGTTGCTGTGGGGGAGCAGCTTTGTGGTCACAAAATCCATCTATGCCGACTGGCCGCCCATCACCGTGGCCGCGGCCCGCTGGTCGATCGCCACAGCCTTCTTTTCGGGCTGGGTGTTGACCCGGGGCCAGATGGGGGCGGTGGTCCACGCCCTGCGGGCGCAGCTCGGCACCATTGTGATCTTTGGGCTGGTCGGCGTGGCCTTTCTGTACACGGCGCAAAATTTGGCCCTGGACTATACAACGGTGATCAATGCCAGTGTTTTGGGCAACCTGGTCCCCATCTTCGTGCTGCTGCTCTCCATCCTCGTCCTGGGTGAGCGGGTGAATCGCACCTTGGCCGTGGCCTGCCTTGGGGCCACCGTGGGGGCCATTCTGGTCAGCCTGAGCGGCGGAGCGGTGACCGTGGCCCCGGATCACCTTGTGGGCGATGGGCTATCGATCTTGGCCGCCGTGGCCGGAGCCATCTATGTGGTGCTGGGCAAGCGGATCCTCAACGGCTTCTCCCCCGGGGTGGTCACCCTGCTGGCGGCTGGGGTGGGGTCCCTCTTTCTGGTCCCCCTGGCCTTGGTCGTTGACGGCATTCCCCCTGTGCCCAGCCTGGGGGCCGTGGGCGGTCTGCTGATCCTGGGGATGGGCAGCAGCGCCGTGGCCAACCTGGTCTGGTGGATGGTGGCCGAGCGCATGGCCGCCAACCGGGCCGCCCTCTACATTTTGCTTGTGCCCCTGATCGGCGCCCTCTCTGGTGTGTTCTTGCTGGGGGAACCGGTCTCGTGGCAATTGGTCATAGGCGGCGGCATGATCCTGGCCGCCCTCTACCTGGCGCAAATCCTGCAGCAGGAGTGATCCACGAGCTAAAAAATAGAACACGGATTGGACGGATGCAACGGATCAAAACGGATCAAAAGC
>CAZKEX010000157.1:0-9554 GCA_964551895.1 uncultured Caldilineaceae bacterium | reverse complement strand
TCTTGCGGATGGCCTTGACCTCGGCCAAGATGGCGGCCAGTTCCCCAGCCTGGGATGGCGAGTCCGTGGCTGACCGCTGGACCGGGTCCACATCCGCGCCCGTGGGGGACATGCCGGCCCGGAAGCGGCGCAGTTCCGTGGCCACCAGATCGTAGACTTCCTGCACATTGGGCAGCCCCACCAAGGCTTCCTCGGCCCCGGTCTGGCCGCTCATGCCCGCGGTCTGGATGTTGAGGGTGCCCAGACCGAAGAGCCGGTCCAGAATGCCCCGGTTGATCACGATGTTGGTGACCGTGCGATAGGGCACATGCTTCACGGACTTGGTGATGATGCCCACATGCACGATCACCTCGTCGTCGTGGATCTCGTAGCGCAGGCTGTTGTAGTAGGGGATCACCAACACCGCGGCCGCGGCCCAGAAGAGGACGGCAATGCCGCCGAAAACACCGGCGAAGATCATGCCGCCAAAGAGACCGATCTCCGGGTCCAGGCTCATGGGAATGCCGATGACCAGACCGAAGGAGAGAATAGTCAGGGCGAGCAGCCCAAAAGCCACCCGCTGCTTGGTCATATACTTGGGGTTGGGGGTGAATGTCTTGACGCTCATGGTCTGCCTCCTGTGGTACAAAGATTGAATCAACCGACTGTTCCAGGATACACCCTACGCCCACAGCCCGCTTGACAGCACTCTGTCGTCAAGCTGACTGTGGGCGTATGGTGTACCGTTCGTATGGGTTTGGAGATTGTTTCTACTTCGCCTGACCCTGCGCCTGAATCCATTCGGTGATGGTCTCCAAGAAATCGACCACAAAGGCTTTGTCCAGCACGCCGTATTCGTTGGGCGACCCGGTGGTGGCCTCTTGGAAGAGGTGGTTGGCCGTGGGGAAGGTCTTGATGGTCATGTCCGGGTTGCTGGAACCGTCTACGATGGCCTGTAATTTGGCCTCGTTGACGTCCGCCGGAACCTGGAGATCCTTGCCGCCGTAGAGGGCCAACATGGGTACGGTCAGCTTTTCCAGGGCCGGGGCGGGGTCGTAGGTGACAAAGAAGTTGAACCAGGCGTTCCGCACCGCGCCAAGCTGTGAGGCCACCACGCTGTCGATATAGGCGGGCACATCGGGGATCTGGCTGCGCTGGGCTTCGGGCAGTTCGTCGATGCTGACCTGTAGCTCGGCCCGCACATCGGCCTCAAGTTTGTCCCAGCCCTCGCCTGTGCGCACGGCCGCCAGGGTCTGTTGCTGACGGGCGCTGGCCTGGTCAATTTGGTCCGGCGTGGCCCCATCCGCGGCCAGGATCAGGCGCAACTGGGCGTCCAAGATCTGGTCGCCGGGCAGAGACGGCCCGGCCATCAGGATCACAAAGGCCACTTCGTCGCTCTGGTTGGCCGTCATAGGAGCGATCAGGCCGCCCTCGCTGTGGCCCAGCAGACCGATGTGGGCGGTGTCGATCTCGGGCCGCTGGCTCAACATCTCCACCCCGGCCAGGACGTCCTCGGCAAAGTCGGCGCTGGTGTCGTCCGAGCCGCCGCCGGTGGAGCCGCCCACGCCCCGGTCATCGTAGCGCAGCACGGCCACGCCGTTGCGGGTCAGATAGTCGGCCAGGGTGCGGAAGACCTCGAAGCCGAAGACGTTCGCGTTGCGATCCTGGGCCCCGCTGCCGCTGATCAGGAGGACGGCGGGGAAGGGACCGTCGCCTTCGGGGATGGAGAGGGTGCCAGCCAGGGTGATCTCCCCATTTTGAAAGACAACCTCTTCCTCGGCATAGGGCACAGGCGGCGCGTCCGGGATCGCCACCTCCTCGGCCCTGGCCAGATCAAACGTGCCCTCGTAGCCGGCTTGGCTAAAGGTGCCGGTGATGGTGTCCGTGTCGATCATCTGCCCGGAGAAGGTGGCCGTCTGGGGGCTGGGCAGCATGGAGAAATCGATCTGAGGGTGGGCGTAGACCATGTCGTCCAGGGGAAGCCCCATCGCGCCCTGCTGGGGGATGTCGATGCTGCCCGACAGCGCCCCATCGGCTTCGGCAAAGGTGGCGACGATGCCGAGCTCCTGGCCAGCGACGCTGATCATGCCCGTCCAGCGGCCCACCATCGGGGAGGCTGGCCCGTCCGCCGAGGTCTCCGGGGCCGGTTCGGCGGTCGGTTCTGAGGCGGGGATGGCGGTGGACTCTGCCATTGGCGGCGCGCCTTCTGGGCTGGCGGCAGGGGCAGGCGCCACCACTGTGCAGGCTGTCAACAGGACAAGCGTCAAAAACAGAGAGAACCATCTAAGATGTGTGAATTTCATGGGTGATTCCTTTCTTTGAATTTGGATGTATAAGGTTAAGCCAAGCCGCAAAGTCTGCGCCAATGGGCGCGAACGTCGCCAACTTCAATAGCATAATTGTATCAAACTACAGAGACGTTCGCACGCCCCCAATCCCCAATCCCCAATCCCCAACCCCCAATCCCCAACCCCCAACCCCTAATCCCCAACCCCTTACTCGTACCGCAACGCCTCCGCCGGATAGATGCGGGAGGCTTGGATGGCGGGCAGGATGGTGGCCAGGAGTGAGAAGAGGTAGGCGGCCACGACGATACCACCGATCTGCCCCCAGGGAATGGCCAGCACCCGCCCGGCGGTGATGACGCTGAAGAACTGGCCGATCATGGCTTGGCCCAGGATGATGCCGGTGGCCGTGCCCAGACCGATGCCCACCAGGGCGATGAAGCTGGCTTCCAGCACAAAGGAGAGGGCGATCATCCCCGGCTGGTAGCCGATGGCCCGCAACATGCCCACCTGCTGCCGTCGCTCCACCACGGTCCGGGAGCTGATCACCCCCAGGGCGGCGATGCCCACCAGCAGCCCCAGGGCCAAAAAGCCCTGGAAGAGTTGCAGGATGCCCCGGGTCAGGTCCTGGCCCTGGGCGAAGCTGTCGGCGATCACCGTGGCGTCCAGGGCGGAGGAGAGGAAGGCCCGCTCCACGGCCTGGGCCACCGTGCGTACGTCAGCGCCCTCGGCCACTTTGATGTAGAAACTTACCGGCTGCACGGCCTTGTCGGTGAGGGTGGCGATCACCCGGTCGTTGAGATGCACCGTGTTGTCGGAGACCGTGGTGTTGTCGGCGAGGACGCCGATCACCTGCACCCGCTGGCTGATCACCGTGCCGTCGGTCAATTCGTTGCGCAGCTCCAGCCACACCTCCGGCAGGGGGGAGGGGTCGGCCTGGGTGAAGCCGCTCAGACGCAGGGTGCGGAAGTTCCTCATGCTGCCGCCGTGATCTTCCGCCATAAAAGTGTCCTGGTCGGCGCTGCCAAAGGCCCCATAGCTGCCGTCGGCGTTGGCCACCACAGACGGGGTGACGATGGCCACATCGTCCCGCTCTGCCAGGGCGGCCCACACGGCCGCATCGTCGGCAAAACCGGCGGCCCGCTGCTGGAAGGTGTAGATCTCGGCGGCCTGGGCCATGAAACTGGCGTCCATGCCGGTCACTTCGGTGAAGGCCCATGTGCCGGAGGTGGCCGGTGGCGCCACCTGGCGCACGTCCACGTTTTGGGCGCTGATGGCCCCCACCCCGGCCACGTCGGCCAGGGGGAAGTCGGGCTTTTGGGTGATGGCCTTCTCCAGATCCGTCTCCCGGTCGAAGAAGCTGAGCAGGCCAAAGGAGGTGCGGATCTCATACCCGGCGCTGCTCTTGGCGTCTGGGATGATGGCGGTCTGGGTGGCCTGGATCACCACGGACATCAGCGCCACCGTGGTGATGATCATGGCGAACATGATCATGGCCATGCCCGTGCGGAAGCGGCTGCTCAGGGGATAGGCGATGGCGGTCTTGAGGACCGGGGTCAGGCTGCCGATGCCGCCCAGCAGTCGGCTCAACCCCTGCAGGATGGTGTCGGCGCTGAACATGATCAACAGAATACCCCCCAAGATGAGGGCCGGTCCTTTGGCCACAAAGGAGAGCAAGGTCCACTGGGGGTCTTGCTCCAACAGGCCGAAGCCGGCACCGGGCAGCAATGTCTCCCAGGGCAGGCCCCACAAGACCAGCAGCCCCAGCCCCATCAGGGAATAGGTTAGACGCCGCCGCCGCTCTGTGCGCATGGAGGTGGCCGAAAGCAGCCAGCCCAGGCTGAGTGTCCCGCCCACCAGCATAAAGGTGAGGGCGACCAGGAGCAGGGTGCCGGTCTTGCCGCTTTCCACCCCAAAGTAGACCCACGCCCCAGCCCCGATGGCCAGGGGACCGGTGATCAGCCGCCCGATGATCTTGCCCGCGGAGCGCCCGCTGCCCTCGGGCTCGGGGATGTCCCGGATGGCCGAGACGATGTTGAGCCGGCTCACCCGCCACGCCGACGCGGTGACCACGATGAAGGTGAAGAGTACGCCCAGGGCGTAGGCGATCACCACGGAGGTGGGGGCCACGTTGAAGTGGAAGGTGAAGAGGCTGCTGCTCAGTTCCGAGCTGATCTGCTGGGTGGCGGTGTTGAAGATGCCGCCCAGGAAGCCGATCATGGCATAGGAGATGCCCAGCCCCAACACAATGCCCAGGGCCGCGGCCAAGAGGTCATAGACCATGCCCTCGGAGACAAACATCTGCACCAGGTGGCCCCGGCGCATACCGATGGCCCGGGCCATGCCCATTTCGCTGCGCCGCTCCGCCGCCAACATGACAAAGATCAGGAAGATCAGCAACACCCCGGCGAAGATGGAGAAGATGCCAAAGATGGTGAAGACCGTGGTGAAGACCGAACCACCGATCTCCGCCACCTGCACCACTGTGTTTTTGCTCAATACATCCAAGACTTCCAGATCGCTGATGCGCCCCAAAATCTCGCCCAATTGGTCGTCGGTGGACCGGGAAAAGGGCAGCCCGACCAGCCAACCCTGCATATCCGGCTGGGCCAAAAGCAACCGCAACTCCGCCCCCACCTCTATCTCTATCTCTCCCTCTATCTCCCCCTCACTCAACGCCGCGGCCAGATCGACCGTGCGGCTTTCCAGATCCTGCCCCCCTTCGCCGGCCGCAAAGCCGGTGATGGCGGCCAGCATCATCTCCGGCCCCCGCTCCCGGCCCTGGAGCGAGACGGCTGCACCCTCTGCCCCGGCCTGGACCACGGCCAAGGTGGCCGGTTCCCGCAGCAGGGCCACCAGATCGGTGATGGCCTCCTCGTTCAGCGCCAGCGCCCGCAGGTGCTTGGACGCCGCGGCGGTGTTCTCCATCCCCGTGTAGGCGTCTCCGGTGTTGGAGACCAGCACGTTGTTCACCCGCCCGCGCATAAAGAGCAGTTCCTGGGCCTCGTCCAAGCGCAGCATCACCACCGGGGTGAGCGCACCCAGGGGTCCGGCCTCCTCCACAATGGCCTTTACCCGGAAGGGCACGGGGATGGGGCCGATATAGATGTCCAGAATGTCCCCTGGCCGGGCGTTGAGCTGCTCCGCCCCCAGGCGGTTCAGGTAGACATCCCCCTGGCGCAGTTCCAGCCCGGCCACTTCCAGCACCCGGTCGATCTCCGCGCCCAGGGTGTTCAGGTTCACCGCGCTGAGGACCGATTCGGTCAGCGCCTCGGTGTCGATGCCCAAGGCCTGGCCGATGGCGGCAATGTCGAAGGTGTCGGTCAACACCACATTGCTCAACGCGCCCAGGTCCACTGTGCCCAGGCCGATGGCGGAGAGGTCGAGGGTTTGGGGATTGGGGATTGGGGATTGGGGGGTTGGTTTGTTGATTGGTTGATTGGTTGATTGGGGGGACGGCTCGCTGGTTGGTTGAGCGGTGGCCTGTTTGGTTGGCGACGGGGTTGGCTCGACAAGCGGCTGGGTTGTGGGCTGAAGGGGGGGCTCGACGACAGGTTCGGTTGCAGGCGCGGCGGGCTGGGTGAATTGGCCCAGCAGCTCCTGGGCCTGGGTGAGCAGGGTGCCGGCCTGGGCGATGGCCGCGGCGCCGTTGTCCACGTTGATCCCCACGCTGTCCGCCCAGCGGAAGAGGTTGCTGGCCTGGGCAAAGATGTTGCCCACCCCCGTGCGCAGATCGGCCATCTTCACCGGCTCGCCGTCGATGGTGGTGAGGCCGAACTGGTCGTCATATTCGTTGTCCACGGCCACGATAAAGCCCAGGGGGACGCCTTGGCCGCTGGTGCGGTCCCGCAAAATGGTGGGGAAGGCGATCGACGGGGCCAGCCCATCCACCAGGGCCGCGGTGGCCGGATCGGTCATGGCCGCATCCCGCATCTGGGCATAGCGCTCCTCGCTGATCCCCGGCAGGCCATCTTGGAGCAGGGTGAGGATGCTGAGAATGTCCCCGTCCAACAGCCCGGCCAACTCTGTGCCCGCCAAGGCCGCCGCGGGATCCTGCCCCGGCCCGGAGTCCGCGGCAAAGCCCGCCAACGCCGACAGCAAGGGCGGCGAGATCACCTGATCGATCTCCCCAAAGGCGTTGATGGCGTGGCGGCGCACGGAATAGGTCAACGTGTCGCCGATGCTCAGGGCGCTGACGATGATCACCGTGCTGAGGGTCAGCCCCAGGATGATCAGCCCGGTCTGTCCCGGTCGCCGGGTGATGTTGCGGATGCCCATTTTGAAAATAATCCGCCGTCGCAAGCCCAGCACGATCACATAGAGCAAGGCCAGCCCCATCAGGGCCAGCAAGACGAACATCCACTGTTGGGCCGTGCCCAGTCCGAGGTCAAGGGTCATGATTGGTCCACCGCCCCTTGCCCCTGATCCGTGATCAGGCCGTCCCGCATCTGCACAATGCGGTCGCACAGTTCGCCGATGCGCCGGTCGTGGGTGACGATCACAAAGGTCTGGCCCTCTTCCTGGTTCAACCTGCGCATGAGGGTGAGGATGTCGTCGGCTGACTGGCTGTCCAGGTTGCCCGTGGGCTCGTCGGCCCAGATGATGGCTGGCTGGTTGGCCAGGGCCCGGGCAATGGTCACCCGCTGGCGTTGGCCGCCGGAGAGTTCCGCCGGGCGATGGTTGGAGCGGTCGCTCAACCCCACCGCGGCCAGGCCGTCCAGGGCTTTGCGCCGGGCCTCTTTGGGCTTGACGCCGGAGAGGAGCAGGGGCAGTTCCACATTCTCCGCCGCGCTGATCACCGGCAGCAGGTTATAGGTCTGGAAGACAAAGCCCATGCGCCGTGCCCGATAGTCCGTGCGCACCCGGTCGCTCATCTGGGCCAGGGAGGTGCCCTCGATATGCACCTCGCCCAAATCAAAGCTATCCAGCCCGGACAGGCAGTTGAGCAGGGTCGTCTTGCCGCAGCCCGACGGCCCCATCACCGCCACCATCTCCCCCGGGGTGATGGTCAGATCCACCCCCTGCAAGGCATGGACCTGGATCTGCCCATTGCGGAAGGTCTTGTGAATGTTGGTCGCTTGGATGATGGGTGGGGTCATGGTGTTGGGTGTCCTTCGGGTGGGTTGGGTTGTTGGGTTGTTTGTTGGTTTGTTGGTTTGTTGGTTGGCGATTGGGAGATTGGGCGATTGGGAGATTGGATGTGTAGCATCAATCCCTTTTGCCTTTTGCACTTTGCCTTTTGCCTTTTGCCTTTTCTCCACTCCCCATTATACGCCCATTTTCGGGGATGGTTGCACGATTGCTCCCTATTTTACAAAACTTACATATTCAGCAGTTCATAAACGTTTCCAGAAAAGCAGAAAACACCGTTCCATGCGACCCCGCTTTTTGCCGATCCGCCCGCCCTCTTTGTCATGCCCCCTTCGCCTATGCTATGATGGCCGCGACCCAACTATCGACATCATCTACCCCGCCAATCAACAAATCAACAAATCACCCAACCCCATGCCCATCACCCTATTCGACGCTACCCAATCTCCCATCCACCTTTCCACCGCCGCGGGGACATTGACCCTCAGCTTTGACGGGGCCATCAACCTCTCCTTTGACGGCGAGGGGCGGATGGTGGGGGCGTTCATGGACAAGATCACCTACCGCCGGGCGCTGGACAACCGCATCCTGGCCAAGTGGATCGACCCGGAGCGGCCCGGCCAACGGGTGCGCCGCTTTTTGGACGCGGCCGAACGCCGCGCCCTCTTGGATCGGGTCTATGCCCTGGCCGCCGAGGTCTCCTCGCTTCCCGCCATTCGCCATTTGCCCCTCGCCTCAGCCTGGCTGGCCCGCATCGCCGCCTGGGACTTCCCCCGGCTCGAGGCCGAAGCCGACCGCTTCCACGCCATCTACAAGCCCGTCTCCATCCTGCCGCCGGACCAGTACATGGCCCTGGTGGTCCAGGCCGCGGAGGGCTGCTCGTACAACGAATGTACCTTCTGCACCTTCTACCGGGACCGCCCCTTCCGCATCAAATCTGTGGACGAGCTGACCGACCACATGGCCCAGATCCGCAACTTTTTGGGCCGGGGAATCAGCCTGCGCCGCATGGTCTTTCTGGCCGACGCCAACGCCGTGATCATCCCCCAGCCCCGGCTGCTGCCCCTCATGGACGCGGTCAACGACCAGTTCGACATCGGGCCGGACAAAGCGTTGAACGGAATCTACGCCTTTATCTCCGCGCCGGACGCTTTGCGCAAATCCGCCACCGACTTTGGGGAGTTGGCCGAGCGCAACCTGCGTCGGGTCTACGTAGGGCTGGAGACCGGCCACGATCCCCTGCGGGCTTTTCTGGCCAAACAGGGGCAGGCGGAGGATGTCCTGGCCGCGGTGCGTACCATCAAGGCCGGCGGGGTGAGCGTGGGGCTGATCCTCATGGTGGGCATCGGCGGCCACCACTTCCGGGCCGCCCACTTTGCCGACACCGTGGCCCTGCTCAAACGCCTCCCCCTGGGCGCGGACGACCTCGTCTACCTCTCCCCCTTCGTGGCCGGGCCGGACTCGCCCTACGTGACCGATCTGGCCGCGGCCAACTTCGCCCCCATGACCGACGACCAGATCCGGGCCGAAGAGCAGCGCTTCAAGTCCGCGCTCCTGCCCTGGGCCAAGGCTAGGGGTGTGCGGGTCTCACACTACGATGTGCGGGAATTTGTGTATTGAAAAAATAGGCCACAGATTGAGTTCAATGACGCTGAGTTGGTGGGTAAGGAGGTGGAGACCGAAGTCCTGGTGAGCGGGTGGAGGGGGAAGGGCGGGGAAGGGCAGACAATTGACCGGCGCGATGGCCGTGGGTATAATGAGGTAGATATGGAACTATTTTGGCGCTTCAGTAGCAGAGAATCATGGGGGGTGTGATGGAGAGAATGGTTAATTTGCAGATAGAGAAACTTCCCGAAGGCGTCTATTTAGCCACTTCGGATAACATCCCCGGTTTGGTTGTTCAAGGTCGCACCATCGCAGAAACGCTTGAAATTGCCCGGGATGTGGCACGAAAACTGTTGGAGGCCCAGAGTGAGCAGGTTTCCAGCATCGAGTTGTTGGCGGTGGGGGATGTTCTTGACTATCCACTTATCGTGGGGGTGTAATGGGACGTTTGGCAGGTTTCAAGTATCGCCAGATCGTCAAGCGACTCAAAAGATGGGGCTTCGCCTTTGACCGACAGGCTGCCGGAAGCCATGAAATCTGGTATAACGCCCTGACCCAGCGCTATACTACGATCCCAAATCACCCCGGCGATAT
>CAZKEX010000156.1:0-9567 GCA_964551895.1 uncultured Caldilineaceae bacterium | reverse complement strand
GGAATGAGTGAATGGCGAATGAGCGAATGGCGGGGGAGATGAGGAGATACGGAGATTGGGAGACAGGGAGATTGGGAGACAGGGAGACAAGGAGACAGGGAGACAGGGAGACAAGGAGACAAGGAGATACGGAGATTGGGAGACAAGGAGATTGGGAGATTGGATCCCTGCTTGCCATTCGCCATTCGCCATTCGCCATTTGCCATTCGCCCATTCGCCATTCGCCATTCGCCCATTCGCCATTCGCCATTCGCCATTTGCCATTCGCCCATTCGCCATTCGCCCGCTTGCACAAAGGGGCGACTGCTTCTATAGTATTCGTAGAGTTCAGCGACATTGGCAATCCTGACGCCGACCCGTTCGCACCAGGGGGTGCGAACTCCTCCATTGCGGTCAACCCAAAAACGTCCGTCAACCCACTTCCCGGAAGCTCCACCCCAAAACGCCCGCTGCCCAACCACCTTCCGGGAAGTTCGCACACCAGAGAGGCCCAAAATGGACATCCTCGATTCCCAGATCCGCCCATCTGATCCCGAATTTCAGGCCAACGCCGCCCACAACCGGGGGCTGGCCGAGACCTTGCGCGCCCGGCTGGCCCAGGCCGCCGAGGGGGGCGGCCCTCGCTATCAACAGCGCCATGTCAGCCAGGGCAAGCTGCCCGTGCGGGAACGCATCGACCGGCTGCTGGACCCCGGCTCGCCCTTCTTGGAGCTTTCGCCCTTGGCCGCCTACGACCTCTACGACGGCGACGCGCCGGGCGCGGGGCTGGTCACCGGCATTGGTCGGGTGTCGGGCCGGGAGTGTCTGATCTTGGCCAACGATGCCACGGTCAAGGGGGGGACCTATTTTCCCATGACGGTCAAAAAGCACCTGCGCGCCCAGCAGATCGCCCTGGAAAACAACCTGCCCTGTCTCTATTTGGTCGACTCCGGCGGGGCCTTCCTGCCCATGCAGGACGAGGTCTTCCCGGATGTGGACGACTTTGGCCGCATCTTCTACAACCAGGCCCGCATGAGCGCGGCCGGCGTGCCCCAGATCGCCGCGGTGATGGGATCCTGCACGGCCGGCGGGGCCTATGTTCCGGCCATGAGCGACGAGGCGGTGATCGTCAAGGGCACGGGGACCATCTTCTTGGGCGGGCCGCCCCTGGTCAAGGCCGCCACAGGCGAGGAGGTCACCGCGGAGGAGTTGGGGGGCGCGGATGTCCACACCCGTCTCTCCGGCGTGGCCGACCACTTCGCCGAGGACGACGACCACGCCCTGCTCATCCTGCGGGACATCGTCGCCACCCTCAACACCCGCAAGCGGATCGACACGGAGGTCCTGCCGTCGGAGGAGCCCCTCTACGCCCCGGGAGAGCTTTACGGCGTGATTCCCCGCAGCTTCAAAACAGCCTACGATGTGCGGGAGGTGATCGCTCGCCTGGTGGACGGCAGCCGCTTCCGGGAGTTCAAAGCCCGCTATGGCGAGACATTGATCACCGGCTTTGCCCGCATCCACGGCTATCCCGTGGGGATTGTGGCCAACAACGGCATCCTGTTCAGCGAGTCGGCGCTCAAGGGCACACACTTTGTGGAGCTTTGCACGGCCCGACGCATTCCGTTGCTCTTTTTGCAGAACATCACCGGCTTC
Source organism: uncultured Caldilineaceae bacterium (assembly GCA_964551895.1). GTDB lineage: Bacteria > Chloroflexota > Anaerolineae > Caldilineales > Caldilineaceae > JAGNDO01. The sequence goes on along the minus strand of CAZKEX010000156.1, from coordinate 7,935 downwards.
ATGGTGGGCAAGGCGTACGAAAACGGCGGCATTGCCAAGGACGGGGCCAAGATGGTCCACGCCGTGGCCAACGCGAACGTGCCCAAGCTGACCGTGATCATCGGCGGCAGTTTCGGGGCGGGCAACTACGGCATGTGTGGGCGGGCCTATGGGCCGCGCTTTTTGTGGATGTGGCCCAACGCCCGCATCAGCGTGATGGGGGGCGAGCAGGCGGCCAACGTGCTGCTCACGGTCAAGCAGGATCAACTGGCCCGGCGGGGTCAACCGGCCCTGAGCGGGGACGAACAAGCTGCCTTCAAGCAGCCCATCCTCGACCAATACGAAACCGAGGGCAGCCCCTACTACGCCACCGCCCGCCTGTGGGACGACGGCATCCTGGACCCGGCGCAGACGAGGACCGTGCTGGGGCTGGCGCTGTCCGCTTGTTTGAACGCGCCCGTGGGGGAGACGAAGTATGGGGTGTTTCGGATGTGATGGGGGTGGGGATTTGGGATTGGGGATTTGGGATTGGGGATTGGGGATCGTGTGGTAAAATGGGGTTCTCGAAAAAGACGGGGTGGGATGACCCAGAAGTCCGATTTTTTGCAAAAAATCGGATTTCTTCGCCCCGCTGAGGTGCATGGAGGTGGTGGCACATGGATAATACGCGAGAGGCAATTTTGTTGGGACTTGACCAAACTCGCAACCGAATTGCCAAGTTTGAGCGCAAATTCCAGATGAGTTCGGACGACTTCGAGCGGCGGCTGAACAGTCTCGAATTGGACGAAGCGGTTGAGTTCAGCGAATGGCGCATGGAGATCGGGATGTTGCGGTTGCTGGAACGACATCGAGACGAGATGCCCAGCGGCAAGGATTTGCGCGGAAAATATCGAGGCGATCTCAGCAGTTCGGACGAGTTTTCTCTCGGCAAAGATGCCGAAAAAACTTTGGAGCGCTGACAATATGGCCGATTATCCCGCCGACATTTTCCCGAATGAGGTCGAGTACAGGTAAACCAATCCCGCCCACATCATCAAATCATCGTCATCCCCAAGTTCACCGTCTTCGTAACGGCGAAAGAATTCGAGGGTTGAATATCCATATTTCCGTTCATAAGCGCTCAGTCGATCTTCTATCTCATCGACCGTCAATCGCTTTGGCACTATCATGGCTGTTTCCTTTGCTCAATCCCGGCGCGAATGTGGCAACTGTCTTAAAATTATAGTCTTCTCGCCTGCTTCAGGCAATCTTTCCAAAACTATCACAAATCCAGGAGCAAACCCTTATGCCAGCCCCCGAATCCGTCAAAGCCCTTATCGACCGCTTCCAACACAATCTGCCCCATCAAAAGGACCTGATCCAACGCCAAATCCACGCCGCGGATCGCCAGATCGACAAGCTGGTCCACGAGCTGTACGGGCTGTCCGCCGAGGAGATTGGGATTGTGGAGGGACGGACATGATCAGGTATAGCCTCACCCAGCACGCTCAAGACAGATTGGAAAAACGCCAGATCGAAATAGAATGGATTGAGCGGGCACTCACAGCGCCAGAACGGATCGAAGCGGACAGATCCGACCCTGACTTGCGCCATTATCTTGTCACGATTCCAGAGTACGGCAAGCGCGCCTTGCGTGTAATCGTGAATGAGACTACCATACCCATGAACATTGTCACCTTTTACTTTGACCGCTCAATGCGAGGGAAGCTATGAAACTCAAAATCGACCGTGCAGCCGACGCCCTCTATCTGAAACTGGATGATTCCTTGGTAGACGAATCCGAGGAGATTGTCCCCGGCATCATCGTGGATTACGCCGAATCAGGCGAGATCATCGGCATCGAGATGCTCTATCTGTCCAAGCGTGCGCCCAATCTCAACCCCCAACAACTGGAATTCGAGACCGTGGGCGCTGCCTGAAGGACCTGATCCAACGCCAGATCCACGCCACGGATCGCCAGATCGACAAGCTAGTTTTCGAGCTGTACGACCTGTCTGCCGAGGAGATTGGGATTGTGGAGGGGCGGGCGTAGATCCGGGGAGGCGTGGTATACTATTGGCAAAAGTCGACGACCATGGCACGATAAAGGAGACAAACATGACGGTTTCCGTGACCGAACATCCGCAACATCAGACAAATCACATCCAAGCCATAGCGCTCCTGCAATCCTGGATCTACGCAGAAGATAAGACCGAGCAGCGAGAAACCGGAGACTATTTAATCCAAGCCCTGGACGCAGATCGATTGTCGGATCGTCAGCTTTTCCCGCCGGAACTGGAGGGAGTGACGTGGTGAATGATAAAGCCAGTACCCTCTGACGCCGATCCGTTCGCACCAGGGGGTGCGAACTCCTCCAGCCGTTGACCATCTGCAACCCAAAAGGACCGCCCCATGAACCTCGAAGAAGACTACATGGATGTCTTCCAAAACATCGAAGCCGTCATCGTGGGGGTCTATCACGCCCACCCGGATCTGGCGGACTTTGATGTGGAGATGGCCGTGGGCAACCTGATGGACCGCTACAAATCCGAACAGCGGGGACGCGCGCCCCGGCCCATGCCCCTCAACGAGCTGTCCCAGCATGTCTACGCCGCGGCCGAAGTCATGTGCGAATGGCGGCTGGGCCGGGGCGACAGCGGCCTGCCCGCCCTCTCCGACCCTCTCCCCCTGGAGATCATGACCGCCATCCTCAAACGGCTGCTCAAATCCATCGACATGTGGACCAAACGGGGCGGACGCCGGGGCTATCTCACCTTCATCCAGCAATTTATCGAGTGAGGGAAGACAGGGAGACAAGGAGACAAGGAGACAGGGAGACAGGGAGAATTGTTCCGTGCAAACCCTATGTCAACCCACCCATTAAAACTTCCCCACTTTCAATTTTCAATTCTTAATTTCTCACCCGGAGACCCAACCCCATGCCCACCCCATCTACCCCATCCGCCCAACGCCTGGCCGCCTGGCACGAAATGCTGGCCAGCAAAGACCTCACCCAGGCCCCCAAATTTCTGGCCGAGGATGTCACCTTCCGCTCCCCGGTCTATTGGAAGCCCATGCATGGCCGCCAGACCGTGGCCCTGGTCCTGGGCACGGTGATCCAGCTTTTCGAGGAGTTCCAATACCATCGGGAATGGATCATGGAGGACAAACAAGGGGAGCAATGGGCCTTGGAGTTCAGCGCCCACATCGGGGACATACACCTGAAGGGGCTGGACCTGATACGCTGGAACGCCGATGGCCTGATCCAGGAGTTCGAAGTCATGATCCGCCCCCTCAACGCCCTGACCATGGTCGGCCAGGAGATGGGCAAACGTCTGGCCCCCTATCTCACCGCGGCCAGGCAGTCCGCGCCATGACCTTTGACCTCTCCAAAATCTCCGTCATCGCCAGCGACCTGGACGACACCCTCCTGCGCAAGGACGGCACCATCTCCGACGCCACCCTGGCCCACTTCCGGCGCTGGGAAGAGGCGGGCAACCGGTTGCTGATCGCCACGGGCCGCCCGCCCCGCTCCGCCCGCAGCGGTCTGCCCCCGGCCCTGGCCCACCTGCCCCTGATCTGCTACAACGGCGCGGTGGCCTTTGAAAAGGGTGAGACCGTCTTCGAAGAGTACATTCCCGGCGACATAGCCCAAACCATCGTTGACCGCCTGCTGGCCAGAGCGCCCCTCGCCCGTATCGGCATGGAGATCCAGGATCAACTCTACCTCAACCAGACCCCGCCCCGGGCCCTGGCCGGCTACACCGTGGTGGACCTGGCCACGGTCTACCACCTGCCCACAGCCAAGATCATCATGCGCAACAGCCAGCTCGATCTGCTGGGCGATGCCCTGGACGACCTGCCCTCCGGCGTACAGATCATGGTCTCCAATCGCTATGATCTGATCCAGATCATGCCGGCCACGGTCAACAAGGCCAATGCCCTGGCCGCGTTGGTGGCCCGCTGGGGGCTGACGCTGCAAAATGTAATTTCGTTTGGGGATGATGTCAACGACGTGGAGATGTTGCAACAGAGCGCCATCGGCGTGGCCGTCAGCAACGCCGTGCCCGAAGTCTTGGCCGCCGCGGATCGCATTACAGGTACGCCCGAGGAGGATGGGGTGGGTGCGGTGGTGGCGGAGTTGGTTGAGGGGGTGAAGGGGTGAAGGGGTGAGGGGGTGAAATGGGAGTTGGGTCGGGGTCTGTTTTGGGTGGTGGGAACAGACCCCGACTTTTTTACGGTTTACTTGGCCGGGTCGTCGGGCAGGCCGGGGTTGAAGATGTCGGGCTGGGGGTCGCCGCTGATCTGGATCATGGCCATCGCCCCCTTGCTCACGGCGCGAGTGACGGCGTGATCCATCAGCTCCACCCGCCCAGGCACAGGGAACGCCATCTCGAAGACGCCACAACTGCCTGGGGCCACGGCCATGGTCTGCACATAGCGCTCCGGCGAACTGGCCAACGCCCCTTCACGCCAGGCCTTGACCCACACATTGCCGACAGGGTGAAAGTTGCTGGTGAGGTTGGGACCACCGCACACCATGAAGACCCGGGCCGTCTCGCCCACCTTGACCTGCATGGCCCCAAACCGATCCGGGGTCAACCCGTGTTTGGCCCCATTCAGGACCACATAGGTCGGGTCCTCGTGCTGCATAGCCGTATAGTTGAAGTTTAGATGGCCCTTGGTGCCAGCCGGGAAGTCGGTATAGATCTCGTTCTGACCCACATAGAACTCATGGTCCACCTTGGCCAACCCCTCTGGCGGCTCCACCACGATCATGCCGTACATGCCGGAACTGATGTGGTAGTCCAGGTTGGCCACAGCGCAATGGTAGATAAAGGCGCCGGGATACAGGGTCTTGAAGGTCATGCTGCTGGACTGACCAGGGGAGATGGTGGTGGCATCGCTGCCGCCGCCCGTGCCATAGACCGCGTGCAGGTCGATGTTGTGGGGCATGAGGTTGCCGGTCTTGTTGGTGAGGGTGAACTTCACCGTGTCCCCCTGGCGCACCCGGATCATGGGGCCGGGGACCTGGCCGCCAAAGGTCATGTAGCTAAAGGTGACCCCCGGCTCGATCTCCGCCACTACCTCCACCGCATCCAGGGTGACCTCGTGCGTCTTTGGCGTGGTCCAATCCACCGGGCCGGGGATATTGGTGGGATCCGCGACGATGCGGTCGGACGTCACCGGACGGGCCGGCTCTGGCTTGGGCTTGGTGGGTGCGGCGGCCACTGTGACCGGGGTCGCACCGTCCGTGGGCAATGGGGGAACAGGCGTGTCGGTCGGTGAAGCGGTCGTCGCGCCCGAAGAACAGGCGGTCAAGACCGCGCCGCCAGCAACAACAAGACCGGCCCCGCGCAAAAAGCCCCGGCGAGATACATTGGCAGATTCATCATGGTCAAGCTGGTTCATAGAGATCCCTCCCGGATCGGTGGAAAAAAGAGAAAAACAAAAACCACGACAGTTACCTGGCGAGGTCCGGGATGGGCTTGATTCAGTTGATCTAGCGTTGGGTTCTGCGGAAAGCCAGCGTTATGGTCCTCTGAATGACATCTCTCCGGCCCCAATAAAACGGGCAACTTGAAGGCCGATCAACCATAGCAGATCTCAGGCCCTTGTACCGTGATAAATGTCTCACCCTGCCTGGAACTCTTCGCCCCGATGGGTAAAAGTACCCTGTTCTTAATTTTCAACTCTCAGTCAGCAACCGTCTCACCGCTGCAACCGCCCCCCAAAAGCCCGCCTCCCCTGTGCGGCTGGCCTCTTCGATACTCAGCCAGCCGGCGAAGCCCATGCGGCGCAGATCCGCGAAGAGGGCGGCCAGGGGCGCGACCCCCGTGCCGATGACCACCGGCTCGAAGAAACCGGCCCGCCGGAAGTCGCTGGCGTGGACGACCGCCAACCGTTCGCCAACCTGGGCCAACACAGCCTGGGGATCGTCGTTGAGGGCCAGGTTGTTGGCCATGTCGAAGAGGACTTTCAGCCCGCTGCCCGCGGTGCGGTCCAAGATCTCCCCGAAAATCTGTGCCGGCTGGGAGAAGTCAAAGTGGGTCCAGCCGTAGCCCTTGCAATGGTTTTCATAGGCCAGGGTCACCCCAGCCGCCCCGGCCTCGGCCACGCAGCCTGTCAACCCGTCCGCCGCCCACCCAATGCCCTGCGCCCGCTCCACGCCCTCATGGGCCTGCCCCGCCGTCACCCGAATATAGGCTGCGCCCAGATGGGCCGCGGCGTCAATATCCCGCAACAGTTGATCCCGCTGCCCGGCCCGATACGCCGGGTCCGGGTGGGTGAAGTCGGTATAGGCCACCAGCATGGGGATGCACACCCCGGCGTCCCCGGCCTGGGCGCGCAGATCCGCCAGATCTGCCGGGCGACGGGAGGGCAGATGGACCACGCTGATGTCCGCGCCGTCCAAGCCCAGGCGGGCGGCCAGGGCAAACCAATCCGCCAAAGCCAACCGCCCGGCGCTGAGGTCGTCGTAGAGAGAAACAGGCAGGCAACTCAATTGCATGGGGATCTCGCTTTCTAAAAAAATAGAACACAGATCAAACGGATTTGACGGATAAAAAACGGATCTATTTTTGAAAAAGAAAAATCCGTTTTAATCCGTCAAATCCGTGTCATCCGTGGCCCATTTTGTGCTTGTTGGCCCGCCATCTTCGAACAACCATGGGGAAGTCATCCCCCCGTCGGCCCCAAAGCGCAGGGGAATTTCGTCCACCACCCGCAGACGGGGATGGGCCTCCACCTGGGCCCGCATGTTGGGGCTGACCCAGAGACGGTCCAGGTTGAGGGTGTCTTGGAAGAAGACCAGGCGGGCCTCCTCCGGCGGACGGGCGCAGCAGCGCAGGGCGGCCTGCAAGGCCCGACGGTCATCGGCCAGGGTGATGGGCATGGCCGCCCGCCACATGCCAAAGATGCCCGAGGTGATGGCGTTGGTATACGTATCGCCCCAGTCGATCTTCTTCACCAGCCGGGCCGTGGTGATGTTGGCCAGCCCCAGGCCAGAGGCGTTGCCGTGGCTCTCGGCCAGCATGTCCAGCGCCACCAGCACGGCCACATCCGGCCCGCCAAAGCTCTCCGGCTGCCGGGGGATCATCAGCCGCCCGATCACATTGGTGTCCATGCCCGTGCCGCTGATGGGCTTGCCGATGGCCCGCACGACCATGACGTCGATCTCCGGGAAGGGCAGGCCGCCCAGGTAGGATTTGGCGGTCTCCAGCAGGATGGCCTCGGGGGAGAGCCCGATCTGGTCCGCGGTCAGCCCCACGATATCCGCGGTCTGGTCGTAGGCGTTTTCGATGAGGGTGATGGCCCCCCGCAGGTTGGTGTTGGCCGCGTAGACCCGGGCCGCCGGGGCCAAATAGCGCTGGAAGTTGGCCCCGCCCCCGGCGTGCATGAGGGCGGCGCCAAACTGTTTCCCCAGCCCGATCACCGACATCTTGGACGGTCCGCTCTCCAAATGGCTGCGGAAATCCGTGTGGGGCTTGATGCGGCTGATCAGCACACAGTGGTCGGCGGCCGCGGATTCCACGCCCTGATAGAGGGGCGGCCCATCGGGGATGCGGCCAATCTCCTGCACCTGCATGGTGGCCCGGATCTCCGTGCCGATGCTCTCCTCGGTGACGCCCAGGCCGGCCAGGATCTCCCGCTGACCCTCCACCGTGGCCCCGCCGTGGCTGCCCATTGCCGGGAAGACAAAGGGGTGCAGCCCGGCCTGGCGCAGCCGATCCACCACGGCCCTGACGATGACAGGCAGGTTGGCGATGCCCCGGCTGCCCACCCCCACGGCCACGCTCTGGCCAGGGGACATGGCGGCCATCAGCCCGCTCTCAACCAAAGCGGACTGGGCGGCCTGGCGCACATCCGCCACCACGGGCGCGTGGAAAGTCTGCTCCACCACCAGCAACGACTCAGGCAGGTCAATGGGGAAGTCCAAGGTTTGGATTTGATCGAATAGGTTCATGGTTGGGTTGG
>CAZKEX010000155.1:6658-9596 GCA_964551895.1 uncultured Caldilineaceae bacterium | reverse complement strand
ACATCCATGCGGATGCCCTCATGGTCCAGGGGGATGGTGGCGTAGGTGGCCCCATAGGGCGTCCAGGCTTGGATGGCCCCCAGATAGCTGGGATCTTCCACCAGAACCACATCCCCCTCATCGATAAACACCTTACCGATCAGGTCCAGCGCCTGCTGGGAGCCGTTGGTGATCAGCACATTGTCCGGGCTGGTGACGATGCCGTAGCGGGCCATCTGGTCCGCCAAAAACTGGCGCAGGGGCGGATAGCCCTCCGTGGTGCTGTATTGGAGGGAGGCCGGTCCCTGCTCGGCCAGCACTTTGCGGGCGGCGGCCTCGATCTCGGCCACAGGGAAGAGTTCGGGTGCGGGCATGCCCCCGGCAAAGGAGATCACATCGGGCATTTGGGTGATCTTGAGGATCTCCCGGATGGCCGAGCTGATCATGGTTCGGGTACGCTGGGCGTAGCGGTCGGTCCAACGGGTGGTCATCGTTGACTCCTTTTTGGCGAGTTGCGAGTTGCGAGTTGCGGGCAGAGTTAATTGTTGACGAGCCTGCCTCGGCGGAAGCGGGTGAGGGCGGCGAGGAGGAGGATCAGGTCGATGGTGAGCAGGATCAGGCCGGCCAGGAGGAAGAGGCCGGTGGCGCCCAGGCCGGTGATGGCGGTGAGCAGGCTTTGTTGGATCGGGTCGGGCAGGGCTCGGACGCCGTAGATGGCGCCAAAGAGCAGGACCATCACCCCGATGCTGAGGCTCTGCTGGGCCTGGCGCACGGTGGCGGCCCGCAAAGAGACCAACACCCCGGCCCCCGCGGCCATCCACGCCGCCAGGAAGCTGGCCCCTATCACCCCCAAGAAGGTGATGGCCGGGAAGAGGATCAGGCCGTCCGTCCAGCCCTGCACACCGTTCAGGATGTTCACCGTGATCAACCCTATCACCAAACTGACCAGGGTCAATCCCCAACCGTATAGCACCGCCGCCCCGATCTTGCCCAACAAAATAGCCTGATCCGAGAGCCGGGTGGCCAGGAGGGTCTCCAAGGTATGGCGTTCCCGCTCCCCGGCAAAGGCGTCGGCGATCACGGTGATGACCAGGAAGAGGGGCACCCAGGCCCAAAAGAGCAGCAAAGAGGGCGAACGCACCATCTCCGCGCCCAACTGCAACGGCAAGAGGATGCCGAAGACGCCCACGCTCAACACCAGCCCCATCACCCCACTGCGGACGCTGCCCCGCAGGGTGAGGAGTTCTTTCCACTCTTTCCAGATGATGGTGGTGATGTCGTGCAGGTGGGTGTTCATGAGTAATGAGTAATGAGTAATGAGTGATGAGTAATGAGTGATGTGCTGTGGACAGTAAACGTAGCCGTTGTCGGCCACCAGCTAACAGCTAACGGCCGACTGCTAACGGCTCCCCGCTGACAAGCTCCATAAACACATCCGCCAAGCTGGCCCGGTCTTTGCGGATCTCTTCGATCTCTACGCCGGATTCGACCAGGAGGCTGACGATGGGGGCGGTGTCGGTTTTGCCGGCCAGTTCGACCAGCAAGGATTGGGGCGGGCCGGGGTCGGGGAGGAGGCGGGCGGTGGCGACCTCGGCCCGCTCGCACAGGAGATCGACCACGGGCTGGGTGAAGCCTCGCCCGATCACGGTGAGCCGGGGTTGATCCCGCTGGGCCTGGAGTTGGGCCGGGCTGCCCAGGGCCAGCAGCCGCCCCTGGTGGATCACGCCGACCCGGTGGCACAGCTCTTCGGCCTCGGCCAGGTTGTGGGTGGTGAGGAAGATGGCCACCCCTTCCCGGCGGGCCAGCCCGGCCAGGTCCCTGCGCAGGGCCGCGGCGGCCATGGGGTCCAGCCCGGCGGTGGGTTCGTCGAGAAAGATCAGGGCCGGGTGGTGGAGCAGGGTGCGGGCCACGGCCAACTTCTGCTTCATGCCCCGGCTCCATTTGCCCACCTGCTCGTGACGGCGCTCCCACAGATCCAAATGGGTGAGCAGATCCCGGATGCGGGTGGCCCGCTCCCCGGCGGACATGTGCCAGATGCGGGCAAAGAGGTCCAGGTTGTCCTGGGCGCTGAGCCGTTCGTAGAGAGCGGTCTGTTCCAACAGCGCCCCGGTGCGGCGGCGGATCTCGTCGGCCTGGGTGGCCAGATCATAGCCCAGCACCTGGGCGGATCCGCTGCTGGGGGCCAGCAGGCCCAAGAGCAGGCGGATGGTGGTCGTCTTCCCCGCGCCGTTGGGGCCGAGGAAGCCAAAGACTTTGCCCCGCTCGGTTTCCAAAGTCAGGCCATCCACGGCCCGAATTTCACCGAAGGTCCGGGTCAAGTCTTTGGCTTGGATGGCGATACGGGATGGTTCTCGCACGATAAAAACCTCAGGAAACTGGTTAATGGTTGATGGTTGATGGTTAATTTTTAATGGTGTAATTCACGGACGTTTTGCCGTTAACAACTAAAAATTAACCATCAACCATTAACCATTTTTCACCCGTTCACGGGCCAGCCGGGCGGCGATGACGACGGCTTGGCCGTAGGCGATGCCGGCGTCTGTGCCGGGGACGGTCCGGGGGAGGAGGACCTCGAAGCCGGCGGCGCGCAGTTGGGGCACGGCCATCTCCAAGAGCAGGCGGCTCTGCCAGACCTCCCCGGCCAGGGCCACGGTGGAGATGCCCGGGGCGGTGGCCCCCTGTTCCTCGCCGATCTCCGTCCGCACCTGTTCGGCGACGGTGACGGCCATGGCGGCCAGGGTGCGGAAGAAGGTATGGGCGATTTCGGGGACCAGCACCCCTTCTTGTCGATCCGTCACCAGGGCGGAGATGACCCCGGCCAGGCGGATCTGGCCCTGGGCCAGGTCAAAGGGATAGATTTCCCGCTGGCCGTCCCCTTCTTGACCTGCCTTTTGACCTGCCTCCTGAACCGTCGTGGCCTGTCCGCCCAGGGTGCGGATGGCCTGGATCACCCGGCTGT
>CAZKEX010000155.1:0-6558 GCA_964551895.1 uncultured Caldilineaceae bacterium | reverse complement strand
TGAACCGTCGTGGCCTGTCCGCCCAGGGTGCGGATGGCCTGGATCACCCGGCTGTTGTCCAGATCTCGACACAGGCCCAGCATGGCCCCCACGGCATGGCAGAGCCGGGCCATGCTGCTGGTGCGGGCCACATTCTGCCCGCTCAGACGCATGAGATCGACCGCCTCCACTTCGTCCGCGGTGACGTGGGGCAGCAAGGCCAAAAGCTGGTCCGTGGACAGGCTGGGCATCAAAGCCCGCAAATAGGCCACGGCCACCTGGCAGGGAGGGGCATCCGTATATTCGCCGCCGGGCAGGTGGACCGGCTCCAGGTGATAGCGCCGCTCGTAGCTGACCAGATCCCCCCACAGCACCTCGCCGCCCCAAAAAGAGCCGTCCGGCCCGTAGCCCAGATCGTCAAAACAGAGACCGATGGCCGGGCCGGTGCGGTTGTTGTCGGCCAGACAGGCGGCAATGTGGGCGTGGTGATGTTGCACCCGCATCACCGGTTGGCCCTTGATCTTGGCCCAATCTTTGGCCAACATGCTGCTGATGGCCTGGGGGTGCAGGTCGCAGACCGCCACCTGGGGGCGAATTTGGAAGATCCATTCGTAATCTGAAATGGTGCGCCGGTGCAGATGCCGGGCGTTGGGGTTGGTCAGTTCGCCCAGGTGGGGGGTGAGGAAGACCTGATCGTCCACGGCCAGGGCGGCCACATTGCGCCGATCCGCGCCCACGGCCAAGATGGGTCGGTCCAAGCTCAACCCCTTGGGCAAGCTCACCGGTCGGGGAACCAAGCCCCGGCTGCGACGCACGATCTGCACCTCTGGCCCCCACCCCCCAGCCCCCGATCCCCTCTTGTTGCGTTTGGATTGGGTCTCGGCGTCATCCGTCAACTCACAAACAAAGACCACGCTCTCTTCGCAGGGATGAACGATGCCCAGGCTGTGGAAGAGAAAGCCGTCGCACATGGGACGCAGATGTTTCCAGGCCTGGCCGTTTTGGGTGCAGATGGGTTCGCCGGGCCGGTTGCCGCTGGTGATCACCAAGGGAGCGGCGACGGCTTGGATCAAAATATGGTAAAGAGCCGTATTGGGCAGGACCATGCCAAATTCAGCGCAACTGGGGGCGATCTGGTCGGCAAGTGGGGGCACAGCCGACGGGATCGTGGCCCATGCACGTTTGCGCAGGAGGACGATAGGGGCTTCGGGCGAGGTGAGCAGGGCCTTCTCTGTCGGGGAAAGGTGGCAATAGCGGGCGGCCTCGGCGCTGTTGCGCACCATGACGGCCAGGGGACGGTGGGGTTGCCCCTTGTTGGCCCGCAATCGGTCAACCGCCTGGCTGTCTGTGGCCAGACACATGAGGTAGAAACCCCCCATGCTCTTGACGGCCACAATGCCCCCCTGCAACAGGGCCGCCACCGCGGCGGCAATATCCGGGTTGACTTCCATAGGCAGATGGTTGTGGAGAAACGGGGGCGGGGGCAGATCGTCCAAGCCCGCATGGTTGGCCAAGGTATTGGCCAACATATTGGCCGGTGTGTTGGCTGATGTATTGGCTGATGTATTGGCCAACTCGGTCATGGCATCGTTGTCCACATACCAGGTTCGGGGACCACATTCCGGGCAAGCCTGGGGCTGGGCATGATACCAGCGGCTGGTCAGGTCCAGATATTCGCTGGCGCACTCCACGCACATGGGGAACTCGCCCATGCTGGTGTGGGCCCGATCGTAGGGCTGGTTTTCGATGATGGAAAAGCGGGGACCGCACTGGCGGCAGTTGGTGAAGGGATAGCCGTAGCGCCGACTTTCCGTGTCCAGGAGATCCCCCACGCAATGGGGGCAGATGGCGATGTCCGGCTCCACCAGATGCCGGGCATCCACAAAGGGATCGCCGTGGGCATCCAATAGCTCGGAATCAGTTCCGCTTCTCACAGGGGGCGCGCTGCCGTCCAGCAAGGCCGCCAGGGGATCGGGCATCATCTCCGGCTGCAAGCGGGCAATGGCCATCAGTCGCTGTTGTCTGTCGTTCTCGCTGCGCGCAAAGGCGACTGCCCAATTGGGGTCAGTCGCCCGGTTGGCGGGTGCTGCAAATTGGCCTGTTGCTTTGGGTTTCATCATAACACCGCCTGAGGAGGCATTCGGCCAAGGCAAAAATGGAACACAGATCGAACGGATAAAACGGATTTACCCTGATCTTCAGAGTAAAATCCGTCTTTGATCCGTCACATCCGTCTGATCCGTGTTCTATTTTTTGAACTCGCTGAACGATGACGAAGAAAGACTGTAGCTTTCAGTCTACCCACTTTCCCACCGCAAGGGCAGTGGCATCTGTCATCAGCGCCGGGGTACAGGCGTCATGAGTGAAGGGGAGACAAGGAGACAGGGAGACAAGGAGACAGGGAGACAGGGAGACAGGGAGACAGGGAGACAGGGAGACAGGGAGACAGGGAGAAGAGGAGAAGAGGAGAAGAGGAGACGGGGATGACTCTCCATGTCTCCATGTCTCCCCCTCTCCTTGTCTCCTTGTCTCCTTGTCTCCCCCTCTCCTTGTCTCAAACAGGTGGTTGGAAGGCGAGGACGGTCTGGGTGCCGTAGGCGAAGGCGATGAGGCCGATGACGATGGCGGCGCCGGCCAGGATACGTTTGTATTTGTAGACCTGTTCCACGTCTGTGAGAACGGCGTAGGCCCCGGTCAGGGCATGCATCAACACGAAGAAGAGGAAGGCGATGTCGATGGCTTTCCACACCGGGCTGGCCATGCGCTCGATGATGCGGCTAAAGTCCACGTGGAAGGGGGGATAGTGGACCACGATCATATGGATGGTGAGAAAGACAAGCAAAGCAATGGCGCTGATGCGCTGCATTTGAAAAACTCGCATGGTTTGGCTCCTAACCCTCTAGCATGAACAACAGGATGGGGATGCCCCCGGCCACGGTCAACAGGGCGGCGATGGCGAAGACGGCATAGAACATGCTCTTGCGATAGTCGGTCACATCGAAATAGTGGACCAAGAGCAGGCGCACCCCGTCAAAGGCATGGTAGACCACCGCGGCCAGCAGGGCGATCTCCGCCAGCTTGAAGAAGGGAGTCTGCACCAAGTTCAGCCGGGCGTCAAAGACCTCTGGCCCGGAATTGACAGAGCCGATCACCCACATATGCAGAAAGAGATAGAGCACCAACGCCATCCCCGTAAAGCGGCGCAGTAAAAAGCTGATAAAGCCTGTGGATTTATACATAGTCTAGTCACTCCTGTTTGGAAGTGGGATGTCGAGTAATGAGTAATGAGTAATGAGTAATCTGTGTTCACTGGACCTCCCTCGTCACACGACACTCATTACTCATTTACTCATTACTCATTATTTCACCGGTTCGGCCAAGCTCTTCTGGCGTTCTTGGCGTTGGGCTTCGAAGGCGACCCGGCGCTGGGCCAGCTTGCGCAGGGTTTCGATGGCCTGGGTGGGGTTCAGCCCCTTGGGGCAGGCGTCGATGCAGTTGAAGATGGTATGGCAGCGATAGACACCGTCACCCCCGGCCACATCCGCCAGCCGCTCGGCGGGGATGGAATCCCGAGGGTCCAACACCCGCAAGAAGCTCTTGAGCAGGGCATGGGGGCCGATGTACTGCTTGTTCATGGCGATCACCTGGCACGAGGAGTAGCAGGCCCCGCACATGATACAGGTCTCCGCGCTCTGCACCGCGGCCACCTCTTCCTGGCTGACCCGGAACTCGGTCTCGGGCACATCTGCCGGGGGGACAAGCCAGGGTTTCACCCGCTCGTACTGCTGCCAGAAGCTGGTGCGATCCACCACCAGATCCTTGATGATGGGCAGATAGGGCAAGGGGCCGATGGTCACCGTGTCCTTGCTGTCCAGGCTTTCGGCCAAGGGTGTGTGACAGATCAGCTTGTTGGACCCGTTCACATACATGGCGCAACTGCCACAGATGGCGTGGCGGCACGACTTGCGGAAGGTGACGCTGCCGTCCAACTCCGTTTTGACATATTGCAGGGCATCCAGCAGGGTCGTCTCCGGCGTCATGGGCACGGTGAAGTCCTGCATGTGGGGCTTTTTGTCCACATCCGGGTTAAAACGCTGCACCCGGACCGTGACATTGCGGGTTTTACCATTCTGAGACATAAGAAGGCGCTCCTTGAGAAGGAGTGTAGAGTGTAGAGTGTAGAGTGTAGAGGATGAGACGCTACTTACTACTCAATCCTCTACACTCTACACCCTACACTCCTTACTCATTAATATGTTCGCTCCTGGGGCGGGTACTTCTCCCAGTTGATGTTGACCGACTTGTGGCTCAGCTTGGGGCCGTCGGGGCCGTCTTTGTGGGCCACGGTGTGCTTCAGCCATTGGGCATCGTCCCGCGCGGGGAAGTCCGTGCGGGAGTGGGCGCCCCGGCTCTCCTCTCGGGCCAAGGCCCCGGCCACAATCACCTCGCTGAAGGTGAGCAGGTGGTCGGCCTCGATGGTGGCCAGCAGATCCGTGTTGAAGCGGCTGCTCTTGTCCATCACCTTGGCGTTTTTGAAGCGGGCTTGCAGCGCCTTGATGTCGGTCATGGCCTGGCTCAACCGTTCCCTGTCTCGGAAGACGCCGCAGTTGTTGGTCATGGTGGTCTTCAGGGCCTGGGAGATGTGTTCCACATTCTCTGTGCCAGGGTTGTCCATCAGCTTTTCGACCCGCTGACGGTTGCGCTCGGCCGGGTCGCCGCTGACGGCATAGAGCTTGGCTCCCTCCTTGACAAAGTCGGCGACCGCATAGCCGGCCCGGCGGCCAAAGACCGAAGCTTCCAACAGGCTGTTGGTGCCCAGGCGGTTGGCCCCATGCACGCTGACACAGGCCACCTCCCCCGCGGCGAAGAAGCCGGTGAGCGGCGTGCCCTCGGCATCGGCGATCACCTGGCCATTTGCGTCCGTGGGGATGCCGCCCATGCTGTAGTGGGCCGTGGGCTGGATGGGCACCAGATCTGTGATGGGGTCTGCGTGGACAAAGTTGATGGCGATCTCCCGCACCTGGGGCAAACGTTCCATGATCATCTCTTTGCCCAAGTGGCGCAGGTCCAGGAAGATGCCCTGGCCATCCTCCATCACGCCCCGGCCTTCGTTGATCTCGGTCTGCTCGGAACGGCTGACCAGATCCCGGGGGGCCAGTTCCATCTTGTCCGCGGCATAGGTCTTCATAAAACGCTCGCCCTGGGCGTTGAGCAAATAGCCGCCCTCGCCCCGACACGCCTCGCTCATCAGAATGCCGTGTTGGTAGAGACCCGTGGGGTGAAACTGGACAAATTCCATGTCCATCAGGGGCGCGCCGGCGTTGTAGGCGATGGCCACCCCGTCCCCGGTGTTGGCGAAGGCGTTGGAGGTGATCTTGAAGGCCCGGCCATAGCCCCCTGTGCCAAACACGACCGCCTTGGCCCGCATGGTGTGGATGTCGCCGCTCAACACATTCATGGCCACCACGCCCCGACAGACGTTGTCCTCGATGATCAGGTCCATGCAATACCACTCGGAGTAGAACTTCACCCCGTGGCGCAGGGCCTGCTCGTGGATGGTGTGGAGCAGCACATGGCCGGTCCAGTCCGCGGCGAAGGCGGCCCGGGGGGCGCTGTGGCCGCCAAAGCGCCGCTGGTTGATGCGGCCATCCTCGGTGCGGCTGAAGACGCAGCCCATGTGCTCATACTCGTAGATCACCTGGGGGGCGTCCTTGACCATGATCTCGATGGCGTCCTGATCTCCCAGCCAATCGGAACCTTTGATGGTGTCGAACATGTGCAGATCTGTGCTGTCCACCGGCGTCTCCCCGGGCGGAAGCTGTTCCAGGGGTCCCCGGCCCCCGGTGCCGGGCACAGGCCGGGTGTTGCCCAAGGAGGCGGCAATACCGCCCTGGGCCGCGCCGCTGTGGGAACGCAAGGGGTGAATCTTGGAGAGGACGCCGATATCCCGCACCCCCTCCTTGGCTGCGACCATAGCCGCCCAGGTCCCGGCCAGGCCGGCCCCGACGACAATCACATCGTGGGTGATCGATTCGGTTTTCATCGTATGTCTCACCTATCTCGTTAAACTGACTTTGGACTGATTGAAGGGTGTTTAGAGTTTTTGATCGGACAACTCATTGGTGCGGATTTCGGGATTGGGAGATTGGGAGATTGGGCCGTGGCAATCACCTAGTCTCCTAATCTCTCAATCTCTTAATCTCGAAATCCACACCATCCTGTGCAAAAACAAAAGACTGACCCTAAGCATACAGGACTTTGAGGGCGAACGCGCATTCCAGATGCCCTCAACTTTCCGGGACATTTGTCAAGTAGTGTGGGTTTTCCCCTCTCATCCCAAGCCCACCCCAGTCCCGCCTGGGCATTGAAGGGCGTCCTTTGCGACTTTGCGGTGAAAATCAGCTTTTTGCAGCGAAGGCAAAAGATCCTCCAACAAGATAATGACAGGTGTCCCCATATAGTTAGGACACCTGCCCCATGAAGAATAGGCGCGATGGCCTCATACTTGTGGGGCCATACCCATAGTCGCGCGCCCCTACTTCTGCCCCCACTGCTGACCTCGTTCAGCAACAGATCCGT
>CAZKEX010000154.1:0-9659 GCA_964551895.1 uncultured Caldilineaceae bacterium | reverse complement strand
GGGGATGGGGGATTGGGGATGGGGGATCGGGGATCGGGGATCGGGGATCGGGGATTGGGGATCGGGGATTGGGGATTGGGGATTGGGTGGGTAGTATGTCATACTGACCCGATCCCCGATCCCCGATCCCCAATCCCCAACCCCCTACTTCAAGAATTGCCAGGCGGTGGCCAGGGCCAGACCGGTGAAGATGAGCATGGAAATGGAGAATAGGGTGAAGGGCAGACCGAAGAAGGCCCCGACGATGTTGCCGAAGATCACGCCCAGGATCACGCCGGCCAGGGCGAAGTAGCGCAGATAGCGGCCCCGTCGTCGCCCCACGGCCTTGCGGATGATCTGGGCCAGGATGCTGCCAGCGCTGCCGCCGCCGATAAAGGCGATGATCAAGCCAAAAAAGCCGAACATGCCGATCAACAGCCCTGCGATGGGCGCGGTCACGGCGGACACGCCGAAGCCCACGCCAAAGGCGATGGGGTTGTCCGTGGTCACGGCGTTGAAGTAGACCGCCTGCTGGCCCCGGATGCACTCCTTGCAACGATAGCCCACATCTGTGAGGACGGCGCATTTCATGCAGATGGGCTTCTCGCACTTATTGCAGCGCAGAAGGGTTTCTGTGTCGGGATGGTTGGCACAGTATAGGGTGTCGGGCAGGGTGTCGGGTGTTGGGTTTGGTGTGGTGGTCATGGGTGGGTGGGTGGTTTGTTTGTTGGTTTGTTGGTTGGTTGATTTGTTTGTTGGTTGGGTGGGTGGTTTTGTGGCTCAGACTGTCCATTTTAGCTTGTCCATCAGGGCCTGATAGAAGTAGCTGCGGCTGCGCATGCGGATGAAGCGGGCCATGTGGGGGCTGCCCACGACGATGATCTCATCATCTTCTTTCAGGACGATCTCAAATTGACCGTCTACGGTTAATATAGCCTCATGATCGGTTTCAACCCGTAAGCGCACTTCCGCTCCTTGGGAAAGGACCAGCGCCCGATCCATGCTCAGATGGGGGGCCACGGGGATCACCAAGATGTTGCGCAGTTCCGGCGGCAGGATGGGGCCGCCGGCGGCCAGGGCATAGGCCGTGCTGCCCGTGGGGGTGCTGATCACAATGCCATCGCAGACATAGGTGGTCAGGAAGCCCTCATCCAGCCAGGCGCTGACCCGCACCACCCGGGCCAGACTGCCCCGGCTGATCACCACATCGTTCAGGGCGTCGTATTCGGCCCGCACGGGGCGGCTGCCGTCGGCGGCCATCTGCTCCACCCGCACCCGCACCATCAAGCGCTCCTCGGTCCAATAGCCCCCGGCCAACATCTGGGCCAGTGGTTTCTGCCAATCATCGGGAAAGACCTCGGCCAGGAAGCCCAGCCGCCCCATCTTCACCCCCAACATGGGCACATCATAGGCCGCGCCCATGCGGGCTGCCCGCAACAGGGTGCCATCCCCCCCCAGGGTGATGATCAGATCCATGTCGGCCAGATAGGGCAACATGGCCTCTGGCTCCCAGGCCGAGCCTTGGCGGATCTCGGACAAGCCGTAGGAGCGCAGAAACGCGGCGATTTGATCTGCCAAGTCCAGGGATTCGGGTTTGTGGGGATGATACAGAATGGCGATACGTTGAAAGGCAGGGGAGGCGGTCTGGGCCTGTTGTGTCATAAAATCACCGATCATCGGTTGGGGTCATGCGGGAAAACAATGCTAATTTATCGTTGGGTCATCATAGAACAGGGGCCGGAATCCGTCAAATCATCCGGCTAAATCCGCAGCAGCGGGTAGCCCGCCTTTAGAATGTTCGGATGGTCTCGCCGTCCGCTTTGTGCTATGATAACGGGAACCAGCCGAATTCCCCTGCTGAACAGCCCGCTACCCCATAGGTGATTCCCATGCGCATCTTGATTCTTTCGGATATTCACGCCAATTTGACCGCCCTGGAAACGGTGTTTGCCGCCGCCCAAGGGGACTATGATGCGATCTGGTGTTTGGGGGATGTTCTGGGCTATGGGCCACGACCCAACGAGTGCGTGGAAATGGTGCGGGAAAAGGTGGAGTTGTGCGTGATCGGCAACCACGATTGGGCCGTGTTGGGCCGGGCCGGCATCAATGTGGATGACTTCAACCCCCAGGCCCGCCAAGCCGTGCTGTGGACACGGAATGCCCTGAACGCCAAAAACCGCGCCTATTTGGACAACCTGCCCGACGAACCCATCTCGCCAGAGGACGCGCCGGACTTTCTGATCACCCACGCCAGCCCCAGAGAACCGGTCTGGGAGTACATTCTCTCTCCAGGCATTGCCCTGGAAAATTTTGGGGTCTTTGACCAATCTTTCTGTTTGGTGGGACACACCCACAAACCGGCCATCTATCGCTGGCAAGGTCACGCCATTCCCCCTGCCGCGTCCTCTGTCTCGCCAACCGAAGAGAGTCCAGAACCGGCGGCCTTTGTGGCCACGGTCCACCATCTGCAACCCCAAGTTGGCGTCCTCTACAAGCTGGATGCCGAACCAGCCCACCGGCTGATCCTCAACCCCGGCAGCGTGGGTCAACCCAGGGACAACGACGCCAGGGCCGCGTACGCCATTTTGGATCTGGCCCAGCGCACATGGTGCTGTCACCGGGTGGCCTATCCGATCGATCTGACCCAGAGCCAGATGCGCAGCGCCGGTCTGCCCAAGCGGCTGATCGACCGGCTCAGTTTTGGATGGTGAGGGGTTGGGGGCGGTGTCTGTTGAGATTGGGCAATTGGGCGATTGGGCGATTGGGTGACTGACAAGAGAAACGGCAACGCCCGAATTGACTGGGCGTTGCCGTAGTTTTGGAACAATTCATGTCCCAGGGCGCTGATCTGCGGCAAACCGCTGTCAGCAATGGATCAAGAGCGTGGCGGAGGACCGTTCACCGCCCCGGGTCCGTCACATCAATCATGGTCGTGGTCTGCGCCGTGGGCGTGACCATGTTCCAGCTCTTCGGCGGTGGCGGCCCGCAGGCTGGCGATCCGCACATCAAAATGGAGCGTGACCCCGGCCAGGGGGTGGTTGAAGTCCAGGGTGACCTCGTCCCCATCTACCTGGGTGACCATGGCCTGAAGAACCTGGCCGTCTTCATCCTGAACCTGGATCTCCATGCCCTCTTCCACGTCCATGTCGTCGGGGAAGGCATCCAAGGGCACAGTCTCCTGGGCCTCCGGTTGATACTCCCCATAGCCGTTTTCCGGTGCTACCACCACCTGCTTCTCTTCGCCGACAGCCATGCCATTCAGGGCCTGTTCCAAGCCGGGAATGATCTGGCCAAAGCCGTGCAGAAACTCCAGTGGGGGGTAGCCTTCGTTGGTATCAATGAGTTCGCCTTCTTCGTCCCGAAGGGAATAATCGATGCCAACAACAAGCTGATCCGATACTAGGGTGGGTAATTGGCTCATCAAGGGGCTACAGTTTCGTAACGTCTTTGGCGGCCAATCCCTTTGCGCCCTGCTCCACCTCAAACTCCACCCGCTGGCCTTCGCTCAGGGTGCGGAAGCCTTCAGATTGGATGGCAGAGTGGTGGACAAAGACATCGTCCCCCGCGTCTCGCTGGATAAAGCCGAAGCCTTTGGCGTCATTAAACCACTTGACGGTGCCGGTTTCCCGTGTACTCATGTTTCGATTCTCCTTGTTCTGGCGGCTGCCAGGGTAATCAGATGTGGTACGGTTGATAAAGCTGGAAGTTGGGCAGTCTGTGCAGCAAACAGAAAAGCCCACCGGGTCTGCAAGTCCGGCAGGCTTTGAGCGAATTCCGAACAGAACTTACACAATCTTCCACTGCCTAGAATAACCCTGTTTTTTCGACAAGTCAAGCCCCAAATTGTGTTTCTTGCAGCTTTGGGCAGAAAGACCCAATGATTCTGGGCAAGTGTGGGGAATCTCTCTGCCTATGCTAGAATAAAGAACCCTTACGTGTCCCCTATCGCCGTAAGCCATGATCAGCCACCGAAGGGCTTTCGTGCCGTTCGTGTTCTCCCCTTCGCTCCCTTGATGCTATTTCAAAAGGACGCCTGCTAATGGAATCGCTACGCCGCTCTCGCACTGTCAACTGGCCCAACACGTTGACAGTTTTTCGCACCATTTTGGCCCTGATCATCCCGTGGCTCTTTTTGCAGGAGTCTCTGACCATGCGCCTGTTGGCGGCTGGGCTGTTTGTGGTGGCCGTGATCACGGACATTGTGGATGGGCGCATGGCTCGGGCCAACAACGACATCACCACCTTCGGCAAGATCCTGGACCCCATCGCCGATAAACTGTTGGTGCTGGGATCCTTTTTCACCGTGGCCTATTTGGGCATCGTGCCCTATTGGATCCTGATCCCCATTGCCCTGCGGGAGGTCATCATCACTGTGCTGCGCTTCTATTTCTTGGGCAAGGGGGTGGCCGTGGCCGCGGTGAAGAGCGGCAAGCAAAAGACGATCCTGCAGGCGGTCAGCCTGGGCGGGGCGTTTTTGGTCTTCATGCACCAGGTCTACATGGCTCCGGCCATGGCCCCAGGGTTGGCCAACACCTTGGGCATTGTCTACGGGGTGATCATGTACGCCCTGCTCCTCACCGCCCTCTATCAGACCCTCTACTCCGGCTTCGACTTCTTCCGGCTGAATTGGGGGTTGTTGACGGGGAAGAAGGGGTGAGGGGATCCCCATCCTACTATTTTGAGTCCAAGCGCTTATAAATTTCAAACCAGTCGGGGAGTTCCTCGGCCCGCTTGGTGGCACGGGCAGTTTCGTCGGCATAACGCCATTTTTCAATCCGCCGCCGGATCTCGTCCACGACGTCGGCAGGTGCCGGTACCCGGTCAAAGGTGAATATACCATCGGTGGCTGCGGTGCTGATCTTGACATCGCCAAAGTTCAAAATGTAGTGGAGGGGTGTGGGCATTTCAAACTGAATATCCTGAATCTCCGAAATCTGGGCTTGACGGCGATCCTCTGCAAAAAAGAGGGGGAGTTTGCTGATGTCTACGATCATAGTGTCCGTCAATTCATAGGTGTCATTGCGCCAATCCGCAAAGATCCACCACCCCGTCAACAACGCGATCAACCCCACCACACTGGCCAACAGTTCAACAGCCTGGAATGCCCCGGCAATTTCTTGCACAATCCCCAAAAAGCCACCCACACCCACCACAATGGACACCAGAAGAAGAGCGACCGGGGTCAGAATTTTACTGAGCAGCACGAACCAATGTTGCCGCCAAACCACCTTCGAGGCATCCTCCCACTGTTCGGGTTCAGAGGACCAGAAAACGCGCCATTGCCTCTGCAATCTCTTCCAAAAACCCTTGGGGGGAGGAGCAGCCACCTTGGGTGCAGAGGTCAAAACCCGATCCGGCAGGGTCAACTTGATGCCAAGACGTGCCTCCAATAGCTCTTGAATGTTCATCTTGGTTTGGGCTTGAAGATTATTCCGCTGCATCTGCATTTGACCAAAGATCACGTCCCGCATATTGGCCGGGTCTGGCGCAAAGTCGAAGACAATATTGCCTTGCTTAGATGCCGTCTGGATCACCACTTCTCCATAGCCAAAGAGATTGCCCAAGAACCCGGTGGCGACTGAAATATTCTGAATTTGGTTCAAAGAGGCCTCACGTCGGGATTCGCTAAAGAAGATCACTTTGTCTTGCTGCACGATCCGCTTGCTGGTAACAAACAGAAAATCGTTCAGATAGTCCAGCCATCCCCACAGCCCGGCCAGAAATGCCAAAACCCCTACACCCCAGGTGATGGGCCTCAACAAACCCACCGATTCCAGGGGCAGTCCCCAATTGGCCAAAAGCAATAGAAGAAAAATACCAGCCATGATCAACCCTGGGATCAATTTGCGCACCAGAATGAACCAATGGCGGCGATCATAAAGCAACAACGCCTCATCTGTCGCCAGCCAAGAGACCTGCTTGCGCTCCCCTTCTTCTCTGCGGATCTTGAGGGTGGCCGGGCTGGGCGTCAACTTGGGGATAATCCTCCCCTCTTCTTGACGATCAAAGATCAGGAAATCTTGCCGGTCCAATTTGAGCCATTCGCTGCCGGGGTTGGCCTCGATGGTGGAACTGATGGGCGATTCCATGAGCAGGGCCGCTTCGCCGAAATGAATGGGGCCGTTGACCCGTTTCTGCGGCTGGGCGTCGCCCTCACCATCCAACACATGCAGGGTGGCCGTGCTGCCAGGCATCAACAGCCACAGGGCATGGGCCGATTCTTTTTGCAGACTGATCAGGTGATGGTTGGGCATATAAATATGGCTGGCATAACCGGCCAATTTACTGGCCTCCTGGTCACTCAGCCCGGCAAAAAGGCGGGTTTGATGCAGGGTTTCCACCCGCGTATCATGCCGATCCCCCTTGCTCATTTTGGGAAGACGGCGAACCGCCTGGCGTAGAATATTGTGGGGAAGCGCGAAGATCTCGCTGGGACAGCGGACTGTGGCCGTGTTGCGATAGCCGCCAGCTCCCAACATAGGAAAGATGCCAAAAACGGTCCCATTGCCCAAAAAACGCACAATACCAACGCGTCCATAGGAAAGATCAACCTGGCCTCGATCAATGATATAAAAGCTATCTTCCCCAACCGGCCCATTTTGATAGATTATCTCATCAGGCTGAAATTCTTTCCTCACCGCCACATCGGCCAGCAAGCTGATATCGACCAGATCCAGCTCGGCCAGCCAGGGGACCGTGCGCAATCGCCCAATGGTCTTCAGCTTCATCATCTGGCCCTGTACATGCGTATAGCGATAGATCAGCCGGTTGAGCGCCCGATTGTCCAACAACATGAGTTCACACGCCCCATCTGCTGTGGCCGTATAGACATGCGTCGAGTTGTAGAGCAACCCATAGTGGCCCAACAGCCCCCCTTTCTCTACAAAATGGCTCAGGATCGGCTCGCCCAACTCCGTAGGTTGCTTGCGTCGCACCCACGTCACCTGGCCGCTGAGGACCACATAGGTGTATTTGGCCTCGTCACCTTGGGCAAAGATCGTCTGGTTGCCCCGATAGGTTTGCCTACCCCAGCCATCGAAGAGCGCGTGCAACCGCTCATCCCCGGGCACGCCCTTCAAAAATTCAAAGCTGAGGATCAGGTCCTCATCAAGATCGGAGCGGGGAAGGTCCATAAATCAAGACTCCTTGGGCTTCTGTGCGTTCTTGGCGCTCTTGCGGCGACCACGTCTTCAAACTCACAACGCATCCTTCACAGCCTGGGCGGACGATCTTGTCATGCCCGGAATCGCCGCGATCTCGTCCACGGCCGCGGCCCGGATCTTGTCCAGATCCCCGGCATAGTAGGTGAGCAAGGCCTTGCGCCGGGAGGGACCGATGCCCGGCACTTCGTCCAGCAACGAGCGCACCTGGGCCTTGCCCCGCAGGTTGCGGTGATAGGTGATGCCCCAGCGATGGGCCTCATCCCGGATGCGCTGGACCAAGTGCAGGGCCGGGCTGCCCCGCTTCATCCAGATGGACTGGGATCGACCGGGCAGAAAGAGCTCTTCCTCCTGCTTGGCCAGCCCCACCACGGGCACGGCGTCGGCCAGGCCGAACTCTTCCAGCACCTCCACGGCCACGCTCAACTGGCCCTTGCCCCCGTCGACGATCAGCAGATCCGGCAGGATGCGCCACTGTTCGTCGCCTTTGCGGGCCTTCTTGCCCGGCGCCGGCTTGGCCGTTTCCACCGCCCGACGGAAGCGGCGGCGCAGGGTCTCCCGCATACTGGCGAAGTCGTCCGGCGCGCCCTGGCTGCCCTTGCCGTGGAGTTTGAACCGGCGATAGGCTGACTTGAGGGGCGCGCCCTTGGCAAAGACGACCATTGCGCCCACCGTGTTTGTGCCCTGCAGGGTGCTGATATCAAAACATTCCAGCCGGGCCGGGGGGCGGGGCAGGTCCAAAAGCTGTTGCAAGGCGCTGATGGCCTCGGTCTGCTTGTTGGTGTCCAAGGCCCACTCGGCCTGCTGCACCCGCAGATATTCGGCCGCGTTCTCCTCGGCCATCTGCATCAGCTTGCGCTTTGGCCCCCGCAAGGGCTGGCGGATCTCCACTTTTGCCCCGTGCAAGGTCGTCAACCACGCGGCCAGCACATCCGCCGTGTCCGGCTGGGCTTGGGTTAGCACACGTTTAGGGACAAAGGTGGCCTCGTCGTAGTATTGTTGCATGAAGGCCCCAATCAAATTTCCCCGCAGATTGACCCCGGTGGCCCCACCCCCATTCGCCGCGGCCTGTTCCTCGGCCGCGGCGATCTCAGCCCCTTCCAGCACAAAACTCTCCCGCCCGGTCAACCGCCCCCGGCGCACAAAGAGGACCTGGACCACCGTGTCCCCCGTGCGCTCGTCCTGGGCCGCGGCGATGTAGTCCTCGTCCTCCAGGCTGGTGTTGACGATCTTCTGCTGCTCCACAATGCGCTGGGCGGCCTTGATGCGGTCCCGATAGAGGGCGGCGTGTTCGAAGTTGAGATCTTCTGCGGCCTTGTCCATGCGCCGGGTCAGCTCGGCCATCACCGTGTCCGCGTCGCCTTGCAGGAAGTCCATCATCTGGCGGATGATCTCCCGATAGTCCTCCCGGCTCTGGGCCCCAATGCAGGGTGCGCCGCACAATTTCAAGTGGTAATAGAGGCAGGCCCGCTTGTCCTGGCCGGTGATGGTGCGGTTACAGTCCAGATAGGGGAAGACCCGGCGCAGACCGTCCAGGGTTTGGCTCACGGCCCGGCTGCTGGTGTACGGGCCAAAATAGCGGGCGCCATCCTTGAGTACCTTGCGCACGATCTGCACCTTGGGGAAGTCGTCCTGCCAGTTGACCTTGATATAGGGGTACTGCTTGTCGTCCTTGAGCCGGATGTTGTAGTGGGGCCAGTGCTGCTTGATCAGCTCGTTTTCCAGGATCAGCGCTTCCAGCTCGGTCTCGGTCACCCACCACGAGATGTCCCGGATTTCCGCCACCAGGGCCAAGGTCTTCTCCGTGTGCTGGGCAGACGCGTGAAAATAGCTGCGCACCCGATTGCGCAGCATCACAGCCTTGCCCACATAGATCACCGTCCCGGCTTCGTTGAGCATCAGATAACAGCCGGGACTGGCGGGCAGTTCGTTTAGTTTTTGGGTGACTCTTGCGGGCAGGGTTCGGGACATGGGTTGCGGGATACGAGTCGAAGAGAAGAGATGTTGCCGCTTATGCCCCAGTCAACTGGGCCAACTGTTCCTTGAGCGCCTGAAATCGGATCGGGTCAATCCCAGTGGCCTTTGTGATCAACCCCCAGTCCCCTCCCACACTCAAGAGGCTCTCGATCATCTCGATCTTGCCCTTGATCTCGCCTTCCAGCAAGCCTTCCTGTTTGCCTTCCTGCTTACCTTCCTGCTTACCTTTGATCTCACCTTCCTGAAGTAGTTCCTCAGCGTAGGTTAACATATCGCCTCCTCTATTCTCTGTATACCGATTGACCGTTTCAGCAAACTCTTGCACGGTCTGCCGTTCCTGGGTCGTCGCCAGATAGATCACGAAGACTTTGGCATAGTTGATACCGCCGGTCCGCTCCACTTGGGACACCAGTTGTGCCGCCTGCGCCAATGCCCTTCGTGCGAATTTCTGGAAAGCCGCCATCATCAGCAACTGGGCGATACGCGCCTTCTGCGCCCCTTGGATCTGTTCTGGCGATGCCCCCGATTGGTCCACCAAGTGAT
>CAZKEX010000153.1:0-9690 GCA_964551895.1 uncultured Caldilineaceae bacterium | reverse complement strand
AGGTTGAGTAGACCGGGGCAGTTTCCGGGCGTATCGAAACCGGATCTGGGGAGGAGCGGATTGAGGATTGGGGATTGGGCGCAGGTTGAGTAGACCGGGGCAGTTTCCGGTCGTATCGAAACCGGATCTGGGGAGGAGCGGATTGGGAATTGTGGAGTGGATAAAAGGGGGTGTATCCGCCCAATTACCGCTAATTGGGCGGATCAATTCGCCCAATTAGCGGTAATTAGGCGAATTGGCTAATTACCGTGTCTACTACACCCTTCGGCTGAGCTCACGTCGAAGCCCCGCAATTCGCCCCTCGCCCCCTAAAACCCCGACCACTCTGGAAAGGCGGCGGGCTGTTTGCGTTGGAAGGCGAGGACGGCGCACCAGGCCACGAAGACGGCCAGGGCAAACCAGAGGGTGAGGGTGATCCGGGGCAGAAAAAACGGGGTAGGGATCAAGAGCAGTCCGGCCAGGATGCCGGGCAGCACCCACCTGTTGGGGACCTTGTCCATCAGCCGCAGGTCGATCCCGATCCAGGCGGTGACGATGCCGCCCATGAAGAGACCGGCCCCAAGCAGAGTCATGGCCAGCCCGTCGGTGAAGGCGACCAGGTCGCCGCCGGATTTTACCGCGGCGGGCAGCAAATTCATCCACACCAGCACCCCGGCAATGGCCAGGGTGGCGGAGATCAGCATCAGCCCGGACTGGAGCATGGTGGCGATGCGGTGGGCGGGGGAATAGCTCCACAAAAAGCTGACCAACAGCGCCATCCACGCAAAGATGGCGACCAACCACAGCCAGCCGCCCAGGGTCCACAGGCCGCCGTTGGCCGCAAACCAAGCTTGGCGGGCAGTAAAGTCCCCCATGCCGTCCAACCCCGGCAAAATCCCAAGCAGGGTGACCAGACCGGTGACCAAATAGGTGATTCCCGCAAACCGGGCTGCATTGATGATCTTCATGGCGAGTCCAATCCATTCGGGGGGACAAAGGCTATTTTTTCACCGCAAAGTCGCGAAGGGCGCAAAGGATTTAAGAAAGAAAAAGAAGGCTTTTTCTCTTTGCGTTCTTTGCGTTCTTTGCGACTTTGCGGTGATTCTTATTCGTCCAAACGCTCAATATGTTGCCGAAAGCGCTCCCAATACGCGGCCCGATCCGCCGGGCCGGTGGATGGGTCGGGGAAGCGGGCGTCGGCCTTGGCCATGCCCTTTTGCATGGCCTCCTCCATGTCGATGCCGCACTGGTAGGCGATCTTGAAGAGCATGACCTGCAGATCGCTCAACTCCAAAGCCAACAACTCCCGTACCTCATCCGGGTCCGCCGGGTCCGGCTCCCGATAGCCCTCCACCATCTGCACCAGCTTGCTGATCTCCCCCAACTCCTCCACGGCGTGGAGCAGGGTATGGCCCACCAACACCCGATCCCAGGTGCGGGCCTCGTCCCAATTTTTCAACCAGCTTTGGTAGTCGCGGATGTGCATAGGGCAATGAGTGATGAATAATGAGTGATGAGTAATGAGTAATGAGTAATGAACGTGGTCGAGTAAGTTGTTGACGAGAAAATACATTGAAGGTCGAGAAATCCCCAACCACGCCCATTACTCGTCACTCATTACTCGTTACTTCCCTCTCACATGGCGCATAAACGCCACGCTTTTCAACTGCCGTTCCAGCACGGTGATGAGGGTGCGGTAGAGGATGCTCTCCACCCGGCTCATGATGGCCGGGCGCACGGCCAGGCTGCGCACGGTGGCCCAGGGGCGGCTTTGCAGATAGCGCAGGACTTTGAGCACGTCCACCTGGATGGGTTCGGCGCCCCCCCGGCTCTCCCCACAGCGGGGACAGTAGATGCTGGCGTCCTGGATGCTGAGATAGTTGGTCACCGGCTGCAAATCCTCGCCGCAGTTGAGGCAATGAAACAGCTCCGGCTGAAAGCCCACCAACCCCAACAGATGCAGCTCAAACCACCGCATCAACACCCCAACCCCTACCCGCTCGCTCCCTGTCTCCCCCTCTCCCTGTCTCCCCATCTCCCCGCTCTCATCCAACTCCCGCAGCACCAGCAACAGCAGATCCCACAGCAGCTTGTTCTCGTCCTCGCTCTGGGTGAAGGCGTCGATCAGTTCGGCCACATAGCTGGCCTGGCCGATGGTGTCCAGATCCGTGCGCAGGTGGCGGAAGCTCTGGATGGCCTGGGCTTCGGTGATAATGTCCCAGGTGCGGGCTTGGGCGGCGAGGAAGGAGACGTGGGTGAAAAGCTCCAGATGGCCGGCCTTGCGGCTGGTGGTCTTGCGGATGCCCTTGCCGATCAGCTCCAGCTTGCCCCGGTCCGGCGTGAAGACGGTCAACACACGGTCCGCGTCCCCGTAGTCACGGCGGCGCAGGATCACGGCTTGGGTTCGGTAGGTTCGGGAACGGTCGGTCATGGGATTTTGGATTGTGGATTTTTGATTTTGGATTGAGGGGAGGTGGGAAAAAATAGGCCACGGATTAGACGGATGCGACGGATCAAAAACGGATTTTCTTCTAAAAATCAGTGGAAATCCGTCTAATCCGTTCAATCCGTGGCCTATTTTTTTAGATTCGCTGAACTTTTGCCTTTTGCCTTAAAAGTATACCCCCTCTCGCATCCTCCGGCAAGGGGCTACATCACCCTCAATTTGGGCCGTTTGAGCGTCTCTGGCACGAGCAGCCCCAGGGTGGCGGCGGCGAGGAGGCCCACACCGCCCATGACAAGGGCGGTCGGCCCCAATCCCACCAGATCGGCGATGGCCCCGACAGCCAGGGGTCCGCCGGTGCCGCCGACGTCGCCGATCAGCCGCCAGATGCCCAGGAATTCGCCCATGCTCTCCTTGGGGGCCAGGTCCGCGCCCAGGGTCATCATGGTGCCGGAGCCCAGGCCGTTGCCAAAGCCGATCACACAACTGGCCAAAAGCAGCCCGCCAAAGCCGGCCGCCGGTCCCATCAACGGGATCATGCCCATGCCCACACCCTGGATGATGAAGGAGGGCACGTAGGCGAACTTGCGCCCCGCCCGGTCCATGAGCAGGCCGGCAGGGTAGAAGAGGCTCATGTCGATGGCCGAGCTGATGGAGATGATCAGGCCGATGGCGGTCAGGTCCAGGCCCAGGATGTCGGCGGCGTAGAGAGGGATGATGCTGCTGCGGGCGCTGCGGATCATCTGGGCGAAGATCTGGCCGGAACCGGCGGGGAGCAGGACCCGGTAGTGGTCCCGCAGGATGCTCCACAGGTGGCCCGTATGGCCCCGCACCCCGCCCCGGCGCACCACGTCAGCGTCCACGGGCACCTCGGTGAAGATGATGGGGAAGATCAGGCAGAAGGCGGCGATCAGGCCATAGACCAGAAAGGGCATGCTGAGGCCAAAGCGGGCGCCGATCAGGCCGCCGATCACCGGGCCGCCAAAGGTGCCCACCCGGTTGATGCCCCCATAGATGGCGATGGATTGGCCGCGCTGGGTGATGGGGATGGCGCTGGCCAGATAGGCGTGGCGGGAGATGTTCCACAGGGCCGAGGTGAAGCCCAGGGCGAAGTTGTAGATCACCAGCTCCCAATAGCTCCCAGCCAAGAAGAGGGCCAGGGCAGAGAGGGCCATGCCGGCGATGCCCAGGATCATGGAGCGCTTCTGGCCCAACCGCCCCAACAAGATGCCCGCGGGCAGATCCCCCGCCAAGGTGCCCATGCCCTGGGCGCCCAGGATCAGCCCGATCAACCCATAGGAGATGTCAAACGACTTGGCATAGACCGGCAGCACCGGGATCAACATGCCCCGGCAAAAGGCCAGCAGCAACGTCGGTGCATAGACGGGCAGGATCAGTGGGTGTTTGCGCATTGGGATTTTGGATTTTGGATTGAGGATTTTGGATTAGGGGCGGGGATCGACCTGGATAAACCATCAATCCAAAATCAAAAATCCCCAATCAAAAATAAGAAGAGCGCCGCTGTGGTGGACAGCGACGCTCTTCTTGTGCCCCCAAGGGGATTCGAACCCCTGTAGCAGGCTTGAAAGGCCTGAGTCCTGGTCCTCTAGACGATGGGGGCGCACATGGGTAATTCAGGACTCCCCGCAGTATAGCAGGGGTGGGGGGGGTTGGTCAAAAATTGAGGGGATTGGGAGACAAGGAGATGGGGAGACAGGGAGACAAGGAGACAGGGAGACAAGGAGATTGGGAGATTGGGAGATTGGGAGATTCGTTCCGTTCCCACTTCTCCCTGTCTCCCTGTCTCCCTGTCTCCTTGTCTCCTTGTCTCCTTGTCTCAGCGCACGGCACATGCCCCGTCATGACACACCCCGCAGCGCTCGCACAGATCCGCGGCCTGGCCGGGGCGCATGAGGCCGGCGTTGATGCGCCAGTCGACGAGCTTTTGGGCTTCGGTGGCGGGGAAGGGCTCTTCTCGGCCCAGGTCGACCAGATGTTTGGCGATGGTGGCGGTCTGCTCCAGCTTTTCCAGGCGCAGATAGGCTTCGGTGACATCCTTGCCCACGGTGATGCTGCCGTGGCGGCGCAGGATCAGGGCGTCGTAGCGCTTGATCAGCTCGGTGATCACCGTGGCGCCTTCGCCGCTGGCCGGGGTGGCGTACTCCGTGGTGGGGATCATGCCCAGGCTGAGCACCACGTCGGGGATGAAGCAGCGCGCCAGGTCGATGCCGGCGATGCTCAGGGCGATGGCCGTGGGCGGGTGGGCGTGGACCACGGCCTGCACATCCGGGCGCTGGCGGTAGGCTTCCAGGTGCAGGAGCATCTCGCTGGTGGGGTGCAGATCCCGGGCCGGGCCATAGCGGCCGCCCACGGGCTTCACATCCCAGTCGATGACGATGAGCTGGTCCGGTTCCAGCAGCCCCTTGCTGAAGCCGGAGGGGGTACACAGAAAGCGGTCATCATCCAGCCGGGCGCTGACGTTGCCGTCCGTGGCCGCCACAAAGCCCTTCTGCCACAGCATCCTGCACACCTGGATGATCTCCTGGCGCAGTTGCTGCTCGGTCTTGCGGATGATGGGTTTGTGGGTGGCTTGGTAGCGGATGAGTGTGGTCATGGGTTTGGGATGCGAGTTGCGAGTTGTGAGATGTGAATAAAACGGGAACTGTTCCCTCCTATGAGGATACAGGATGGACGCTGGTTTTGGCTAACTCAAGCAAGAGGCGGAGGGCTTGGTTGACCGCTTCCGCGTTAGGAAATGCCTCGGCGATATCGGGGTCGAGGATGACGATGTTGGTTGGTTCGCTTTCTTGCGGGACGCGCCGGACTATCACTCCTGGCTGTGGCAGAAAATCAGCCACGATCTCCACGTCTTCGATCTCCGGCAGGTCGGGATTGGCCGTGTATTGTGCGGTTTCCCATGTTTGCGTTGATGGCTCTTTCATGTCCTAACCGATCTCCTGGCGCAACTGCTGCTCGGTCTTGCGGGTGATGGGTTTGTGGGTGGCTTGGTAGCGGATGAGTGGTGGAAATATGGGCGTGACAGGCATCAATCTATTGGTAGACAAACGACAAAGCTCACCTTGGTCACCTTTTTACATAACTCAAAGCTTCTTGCCAGGCTTCAATGACTTGCTCCCGGTTCCCAGGGCGAGTATTCAGGTTGGTTGGTGAAGGGTGAGGGCATTCAATAATAATTAGCCTATTACCCTGAGGTGCATAGTTTTGCCAGACTTTGCTGGCGGCTTTACCCCCAAGAATTACGACCTGAAGTTTGGGAAGGAGATCTAGTAGCTCAGTTATTAGAGGTCCAACAGCAGCAATATCATCCTTGTCGTAAGCTCGAATTTTGGTGCTCGAACCTAAATAGTAGGATATTGCGTTCCAATGAACAACCAATTTGCGGGAGATCCCCGCAAGTTCCCTGGTTTCCCAAGTATTTTGTGCTGTTCCATCATTGTTGTTACAAGATATAAAACCACTGCCACCTCGCTCGCGGGTTGCTTTGGGACCAGGCGCTTCAAGCAGCCAAAGGATTTTAGCTTCTGTTCCACCGTCTTCTGGGTCAAACCAGGGGACGATAGCCTTTGGGCCAAGTCTCTCGCGCAGATTTAATACCCAATTATTTAGTGGGGCAACGCGAGTTGAAAATATGCCCGCTTCTCGTTTTTTTACTTCTTTTGGATCGCGAAAGAGTCGAGGCCGGTCAGCCATCGTGAATCTCCTAAGTTAATTCCCTACCATATTCAAAACCTGATAGCCCTTCAACCTAATGGCCAGATATCAGCCGCCTCCAACTCGATTGTCAATGGTCAAACACGATGCCCAACTCTGGCAGAATCAGTGGTCAGCTGACCGGACGCCCAAAATCTCCGCATCCGCGCCGGCATCTTGCCTCAACGCGGGGGAGGTCAGCCACAGCGGGACCAGATCCCGCCAGTCCGCACCGGGCTTGGGGCTAGCCCGCCTTGAGCTGATACAGTTCTTGCACAATCTGACTGCGCTTTGGCCCCGGACGCTCGGACTGCAACTGTTCTGAAAGCAGAACATATCGGTCCCGCACTGCACGAAATTTAGGGCTTTGATAGGTCTGCCGTGCCCAGTCGATGGCGGCTTCATCCCACAAAGCGAAGATTTCAGAGGGCGCATAGCTGATGTAGCTCTTCTCTGCCCAGTTGGTGCCATGCCAGATGTTGAACGGCTCCTGCTCCACGCCAATCAGGAAGGGAATCAGGTAGAGATTGAGCAGCATGGTTTGGCACAACTTGGTGGAAGCGGCCTCTATATCGCCGGAACGATAGAGGGCCAATGTCCAACAAAGGTGGTCAAAAGGTTCACCCATATCGTCCGGAGCCAGTTGCTCCGTCCACTTGTACGATTTGACCGCGCCTTTGACATCCCCCAGCAACAAATAGAGTGCGCCGAGTTCATAGCGACGCCCGGCGCTGTCATCGATGGCGCCATGGATCTTGACCTCTCTCCGCAGCGTCTTTTCATAGCTTTGCAGACGTTCTTTGATCTTCTGGGGTTGTTTTGGGATTCGAGCCATTGTTTACTCCTCGTGCAATGTGGGCGGGAACTCTTCAAGATAAAGTTCGGTCGCCTCACGCAAATTGGCCAAGGCTTCTTCGACCGTCTCGTCCCGAGTGGTTGTCCCCATCTCAGGATTATGGGCGATATACCCACCTTCGGGTGCCGATGTTAAGACTGCGGAGAGGTCATGGACCTCTCCGTTTTGATCACAGCCTACTGGTTCCTCCCAGGCGGCATCTACATCGGCCTGATCGATGACAAGCTGATCAATTTCCTGTTCGGTCAGTGGGCTTTGCGAGGCTAACGCCGATGCCGCAAAAATGGACTCTTGGGTCAAACGAGGATGGGCTTCCAGCAGTTGCTCCGCCGTCTCACCTGCCGCCAGCTTCTCGAGAACCGACTCAACTGTGATTCTTGTACCAGCGATCACCGGTTTGCCCATCATTACCTTTGGATCGGATTGAATGAGCGAAGTTTCCATAGTGTGTCCTCCAAAACGAACAGATACAATACTGCCTTCGAGATTGCGATTTACCCTGGTGGGTGTTATGTAGCCACCAACTCGGTCACACGCAACAACCGGTCCCCGATTGCCGCCTCGGTCGTCTTCAAATCGTACTCCGCCTGGAGATTGAGCCAATATTGGGGCGACTGTCCAAACGCCCGGCCAAAGAGCAACGCCAGTTCCGCTGTGGCCGGGCGGGTGCGATGGACAATGTGCGATACACGCATGGGCGACACACCGATAGTGCGGGCAAACTTGGCCTGGGAGACGCCAAGTTCGGCTAGGGCCTCGGCCAAAAATTCACCGGGATGGATGGGCGGCAAACCATTTTTGATCATAGCAACCTCGATTCTACACGACCCGCGCCGCCAACCACGTCGCCACATCCCCCAACACTTCCTCCCGCTCCGGCTCGTTGAAGACTTCGTGGAAGAGGCCGTCGTAGATCTTGATCGTCTTGTCCGTGGAACTGGCCTTGTCGTAGAGCATCTGCGCGCCGGCCGGGTCGACCAGGGCGTCTTTGGACCCCTGGACGATGATCAGGGGCAGGGAGATTTTGCCCGCCTCCTCGGTGATGCGCTGCATGGCCCCCAGCATCTCCGCGGCCAGCCGGGCCGGGGTCTTGCCCTGGAAGACCAGGGGATCCGCCACGTACGCGGCCACCACGGCCGGGTCACGGCAGATGCCGTTGACGTCCAAGGCCAGCACCCCCATCTTGGGCGCGATCTTGGACAGCGCCTTGCTGATGGCGATGGTGGCCGAGGAGACGTTGTCCCCCACCTTGACCGCCGGCGCAGAGATGATGGCTCCGCTGAAATCCGCCTGATGGTCCAGCAAATAGGCCGAGGCGATGGCGCCGCCCATGCTGTGGCCCAGCAAGAAAATAGGCTTCCCCGCCTGCCAGTCGACCACCATTTTGTAGTAGATGGCCAGGGTGTCGGTGAAATCAGCAAAACGGTCCACCATCTCCCGGGCCCCGTCGGACTTGCCGTGGCCGATATGGTCCAAAGCGTAGACCGCGTAGCCCAGGGGCACAAAGTGGTTGACCACATTCATATAGCGTCCGCTATGTTCGCCCAAGCCGTGGACAACCAAGAGTACGGCTTTCACCTCGCCGTCGGGCAGCCAGCCTTGATAGTAGATATTGATGTTGCGAACACCCTTAAAATTACCTTCGATGTGGTTCATAGCAATTTCCTTTTTGTTAAAGAAGGAGATCCATCCGTCCAGACCCCCTGATTGACAATCGCCACCCGTTTGTCCCAGTACCTGGGGGCCTCAGCGCCCTCATGCCTATGCTGGAACCTTGTGGTCAACATAGTACTCAGCCAGCAACGCCCGCACGACCGGAACCAGCTCAAGCGGAATCTCCATCAGCGACTCCAAAAAATAGGCCATGGATCAGACGGATGCGACGGATCAAAACGGATTTTCCTCTGAAAATCAGTAAAAATCCGTCTAATCCGTTCAATCCGTGGCCTATTTTTTTCTCTGATTGAACGGGTACATCTACGCTAATCCAAATCCACCCGATCCACAATCCCGGCGATCACCGCCCGCACCGCGCCCTGGCCGGGGAGGGGCTGCTGCCCCAAGATCTGCCGCGCCCCCGTGCCCTCGTCCATCACCAGCACCGTGTCCCCCACCCCGGCCTGGACCGAATCCACGCAGATGTCGTAAGCCCCGGTCACTTTTCCGTCCAGATCCAACCGGTCCACCAACAGCAACTTATGACCGTCAAATGTAGGATGCTTGATTGTGGCCACAACCGTGGCATAGACTTTTCCGATATACATGGGCGAGTTCCAAATGGCGAATGGCGAATGAGGCGAATGGCGAATGGCGAAGAGAGGGCGGGAAACAGTGGACAAATCAACAAATCAACAAATCAACCACCCCGATCCACATCATCTACAATCCCCACCACTGCGTGGTCCACCGGCACAAAGGTGATCTCCAAAGCCTGGGCGGCTTCCCGGCTGGCGACGATGAAGACCTGCTCCCCCGGCCCGGCCTGCCGGGTGGCGTCCGCGGCAATGACGGCCTCGCCCGTGGGCGCGCCGTCCCGATCCAGGGGCTGGACAACCAGAAGCTTGACCCCTTCCAGTCCAATATACTTTTGAGTGGCGACCAAGGCGCCGATGACGGTGGCTAGTTGCATGGTTGAATGGCGAATGTGCGAATGGCGAATGGCGAATGGCGAATGGCGAATGGCGAATGGCGAATGGCGAAT
>CAZKEX010000152.1:3519-9736 GCA_964551895.1 uncultured Caldilineaceae bacterium | reverse complement strand
TCGCCTGAGCTACTGGCACGAGTTCGGCCATTTGCAGACTCTGCCCATCGCCCTGTTGCACGCGTTCTGGTTGCTCGGTTTCCGCCCGTCCCGCCGACTGTCTTGGTCGGGCCGTCTCTTGCGAATGGGGGCCATCTTTCTGGCCCATGAAGCGGTTTGGGAGTTGGCGTCGGAGGGGTATGTGGTATTCAAGACGGGTCGGGACTATCGCCGGGTCTACCGGACGCATCCAAATCCATGGGTGATCCCGTTTTGGGCGGGCATGACTGGGCTGGCTCTGGCTGCATCGTGGATCGTCGCTACGATTGTCCCGTTCCAGTTAGACTCTCAGGAGAAAGACAATGGCGAGCAATGTTGACTATGGCAAACCGTGCGATCCTCGGACGGCTTTGCATAGTGGATTGGGAGAGGCTGTGAATCGAAGGGCTATGGGCTAATGGGCGGCATCGAGTTCCAACCGCCTGTCAAAAAGTAGTGAGCGGTCTTTCACCCGTTTGTGGATCGTTGTATTCCTGGGCATTATCATCACCGCCTTGTTGGGCGGCTGTTCCTCCGGCCTACAAAAAGCGTCTGTGGAGATGATGGACAAGGCGGAAGCCCGCTGGCAGCAGCAGCCTGTGCAGGATTATGAAATCATAGTAGAGGTGAAGCGCCCGGACGACCGGCGGCGCTCGACGGTGATCGTGCAACAGGGCCAGATTGTGCGGGGCGACGTCTCCTATTGGAATACCAAAACCAACCGCTGGGATGCTCCCTCCGCCCTCAATCAGGAACAGCCCTTCCCGCTTACTGTGCCGGGCCTATTTGAGATGGTGCGCGGGGAACTCAAGAACAGCGGGCGCGCCGATATTCGGGTCAAGATGGAGGAGGAATCATCCTTTCCCCGCCGTATCGTGCTGGGTCCCGTCATGCTGGACAGCCAGGCCATGTCCGGGACGGAGGCCGTGATAACTGTAGAAAGGTACGCGTCGCGCTGAAGATCAAGTAGGAATTAACGATGTCAATGAAGCCGCATAGTTGAGCGGATGGTGTCAGTACGGGCAATCGATGGGGACACAGAAAAAGGGGCAATCCCATTGGGCAATTGCCTTTCTATCAACAAAAAAAGGACACCCGCTCGCGCGGATGTCCCTCCCTCTGTGAAGCACTAACCCTCACTCAAAGCAGACAAAAAAAGCACATACGTTTGCGTGATCCAAGTACCGACTGGCGGCTTCGGCGGAGAGAGGAGGGTTACGCGCCGCTCATCGGAAGATCGACATAAAATGCGCTGCCTTGCGTACGCCCACTTGGTGGGCTTTCGGCCCAGATGCGTCCGCCGTGCAGGGTGACCAGTTGGCGGGCGATGGCCAACCCCAGCCCCGTGCCGCCGGTCTCCCGGCTGCGGGAGCGGTCCGAACGGTAGAAGCGCTCGAAGAGGTGGGATAGATCCGCCGGGGAGATGCCTTCGCCGCTGTCCAGGACGGCCAGGCGCAGACCTTGGGGGGTCGGCGCCAAACCCACCTCCACCGTCCCACCGGCGGGGGTGTGACGCAGGGCATTGCCCAGCAAATTGCTCAAGATCTGTTCCAGCCGTTGGGCGTCGGCGTGGAGGGTGGGCAACGTGGCCGGTGCGGTCAACGTCACGGTCACATTGCGGGCCGTGGCCCCGGCATGGTGCATGGTCACCACCCGCTGGGCCAATTCGGCCATGTCCACCGGCCCCGGATCCAGGCGGATCTGACCGGCTTCGGCGTTGGCCAGGGTGCGCAGATCTTCCACCAGCCGGGCCAAGAGGGCGGTCTGTTCCTGGATGGGGGTCAGGTTTTCCTGGGTGAGGGGGAAAATGCCGTCCTGGAGCGCCTCGACCGTGCCTTGAATCCCGGCCAGGGGGGTGCGCAGTTCGTGGGCCACATCGGCCATCAAGGCCCGGCGCTGTTCCTCTTGGGCCTGGAGGCTGGCGGACATGTGGTTGAAGGCCACCGCCAACTCCCCCAACTCGTCCCGCCTCCCCACGGGCACGGAGACCGAGCGGTCGCCCTGGGCAATATGTCGAGCTGCCTCAGAGAGGGCCGACAGGGGACGGGTAAGTTGGGTCACCAACAGCCCAGCCAAAAGCAGGGCCACCACACCGGCCACTGCCCCGGCCAGCCACACAGCCCGGGTGATTGAGGTAAGCACGGCCGGATCGAGCGTCCCGGCTACGGTCATCACCGCACCGTCCACCAGCAACGTCCCCACGCGGACGCCGTTCACTTGGATAGGCAACCCCTGATCCAGAGTGGCCATCGCCACCCGACCGGTGGGTGGCCCACTGCTATCCGCCACCACCAGCCCTGTCTCATCCGCCACAATCAGGCGATCCCCGCCCATCATGCCGCCGCCCATCATACCGCCGCCCATCATGCCGCCCATCATCTCCCCGGTTGACGCTGTGCCGACCGCACTGGCCAGCACAGCGTCCGCATCTTGCCAGCCGCCGACGTGCGCATAATGGTTCGCCAGGGTCGTCAACAGCTCGGCAGGATTCACCGGACGCCCGTTGATCATGACATGGGAAAACTGGGTGACGGCGCTCTGGCCGGCCACCCATACGGTAACCAAAATGCCCACGGCGATCACCAGGACAAAGGCGCTCATCAATTTGAACCACAGACGACCGGTCATAGGAATGCCTCGGAATAGGCGTGCAAAAAACAGCTTTTACCG
The DNA here is from genome assembly GCA_964551895.1 of uncultured Caldilineaceae bacterium. Classification (GTDB taxonomy): domain Bacteria; phylum Chloroflexota; class Anaerolineae; order Caldilineales; family Caldilineaceae; genus JAGNDO01. The sequence continues at coordinate 7,048 of CAZKEX010000152.1, read as the reverse complement.
CAAAGGCGCAAAGGGCGCAAAGAAAAGCGTTTTTCCTTTCTTTAATCCTTTGCGTTCTTTGCGCCTTTGCGGTGAAAAAAGACCCACAATCTTCTCAACCCACAAACCGATAGCCCACGCCGTGGACGGTTTCGATGAAGCGGCTGTGACGACCCGAATCGCCCAGTTTTTGGCGCAGGTTCTTGACGTGGGCGTCGATGGTGCGCTCGTAGGCGGAGACGTCCCCGGCGGCGTCGGTCTGGGTGACATCCAGGAGATCGCTGCGGCTAAAAGGACGACCGGGCTGGGCCATGAAGTGGTGGAGCAGATTGAACTCCGTGCTGGTGAGGTCCAGCCGTTCGTCCCCCAGGTTGACCGTGCGATAGGTGGGGTCCAGGCGCAGATCCCCGGCTTGCAGGAGTTGGGCGGGTTGGCTCTGGGCGGCCAGGGCGTCGAAGCGGCGCAGGGCGGAACGCACCCGGGCCACCAGTTCCCGGGGGCTAAAGGGCTTGGTCATGTAGTCGTCGGCCCCCAGTTCCAGCCCCACCACCCGGTCGGTCTCCTCCACCCGGGCGGTGAGCATGAGCAGATAGACATTGGCGATGGCCGGGTCCGATGAGGCGCGCAGACGGCGGGCGATCTCCAGTCCGTCCATGCCGGGCAGCATCAGGTCCAGCACCACCAGGGCGGGCTTTTCGGCCTGCACCAGGGCTAGGCCGCTGGGACCGTCCCCCGCGCTCAACACCCGAAAGTCGGCCTGGGTCAGATAGCCCTCGACCACTTTGCGGATCTGGCGGTCATCTTCGATCACGACAATGGTTCGCTGCACAGGTTTGGCCTTTCTTTGCGTCCTTGGCGACTTTGCGGTGTAATTGTCTGTTCTCAGTATACCAGACCCTTGTGGGTTAAGTATGCTGGAAATGTGGTCGAGTTAAGGGGGTTTTGCCCACAACTCGCTCGCATCCGCTTCACAAATGCTTCACAATTGGGCAATACACTGAAGACATCCACGTCCACGTTCAGGCTGGACCCCAAATTTTCATAGTAATTCCGCCCATCGGGTTTTCTTGGATAGGCAATTATGCTTATCTCCTGCCCCGTATATGGCGCGTGGCAGCCATGTCAATTGCTGGTAAACTGGGACAGTCACGGCAAATCAACCGCGCAGCCAAGGAGCATCCCATGTTTCGTCGTCTTTCCCTTCTACTCCTGACCATCATGCTGGTCGCCAGCAGCTTTGCCGTCTCGGCCTGCGCCAGCCAAACCAACGATACGGTGGGGTTGACTCTGACCAGTATGGAGACCATGCCCACGCAAGTCCAGCGCCAGCCGCGCCGGGTATCTCAGGCCTATCAGTTTGCCGACGCCAATGCAGAGATTCTCCAGTATATGCCCTGTTATTGCGGGTGCGGCGGCATGGGCCATGAGTCCAACTATAACTGTTTTTGGCAGGCGGACGGCAGTTACGAAAGCCATGCCACAGGCTGTGGCATCTGTGTGGACATTGCGCAGGATGTGATGAAAGGATTGCAGCAGGGACGCTCTCCCACGGAGATCAGAACCCAGATCGACAAGGATTACGCCCGCTTTGGCGAGCCGACAAACACGCCCCTGCCCGTGGCCGCGGCCCTGCCCTAATCCTGAGCCTCTACTGCAAAAACCATTGAACCGCCGAGAACGCAGAGGGTGCGCAGAGATTCGCAGAGGAAAAGCCTTTTTTTCTTGGCGTCCTTTGCGCCTTTGCGGTGAAAATGACCTTTTCGCAGCGGACTCTATCTTTGGAACTCTGACCGAGAGGTGCTGACGTGACCGTTCTGTCTCCCGACCCCGCTGTGGAACGCATTTGGGAACGTCCCCTGGCCATTCTGCTTTCCGTGTTGGCGCTGGCCTATGCCCTGGCCTGGGTTGGGGACAAGGCCGCCCAGATCCGCCACGTCGAAAGTCGGGCGGAACTGTCCATGCGGGCCGTGCTGCCGAAAGATGGCGGCTGGATCAGCGAACCCCTGCAAGTGGTGGCGGGACAGCCCGTGCGCTTGCGCATCGTGGGGGTCGAGGGGGTACACGGGCTGCACATCGCCCGCACGGATATTGAAACGCCTTTGATCTTGCCCGGTCAGGAAACGATCCTGGATTTTATGGCGCCGGCGTCGGGTCGCTATGTGATCCACTGTACGGTTTGGTGTGGGCGGGACCATTGGCGCATGCGCACGGTGTTGGAGGTGACTCAGCCCTACCATCCTGACCAGCCCATTGCCTACGGGCAAGATCCACCACGCTATGCCTTCTCCGTGGACAAGTTGGGCATGGACAGCCCACACCCGGCCGCGACAATGCCGTCAACCCGGCCCGATCCGGTGCGGGGCGCCCAGGTGTGGAACCGACTTTCCCCCCAGATTGACCCAACCGGGCTGTTGATGGCGGCGGGCTGGCCCCTGATCGCCCCGGATGCGTTTGTCCGGTCTCTGGCCGCCGACGAGGTGTCGGCCCTGAAGATACCTATCGGGCTGACGGGTGGGGAACGCTGGGATTTGACAGCTTTTCTTTGGCAGCAAATGGTCACACCGGAATCGTTGGCCTTGGGTCAGCGGTTGTACAGCCGAGACTGTGCTTCGTGCCACGGGGAGAGTGGCGGCGGGGATGGCTTTGACGCTGGCTCGGCGACCGGGACCGTGACCAACTTCCAGGATGGGGCCACGGCTTTGGGGGCCTCGCCGGCCCTCTATTACGCCAAGATTGCCCGGGGCGGCATGGGAACGGGGATGCCCAACTGGGGCACGATCTACAGCGAAGACGAATTGTGGGCGGTGGTGGACTTCTTGGCGGGCTTTCAATTTGATCCAATCTTGGGGTTGCCGGCTGACCCCGCCACAATGGAGCATCCGTGATGATTCGGCGTCTGATCTTTCTCTGTTTCGTTCTGACCGCGGGCATTTTGATTCTGGCCGGCTGTGGTGGCGCCCCGGCCATCAGCGTGGAACCGATCCAACTTGACCTGGGCAACATAGCGTCCACCGCGCCCGTGAGCGGCACCCTGCAATTGACCAACACAGGAAGTGGCACCCTGATCATTGGGGATCTGCGCACCTCTTGCGGCTGCACCAGCGCCGTGGTAGCGCAAAAGAGCTTGAAGGCAGGCGCCAGCACGGATCTGACCATCACGTTTGACCCCCTAACCCATCCAGGTCTGGTTGGCCCGGTGATGCGGTTTGTCTATGTGGCCAGCAATGCCAGCGAGGAACTGGAAATCCCGCTCACTGTCACCATTCTCTCGCCTGACGAAGAAACCCCGTGAGGACAAACAACCATGTGAGCGCTCGCCGAAATCGCCTGACAATGCCGACCATCGGGCAACAGCGCCGCACCGATCCCATGTTGGTCTTAGTGATCACGGCTTTGACGATCTTGGTCGTGGGGACGCTGGCGACCTTGATTTGGCTGGGCAATCAACCCCGCCTTGCCCCCGCCGCGGTCTCCCAGGGCGTCTCCAGCCCAGTGGCCCGGCTGGTGTGGCCGGAGACCCACGATCCCGACATGCCCGTGGTGGAACTGC
>CAZKEX010000152.1:0-3419 GCA_964551895.1 uncultured Caldilineaceae bacterium | reverse complement strand
CGCATGCCGGAGATGACCGGCATCGAGCTGACCAAGCGCATCAAGGCCACCTACCCGGAGATGAAGGTGCTGATCCTGACGGCGTATGACGAGGAACCCTATGTGTTGGCCCTGTTGCGGGCTGGGGCCAACGGTTATGTGCTGAAGACTGCCCAAAGCAGCGACCTGTTGCGGGCGGTGAAACAGGTGGCCGCCGGCAAGAGCGTCCTGGATCCGGAGGTGGCCCCCAAGGTGATCGCCAGCATGACGGGCAGCCGATCCGTTGACCCGTTGAGCGAACGGGAACTGGACGTGGTGCGAGCCGCGGCCAAGGGCTGGACCAACCGAGAGATTGCCCAGACCCTGGACATCAGCGACCGTACGGTGCAGGGCCATCTGGCCAATATCTTCGCCAAGCTCCAGGTCAACTCCCGCACGGAGGTGGTGACCCTGGCGTTGCAGACCGGGCTGATCACGTTGGAAGATACGCACGGTTAGAAGGCAAAAGGCAAAAGTGGTTGTGAAAGAGCTGGCCTGGCATAGACAGAGTCTAAAAGGCTTGCCACAAAGAGCACCAAAACTTTTCCTCTGCGAATTCTCCGCGGATCTCTGTGCCCTCGGCGGTTAATTGCTTTTTTCAGTTCAGTAAGCCAAGAAGATAGGCGGGCAAAGGCTGCCGGGGCGGGGAACCCTAGCAGCCTCACAAGCCTACTCCTTCACTGTGCGCACAAAGTTGACGACTTCCCAGCGCTGCTGCTCGGTCAGAATGCTCTCCCAGGGCGGCATGGCCGTGCCCGTGCGCCCGTGGGTGATGATGTAGAAGAGTGCGCCATCGCTGTTGGCCTGCACATGGTCTGCGCCCAGATTGGCCGGTTTGGGGTCTAGGGCCGCGGCGGCAGGACCATCCCCGGCTCCGCTCTCCCCGTGACAGACGGCGCAATTGGTCTGGAAGACCAGAGACCCGGCGGCGATGCTGGCCTCTGTGGCAGGGACGGGATTGACCACAGCTTCCGCTTCCTCTGGCACGCCATGATCCATCACCATGCCGTCCATCATTTCGCCTTCATCGTGGGCTTGATCCCTATCGTTATCGGTTGTGTCGGCATGGGTATCTGTTTGCATGGCTTCAGTATCCATCTCCCCTGCAGGGACGTCGGCCATCGGCTCCATGTGTTCAGCTTCGTCGTGTTCAACTTCGACAGTAGGGCCGGCAGGCACATCGGCCTTTGTCTGACTGTCGGCTTGACCGCCGCACGCGGCCAAGACCAAAAGGGTTCCCAACAGGACAAGCAAGATCAACATTCTTGGAATTTTCATAGCGACTCCCTGAGGTGAATTTCGGCGGCAAAAAAAGAGTGAAGGCTATGGTAACATCCCGCCCTCATACTTTTCAGGGTAGGGGAGAAGAACGCACAATTCCAGGATCAAATGGCCCACAGACCGTAAGCATAATTGCCTGTTTGTGTGGTCCAAACCGCAGACGGCGCATGGCATCATCAGGAAATGCTGCAATGAAGACAATAACGATTGTGATTTTGTGGGGAGCGGCGCTCTTGCTGCTGGCGGGCTGTGGCGGGGGGGCGGCGGGAAGCCAAGCGGGATCTGTCAACCTTGCGGCGGGTCAAGCCCTCTACGAGGCCAACTGTGCCGCCTGCCACGGCATCAACGGAGAAGGGGAGCCGAACTGGAAGGCGCCCGATGCCAACGGCATCTATCCTGCCCCGCCCCATGACGGCAGCGGACACACCTGGCACCATGCGGATGCCCTGCTCTTGCAGGTGATCCGCGACGGCAGCGGCGTGCCCAACAGCAAGATGCCGCCGTATGGGGCCATCCTCAGCCCGGCCCAAACCGAGGAGGTGCTGGGCTATATCAAGACCTTTTGGGCACAGGATGAGCGGGAATTTCAACAACAGATGACACAACAATGGGAGGAACTCAACAAATGAAGCGAACAACCCGACTTGGTTTGACGGTCTTGGGGATCTGGGGGATGCTGGTTGCCCTGCTGCTTGGGGCGTGCGGCGGTTCGGCCCCAACAGCCGTGGTCCCGGCGGGTATGGCCTTGGGGCAAGGCACGGTACTCTATTTCTATACCGATGCCTGAGCGGCCTGAGCAGCCATGCAGCCCATCGTGAATGGGCTTCAATCGGACTACAAGGGGCAACTGGTCTTTGAACAGATCGACGCCAATCAGGAGATCGGCCAGCAGCGCTTGCGGGAATATGGGCTGCGCGGCCATCCCAGCTATGTAATCATCGACGCCAAAGGAGCCGTCCTCTGGTCGGGCACGGGGCAACTCCCCGCAGATCTGCTTCAAGCGCAGCTTCAGGCGGCTGTGCAAAAATAGCCACGAGAAACGCAATGCAGACTTACTCCCATTTCTTAATGACCGCGGTTATACAGCAGCCTTTGGAGCGGCTACCTGGCCGGGGTGGATGCCGCGTCCTGGGACCTGTGGCTGATCCGGACTCTGGGCTTTCCCAGTTTGCTGGGCTAGGGGCCGCTGGTCCATCCATCCAGCACGGACCGGCGGCGACGATTAGTGCGGTGAGGACAAGGGGGAGGGAGTAGCGAGGGGCGAGGGGCGAATTGCGAGGGGCGAAAAGGCTGTCAGCTTTTTTCCTCGACACTGCGGCGATACGCCTCCACCGCCCGACGGGTGGTGTGCCAGTTGCGGCCCCGCTTGATGGCTTCCAGTCGTCCTCGCCGGGCCAGGAGGCTGAGGTAGGCCTGGCTGTAGGGCGTGCCCTGGGCGGCCTGGGCCAGGGGAATCCATTCCTCCTCCGGCGGCGTCGGCCCGGTCTGGGGCGTGCAGGCTTCCAGATAGAGGGTGAGGCTGCGCTCCACCGCCCGGCCCACGAAGTTGACCAACGGCGCAAGGTTGTCCCCATCGGCCCGTGCCAGCACCCGGTAGTATTGGAGACGGTTGGCCCGCAGGATGATGGTGGGCGGAAAACCCTCCCGCATGAGCAGCAGGTTCATGACCAGCCGGGCCGTGCGCCCGTTGCCGTCCAGGAAAGGGTGGATGGCCACCAGTCGATGGTGGGCCTGGGCTGCCCGCTCCACAGGATGCAGGGAAGCGGCTTCGCCCATGAGCCAAGTCTGCCAGCCCTCCATGAGTTGCCCCACCCGCCACGCCTCCGGCGGGGTGTGGGCGGACCCGGCGATGCGCACGGGCAAGATACGATAACTTCCCGCCCCCTCGTCGTCGATGCCCGCCATCACCAGCCGATGGATCTGGCGCACCTGGAAGGCGCTGACCGGCTCACTGCCCTCCACCAGATCCTGCACATAGCGGATGGCCTCCCGGTGGTTGGTGACCTCGAAATGTTCCCGCAGACTTTTGCCGCCCACGGTCAGGCCGGTCTCCAGAATCAGCCGAGTCTCCTGCAAGGTGAGGGTGTTGCCCTCGATGGCGTTGGAGTTGTAGATCCACT
>CAZKEX010000151.1:0-9767 GCA_964551895.1 uncultured Caldilineaceae bacterium | reverse complement strand
CCCGTCGCCGTCCACGTTGCGGGTGATGGTGTAGCGATAGCCCCCGGTGATGCTGCTGGCCGAACTTGTCACTTTCACCACCTCGCCCACGCCGGCCACGGTCAACAGGTGCACAAACTCCCCGCTGCTGTACAGGTCGGCCACCACGTCCATGCTGGTGGCCCCGCTGGTCAGGTCGGCGGCTAGTTCGGTCCAGGGCTGAAGATAGACCAACCCGGCCAAAGAGGGGCGCACGGTGGTGGAGAAGGGTCCCGCCCACGCCGTCCAGCCGCTGGCGTTGCCGCTGCTGTCCGTGGCCCGCACCCTGGCATAGTAGCCCTGGCCAGGCAGGACCGTGGTCCCATAGGCCGGGGTGCTGCCCGTGGTCCTCGGCCATCCGGCCAGGGTGTTGCTGCCGTCCAAGCTCAGGGCGATCTCATAGTAGGCCAGATCCGCCTCGGTGTTGGCCGTCCATCGCCACTGTAGGTGATAGTCGTCCACCGCCTCCGCCGTCAAGCCCGTGGGGGTGGCCGGGGCGGTGGTGTCTGCGGATGCCGTCACGCTGGCCCAGGCCGACCACCCGCCCACGCCGCCCCCATAGCCCACGGCGCGGACACGCACGCTGTAGTCAATCCCCGGCTCAAGCCCATTGGCCGAAAAGCTGGCCGTGGCTCCGGCCCCGGCGCTTGGGGTGTGGGGGACGCTGTGGGGGGTGATGCTGCTGTCTGCGTCCCGGCGCAATTGGACTTCATACAGGCGGGGAGATTCCCAGTCCCCCAGCTGGTTCCAGGTCGCCGTCACCCGTGCCCGGATGTTGCCGGGGGAGGGCGCATAAACGGCTGTGGTGAGCGTCAAGCCCGTGGGCGTGCTGAGTATGCGATCCACGTCCAGCAAGCCCTCGGCCCCCGCCGAACTGCCCAGCTTGCCAACCAGTGACCAGTCCGGGGCCAAAGCCTTGCCCCGGTTCTCCACCCGCAGAGCGTCCCCCACGCGGACGCCCACCCCGGCCCCCACGAAGATGCGCTGGTCCGCCACGCCGTCGATGGTGGCCACCACCACGCTGTCCAGGTGGCCCGTGCTGGCGTCCCGGTTGACCGCCGTCACCACTGCCGTGGCCGTGCGGGTCCTCGTCTGATAGCGGGCGTCCTGGCTAGCCTGCAAAGCGGCACGGGCCTGGAGAATGCGTTGGGTTAGTTTTGCGTTGGCCATGTTTAGATCGTCCCCTCTTCCACCATCGCCCCCATGCCCTCGCCGGCCGCCTCGTCCACCACTCCCCGTGTCTGCACCAAGGCGCCCAAATCCAAGTGCGGGGCCGGGTCGCTGAACCCGCCCCAGCCGTCCACCCGGCTGTATGGGTTGATGCGGATGGCAAAGTGCAGATGCGGCCCTGTGCTGCCCCCGGTGTTGCCGCTGCGGGCAATCTCTTGCCCCTGGCGTACATGGTCGCCGGGTCTCGTGCGCAACAGGCTGCCCCCCAGGTCAAAGCCCACCCGCTCCAGGTGGGCATACAGGGACTCGCCCCAACCGTGCTTGAGCTTGACGTAATTCCCAAAGCCGCCCGCCTCATAGCCCACCTCCATCACCGTCCCGGCGTCCATGGCCAGGACCGGCGTTCCCACCCCACACCCCAAGTCGATGCCGTTGTGTCCCAAGAGGGGGACCCCGCCATAGCGGAAGCGGCTATAATAGGCCGGATTGCCCCCAAACCACTGGGTCACCCGCGGCCATGTCACCGGCCAGATCAGATCGTCCATGTCGTCCTCCCTCATTCCCACGGGTCTTGCCCGTGCAATCGGATCATTTCGGCGGCGTTGCTGTCCAGGGTCAGTTTGGCGTAGCTCACCGCCTCGGCCAGCCCCATGCCCTCCGCTAGATTTTCGTACAGGCCAAGGGTAAACTGTACGGCCTGCTGGTCTGCCAACTTTCGCTGACACGTCACCACGGCGGGAACACCGGCCCGCAGCAGGGCGTCCCCTAGGTCGTCGGTCTCGCACCCCATGATCACAAACAACAAAAGCTTGGAGCTACGGGCCAGCCGTGCCCACCATGCCGGGTTAGCCAGCCCATCGGCCAGCACGATCCCGCCCTCCAGGCTGTCTCCCGCCACGGTGGTGGCCTGCCCATGCCCGCCGATATGCACGATGGTATAGTGGCGGCGTCCCAACTCTCGCACAATGCGCCGCCGGTCGGCCTCTTCGCCCAAGAGGGCGGAATAGTCCAGCCCGCTGTTGGCCATTGCGTCGGCCTCTGCCCTGGCGGATAGGGGCGGCGTCCCGATCATGTGGGGCCACAGGCCCAAGATCACGATCTCCCGCACCTTTTGGGCGAAGGGTTGGCGTTTGCCGGAAGAGGGCGGCGGCATGGCCGGGTTGGGCAGATCGTTTTTACGCAAGGCGTCCACCAAGAACTCCACCCGCTCCCTCAGCCGGGCCAGCTCAGCCTCGTAAAATCGGCGCTGTTCGGCTAATTTCTGTTCGTACTCCTTTTTTAGCTTGTCGAGCTCGGTCTCCATGTGTTCAAGCCTCTGTTTCCAGTTATTATCTTGCGGCCAGGGGTTGCCAAACAGACGGCGGCCAACCCTGGTCTCTATGGCCCGTAGCAGGATAATGGTCAGCAGTGCGGCCACGAAGGGGGCCAGGGTGTCCAAAGGGAACCAATTCATGAGATCTACTCTCCAGGGGATCTTGAATCCAGCAAATATAGCAGGCTGGTGCGCACGGCCAGCACGAAATAGACGGGGGTAGCCGTGCTGCGATAGTTGCCCAGGGCGAACATGACCGTGGCGAAAACCCACAGCGCAGACAGCCCCAACAGCCCAAACCGGCGCAAACCGGATCGGTTCTGCATCCCGCCCATCAGGACGATCATACCCATTCCGGCAAACAGCCCCGCCCATACCCACTCCGGGGCCACGGCGCCCATGGTGCGGAAAGTGCTGGACGTGCCGAACACATCCCAGGGCATAGCCAGCCACAACGCCCACAGGATGGCGGTCATCTGGAAGAGGCCGTATCGTTCCAACACAAGCCAGTCCCGCGTCTGCTGGTAAATGGCATATTGGCTCAGCCGGTCGGCCAGCCGATCCCAAGCTCTTTCGATCATGTCACATACTCCCGCAGGGTGAGGGACCACTCCGCCCGCTTCGCCTGCCCGAAGGGGTGGCCCAATCCCAGGCTGATCCCGGTAATCAAAAAATTGTGCTGGTTGAAATAGGTGTCTGAGCGGTCCAGATCATAGGTCAGCGTCACCCGGTCCAGAATGCGCAAGCCGTCCCCGCTGCCCCGCGGGGAAAGCGTAACCGTGGTCTGGGCGTTGGCCTGCTTATAGATTAGCTCGGCCAGCCCAAGGGCGTCCGCCTCGCTGCCAAAGAAAACCCGATCCACCTCCACCACGCTGCCCAGAGCACGGGCCAGGGGTGGCCACTGCACCACAAAGCTCTCCTGGCTCTCCGGGTTGCGACACGTCAGCCGGATCTGGCTGATGCGGTTGCGCTGCCCCTGGACCACTTTGGGCGCACCCTTCACCGTGGCCCGGGTAAAGGCGTGCACGATCTCGCTCACAGAGAGCAAGCCCTGGGGATGGTAGGGGCTGCGCCGGAAGGCCACCGTGTTGGCCCGGCCAAAGACCACCATGCACCCGGCCATCCTCGCCAACTCCTGCAACAAGGCCAGATAGCGGGTGCGGGCCTGTACCAGGTGGCTGCCGATGCTGCCCACCCCGGCGACGCTGACCTGGCTGGCGTCCAGTCCGAAGTCGTCAACCAAGAGGGTGGTCACCACGTCCCCCAGGCTGCCCTCCTTGCGGCTGCTGGGCTCCGTGGCGGGCGCTCGGTAGGTCTCGATCTCATTCATCAAGGCCCGCCCGCCGTCGGACATTTCCAGAATCACGATCATCAAATGCAAGGCCCGCACACCCGTGGGGTCGGTCCAGGTCCATTCTGTCTCCGTGTGGCCGTCCACCGTGGCCAGCCGGGTCCAGTCCACCTTCCATGTCACCGTGGCCGGGTCTGCCGGGTCCGGCCATGTGGGGGAGGCCAGGGCGCTGTAATACAGGTCAAATGCCACGGGCACGATGGGACGATTGTCACTGGCCAGCACCCGTTTGCGCTTCCACGTCAGCCGGTCGATGCGCTCCATTTGGATGGCCGTGGCGCTCTCCACCTGGTAGATGGTGGCCCCGGTGCTATGGGTGGCCGGGGTGGTGGCGTTGGCCCCCCGGCTGCACCCGGTCAACTGGTAGGTGTTGCCGGTCACATGGCTGGCGGCGGTGTACGTGATCTGCTCTACGTCGATCTGGATGGTCCCGCCGGCCTGGTCCAGCCCGGCGGACGTGGGAGTGATCTGGATCGTAGTGTCCCCCGTGCCGATGTCTGCGGCCAGGGTGATGGCAAACTCCCCCACCTCTACGGCGAGATGCACCTGGGCGGTGGCCTGCACGTTGCGCCCCGGCTCTGGGGCGTTGGTGATTTCCCAATTGGCCGGGTCGGTGGGGGCGCTCAAATCCGTACAGCGTAGGGCTTGCCCATAGCTCACCGCCCCAGTGGGCCAGCCGCTCTCGGCCATGCTGCCCCAGCTGATGGTCTGCCGGGTGGCATAGATGGCGCCGGGCGCGTTAAGACCCCGCAGCCGCAATTTCTCCCCGGCCTGGCGCAAAACGTCCAGCCGCTCCCCCGTCTGCCAAATTGGGGCAAGGCTACGCCACTCGATTACCTCGATGCCCTGGGGCTTGCACCAACTGTCAAAAGTGGCTCGGTCTCGGCAATAGATGATCGGGGTCTTGGCTTCCGGGTTGGGCAGGTCCAGGTCTTTGGTGCTCAAACGGGCCGCTGCAAAAATGGCAATCCCGGCGCTATGGGCGGCGACGCTGGTGCCGTTGGCTCCCCGTTCGCATCCCTCCAACTGGGTGGATCGGCGGATGTCATAGTTGATCTCTTCGCCCTCAATGCGGATGGTGCCGCTGGCCCCGGCCAGGGCGTCCCCGTTGCTGATCGGGATGGTGGTCTGGCTGGCGTCGATGGCCCCGGTCAACGTGGCCCCGGTCACCGTGGCGGTGATGGCGGTCTGCAAGTCCCACTGATTGGCGGCGTAGCTATTCCGTGCCCAGACCACGATATAGACCCCATTGTCTCCACTGCCCACGGGTCCCCAGCCAACCTCGCCAATGAAGGGCACGTCCCCGGTTCCTGGCTGTGTGCCCGCCGTGCGGCTGGGCACGGTGGCCGCACAGTAGACCGTGCCCAGGCTCTCGTCGGTCACGTTGTCGGATCCCAGGTCCGGAGATCCCACCACCTCCCCGCTGTGGCCGATCAGGCTGGCGTCGGTCAATGCGGTGGCGGCGTTGGTGGATTGGCCCAGGGCAAGGTTCGCCCGGCCATAGCTGCGGGCCGGGGCGTCACTGTTGGCCAGATATTGGTCAATCGGGCGCACGGGCAAGGTCCATGTGGCCCCCCGCTTGTAATCGTCCTGATGCTGTCCGGCGGCAAAGTAGCCGTGGAAGAGCACGGCCCACTCGCTCCAATTGGACACGTCCCCAGGGTGGGGACTCCACCGAACTTGCACCATGACGCTGTTGTTCTGGGCCATCAGCCCGGCGTTGTAGTTATAGCCGGTGAGGCTGGCCTGCCAGGTGGCTATCTCTTCGTCCGCCGTCTCCGTAAACTCCACCCCGATCACATCGTTCGTGATATTCGCCCAGGCGGTCAACACCCTGCCGGCCAGCAGGCCCAACTCATAGGGCGGCGGCGCGCCCACGGGGTTGTCCGGGTCCACGGACAGGCCCCAGGACTTGAGCAAAGAGACCCCGGTCAGCACGTTGCCCGCCTTGCCCGTATAGGCGATCCACTGCGCCGGGGAATAGCCCACATAGACGCCCGGCGTCCCTATCCAAGCCGCCGGGGTATAGACGGCCCCCGCCGATGCAAAGCCGCTGGCGTCGGTCAGGGTCATGGTGTCGGCGCTGCCGTCCCAATTGCTGGCCAGGGTGGTGGTGGCGGTGGCCGTGTAGGGTGCGCCCTCGGTCACATCCTGCTCGGCCACATAGCCCCGCCGGGGGCCGGTCCATACCCGGTATTCGTAGTTCGTTGTCCCGGCCAATAGGCGGGCCAGTTGGTTGCTGTCCATCTACTGCTTCCCCTTCTGCTTGCCCATCCACGTCAACCCCACGATCAACCCCACCACCCCCAAGACATACAGCCCCATCCCCAGCCATGCCCACGCAACTCCATAGGCCGGGTTCATGGGCGGCGCTTCTGCCACAACACCCCGGCCACGCTCACCCCCACGCCCACCACGAAGCCCGCCGCCAAGCTCCACCCCTCCCCCGGCACCGGGGGCAACAGGGAGAGGATGGCCGCATAGAAGAGCACGGCCAGCAAGCCCAGCACGGCCAGAACAACTGTGCGGTCTGCGCTCATTGGTCGCCCTCGCTCTCTGCGTGGGGCAGGGTGTGGACCTCTTGCGCTGCCGCCGCCTTCTTCTCTGCCGCCGCCCGTGCCAGCGTCTCGGCCTTGGCCTGCTTCAACGCCAGCCCATAGCCCACGCCCAACAACACGGCGATCACCGCCCCCACCCAGCCCATGCCCATCAAGATGCTGTTCAGTGTGTCCATGTCCTGTCTCCTTTCACAACTCGCCCCTCGCCCCTCGCCCCTCGCCTAATCCTCCATCCCGGTGATCCGGATACTATAATTTTTATACCACGCCCCCGGGTTGGCCTCTTGCCACGTTGGCCGGTGCATCGTCGCAGTCGTGAAGGTGTGCCATCCCTCGGTCAGGTCGTCCCATAGGGTGACGTTCGTCAACGCCACGGATAGATCCGCCGGGCTGGCAAAGTGGGCCATATACCACGCATGGCCGGCGGCGCTGATCACCGCCCGCCCGATCACCGCCTCAATCGGCCCCACGGCTCCGCAGGGTGCGCCGGCTCCGTCCAGGTCCGTGGCCGCCGGATAGATCAGCCGGGACTGGGGGCCGGTGGGCCTGGCGTAGGCCGGGGCGGGGCTGCTGTTGATCTCAAATTGTGTTGCCACGGGTCGCTCCTCCTCTATATTTCATTTGGTATATTTTACTCGTCGGCGGCCAGGGCTTCCAGCACGTTGGCCACAATGGTGGCCACCAGTCCGCCCCCGCTCAGGCTCCCTAATTCTCTCTCCAGGGTCGTGTTGATCTTCCCGGCGATTGCCTCGCCCACTCCTACCAACTCCGCCCCGTTGTCCTGGATGTCCCGATCCCAAATTGCCTTGATGCTCTTCACCAGGGGCACCCCCTCCACGGCGGCCCCGATCTTGTCCATCAGCCCCACCCCGATGGTTTCGGGCTGGTCCCCCAGCATCTCCTCCAGGCTCCCGCCCTTGGTGACCAGGGGCAGGTAGATCTTCACGTCCTCCGGCGCTGTCCCCGTCCCCGTCAGCCAACTGGGGAGCAAGCTATCCCCCAGGCCGCCGTAGGGGTTGACACTTGGCGGGGTCTGGGTCTGGATGTCCGTATAGGGGGCCGGCGTGGTCAACGTGTCCCCACCCATGTGGCCGCTGGTCAGGCCCGGCGGCGTGTCCAGGCCGGGGATCAGGGGTCGCCCGTATCCGCCGGCGTCCACCGGGGGCAGGGGCGGCTGGCTGGGCGGCGTGGCTTTCCAGGGGGTGTACACGGTCGAACCGGCCACCATGTCCTGGGGCCCGTTGCCCGTGCCCCCGTCCGGGCTGCCCATCATCTGATCGATCAGGGCAGCGATCAACCCCCCGGCCACACCGGGCAGGGCCGGGCCGATGGCGGGAAGGTTGGCCTCGCCCAGTCCTTGGGCGGCCAACTCGGCCAGCTTACCCGCAGCGCTCCCCGCCTGGCGTCCGATCTGGGCGTCCATCACCTGATCCATCAATCCGCTCAGGGTGCCCGAACCGGCGGCGAGTAGATCGATCAGGCCGGACGGGTTGGGCATACCCACCAGGGGGCTATACCCGCCCGTGGCGTTGGGAACCATGCCGGCGATCCCCCGGCTCTGCTTGCCCATAGACTCGGCCAGGGTCTTGCCCAGGGCGGCGGCGGGGCCTTCCACCATCTGGCCGATCACCTCGTCGGGGATGCGGAAGTTCTGGATCTGGTCGCCCAAACTGCCGGCCAGGCCGGGAAAGGCGTCGTTGATCATGGCGGAGATCATCCCGCCCACAATGGCGGGCAGGGCCGGGCCGATGGCGGGGAGGTTGGCCTCGCCCAGCCCCTTGGCGGCCAACTTGCCGCCCTCAATGGGTATTGACCCGCCCATGTAGACGGGCGGCGGGGTGACTGGCCTGGTAGTAGGCATGGGCAGCGCCCCGCCCTCTATGGGCATGCCCCCGCCCCCACTCGCCCGCAGGGCCTTGGCCTTGCCCTGGGCGGCTGCGTAGGCTTGGGCGTCGGCCATCACCTGGCGCTGGGCGTCCGTGTACTGGTAGCCCGTGGGGTCTGGGGCGGTGGCGTCCCCGCCGGATAGGGCGGCCCGCTTCTCGCCTGGGGTCAACCCGGCCAGGGGGTCCGCCGTTTTGGGCGTGGGCGGAGGCACGGCTGGCCCGGCGTTCATGGCGGCGATCTGGGCGTTCACGTCGTCCAGGGCGGCGGTGTTTTCGTCCAGGCTGGTCGTGTTGTCCGTGGTGGCGTAGGTGGCTTTGGCCTGGGCGTCCAGGGCGTCCACGTCGATCCCCAGGGCCTTGCCGATATACTTCCGCAGCTCCTTCTGGCCGTCCTCCTGCCGGGCCTGCTGGTCGTAGGCGGCTTTCACGGCGTCCAGGTCGATCAGGTCCAGATTGTTGCCCCCGGCGAAGAGCTCACCGCTGGCCCATTGCCCCTTCATCTGCTGCAGGACCATCATGGGGTCCGTGCCGGGGTCCATGCCCATGCGCCGGGCGGCGTCGCCTACGTCCACGCCGGCCCAGTCCTTTTTGTTGACGATCTCGTCCTCCAACCGGCGGAGGTAGTTGTCGGCAAAATTCTGCGGGAGGCCGGCCTTGGCGGCGTCCAGTTGCTCCTGGGTGACCGGGGACAATCCCCCGATCCCTGGGATCTTGCTGATGGCGCTGTCAAAGGCGGCCACGGTCTGGGCCGCGGCGCTCTTCCATGCGCTGGCGGCTGCGCTGGCCGTGGACTTGTCCAGGGCTTGGCGGTCCTTGGCGATCTGGATCTCTAGTTTGGCCTGCTCGTCGTAGAGCTTGCCCAGGGCGTCGGCGCTTCGTGCCCGGCTCACGCTGGCGAAGGGGTCGGAGGCCCCGGAAGAGGCCAGGGCGGTCAGGGATCGGGCGTTGTTCTGGCTGCGGGCGTAGGCGGCCCGCTCGGCGTCGGTCATGGCGGCCCGCTGGGCTTCGGTCAGGCTGAAGGTGCGGCCACTCTCCGCCATGATCGTCTGGTAGGAATTGAGGGCGGCGGCGGCGGCTCTGGCCTCTTCGGTCAACTCGGCGGCCTCGTCGGCGGCTCCGGCGATCTCCCCCTTCATCCCGGCGGCCCCGGTGGTGGCCACGCCCAGCCGGGCGGCCAGCTCGGCGGCGGCGTCGGCCAACTCCTGGCCGCTCAGGCTGCCGTCCTGCATGGCCGCCACGATCAGATCCCACTCCAGTGCCGCCTGTTTGGTGCCAACTGGATCGGCGGCCATGCGGGCCTCGTCGCCCAGGGCGGTGTAGGCGGCGGTCAGGGATTCGACTGCCTGATTAAGCTGATCGACGGCCTCGGCGCTGCCCTTGATCAGCTCTGCATTAAACATGTCCCGAATTGCGGAAGTGCCGCCCAGGTGCACGTCGCCCAGAATCGGGATCGGAATGGCGTAATCTTCGCC
>CAZKEX010000150.1:0-9793 GCA_964551895.1 uncultured Caldilineaceae bacterium | reverse complement strand
GGTCGACCCGCTACGGCTTCGATACGACCGGAAACTGCCCCGGTCTACTCAACCTGCGCTGGGCCGCGGATCACGGATGTTCCCACTGAGCCATCCCATTCCCAGGAGGCAACCCCGCCCATGTCAACCCTAAACCCGCTCGACATCGTTCCCCGCATGGTGGATGGCCTGGCCGTCTACGATCTGGGCCACGGCGCTGGCCAGGAGGAGCCGGTGCTGCTCTTGCCCAGCCCGACGGAACCGGACGCGGCCCAGCGCGCCCGGCACCGCTTGGCTTTGCTGCTTGTGCGCTTGGGCAAACGGGTGATCACCTTTGATCCGGCGGATGAACCGGGCGGAGAGATCGCCCCATTATTGCGCCACGCCCGGCACTGCCTGGACCTGCACCTGATCGACGATCCCATCGATGTAGTGGCGGATGGACACGCGGGCAGCGACGCGGATGGACACGCGGATGGCCACGCCAACGCCCTTGCCGTCGCCTTTGCCCAGAGCTATCCAGATCGAGTGAGGCGATTGGTCATGGTGGGCAGCCCGCCAGAGGTGTTGATCCAAACTGTGCCGACTTTGCTTTATGTCAATGAGTCAGATCCCACAGCCGTGGCCCAGGCCCAAACGCTGGCCGCCCTGCATCCGGACTGTCGGCTTGAGATCAGCGCCCACGGCAGTCAACGGCCCTTCGACACGAACCCTGTCCATTTCGGCTCCGTCCTGCGGGACTTCCTCGCCCCTGGCCGCCCTGCCCCCTTCAAGCCCATCAGCGTCGAGTTATGAGTTGCGAGTTGCGAGGGGCGAGTTAGATAGTGTACAATCCAGTCGATACACACGTAACTCGGTTCACGTAACTCGGTTCACGCAACTCGCCCCTCGCAACTCGCAACTCGCCCCAGGGAACCCCTATGAACAACGTCATCACAACCACGGATCTGACCCGGCGCTTTGGTGAGACCACGGCGGTGGATCGGCTCAACTTGACCGTGGAGGCCGGAGAGATCTTCGGCTTTTTGGGCCACAACGGGGCGGGGAAGACCACGGCCGTGCGTCTTTTCAACGGCATCCTGGCCCCCAGCGGGGGGAGTGTGCGGGTACTGGGCATGGACCCGGTCGCCCAAGGCGCGGAGCTGCGCAGACATACCGGCGTCCTCACCGAAACCCCCTCCCTGGACGAGCGGTTGAGCGGGCGGGAGAGCCTGACCATCTACGCCGACCTGTACGGGGTGGCCGTGGGCCAGGTGAAGAGCCGGGTCGAGGCCCTGCTGGGGGTCTTTGAGCTGGCCGACCGGGGAGACGAAAAGGTGGGGGGCTATAGCAAGGGCATGAAGCAGCGGCTGGCCCTGGCCCGGGCCCTGCTCCACGCCCCGGAGCTGCTCTTCTTGGACGAACCCTCCGCGGGGCTGGACCCGGCCGCCACCCGGCGTCTCCACGATCTGATCCTGCGCCTCACCCGCAGCGAGGGGCGCACGGTCTTCCTCTGCACCCACAACCTGGACGAGGCCCAACGGCTCTGCCACCGGGTGGCCGTGTTGGAGAAGGGGCGCATGATCGCCCTGGGCGCCCCGGCGGAACTGGCCCGGCAGGTGGGCGGCGTGCAAAAATTGGAGATCACCGTGGGCGAGGCCCATGTGACCCCGGCCCTGGCCCTGGTCAACAGCCGCCCGGGCCTCTCCGCCGCGGCCCACGAGCGGGGCACCCTCACCATCAGCGGCGCGGCCCCGGAGCATGTGCCGGATCTGGTGGCGGCCCTGGTGGCCGCGGACCTGCCCATCTTCCGAGTCATGGCCCAGGAGCCGACCTTGGAGGATGTCTATTTCGCCCTCCAAGCCCCCTCGGCCCACGCCCATCCCCAAGCGCAGCCTCAAGCTCACCCTCAGCACGAAGCAGGTGTCCAATGAACAAGCGCGCCATTCTCGCCGTCATGCGCAAAGATCTAATGGTGATCACCCAGAGCAAAAGTGTGATGATCCCTCTGATCATCGTCCCCATCATCATGTTGGTGCTGTTGCCTGGGCTGGTGGCCTTTGTCCCCCTCCTGGATGCCCAGTTCGGCGCATCAGAAATGCAGGATATGCAGGCTTTCCTGGCCAACATGCCCCCCTCGCTCCAGGCGGCCATTGATGGCTTCAACCTCAACCAGCAGTTGATCTATATCCTGCTCGTCTACCTCTTTGCCCCCATGTATCTGATCGTGCCCATGATGGTGGCCAGCGTGATCGCCGCGGACAGCTTTGCCGGGGAAAAGGAGCGCAAGACCCTGGAGGCCCTGCTCTACACCCCCACCACAGATTTTGAACTGGTGGCGGCCAAGCTGTTGGCGGCCTGGGTACCGGCCATCATCGTGGCCTGGGTCGGCTTTATCCTCTATGGCATTGTGGCGAATGGGGCGGCGTGGGGTACCATGGGGCAGATCTTCTTCCCCAACACCATGTGGGTGATCCTGGCCCTGTGGGTGGCCCCGGGCGTGGCCGGTTTGGGTCTCAGCGCCACGGTGCTTGTCTCCGTGCGGGCGTCCAGCTTTCAGGATGCCTATCAACTGGGATCCATGATCGTGTTGCCCTTGGTGATCCTCATGATCAGCCAGATCGCCGGGGTGCTTTATCTGAGCGTAGGCTTTGTCTTTCTGCTGGGGCTGGGCTGTTGGATCATCGACGGCGTGCTGCTCTGGCTGAGTGTCAAACTCTTCCAACGCTCGGAGATCATCGCCAGATTGTAGCTTTTGGATCCTTGATTGATGACCGTTTTTCCCTTGCCTTCCTCTCCATTAGCGCTTGACAGACACATATTTCCCGTGGTATCCTGATGACAGCGTTGTCGTCATCGTTATCGACAGCGATTTCTTCATAACTCTTCCAGAATCCTGTCAGTCAAATTGCATCCAAAACTCCATGGAGTCACCCTGTGCCTGTCACCATGCGCGACGTTGCCGAGCGAGCCGGCGTGTCTATCAAGACCGTCTCCCGCGTCGTCAACGAGCAGGGAGAGATCTCCGAAGTCACCCGGCAGCATGTGCTGGCGATGATCGAAGAACTGGGCTACCGACCCAATCTGCTGGCCCGAGGGCTGGTGACCCAGCGCACCAACATGGTGGGGTTGGTGGTCAGCGATATCACCAACCCCTTCTTTGCCGAGGTGGCCCGGGGGGTGCAGGACGCGGCTCGGGCCGAAGGGTACAACATTTTTCTGGCCAACACGGACTCCTTGGCCGAGGAAGAACGCAAGGTATTGCGTTCCATGGCGGACCATGCGGTGGATGGCCTGATCCTCTTCCCCAACCCGGACAACGAAGCGCTGATCGGTGAGCTGGCCAGCCGGGAGCGCCCCATTGTGCTGGCCAACTACCTGCTCACCCACAACCATGTGGGGCTGGTGACCACGGATCTGTATACGGGGTCCAGGCTGGCGGTGGACCATTTGGCCGCCAAGGGGCATCAGCACATCGGCATGTTGGCTGGCCCAAATCTGACCATGGCCGACAGCCAGGGACGACGGCTGCGGGGCTTTCGGGACGGGCTGGCCGCCCACGGTTTGCCCGACAACCCCGACTATGTGGGGACTTCCCCGGGCAACACGGAAGGCGGGCTGACCGGGGCCTTGGCGCTGCTGACCCAACACCCCCAGATCACGGCCATCTATGCCTACAACGACCTGTTGGCCATCGGCGCGTTGCAGGCTTGCCGGCAGATGGGCAGACGGGTGCCGGACGAGTGTGCGCTGATCGGTTTTGACGACATTTTGATGGCCTCCTTGGTCAACCCTGCCCTGACCAGTGTGCGGATTGACAAGAGCAATCTGGGCCAACAGGCCATGCGCCAACTGCTGTCCATGATCCACAACCCGGATCAGCCGCCCACGCCCATTGTGCTGGGCGTCGATCTGGTTGTCAGAGAGTCAACCTAAATCTACAATTTCGTTTGACCATTCACAGGAGAACGCTTTATGGCAGTCAAAGCACCGTCCCTTCCCACCATGCCCAACAACCAGCGGCTCTCCAAGCGCTGGTTGAGCGGCGAAGCCCTGATCGCCTACCTGTTCATCATCCCCAGCTTGATCGGCTTTGTCACCTTCTATGCCGTGCCGGCCGTGCGCGGGATCTGGATCAGCCTGACCAACTGGAACCTGTTGCAGCCCCCCACCTTTATCGGTCTTGACAACTACACCAAGCTATTGGGGGATGCAGAGTTTATCAACTCCCTCAAGGTGACGCTCTACTATGTGATCCTGAACATCCCCGTGCAGACCATCCTGGCCATTGTGATTGCGGTGATGATGTCTCGGTTGACCAAATCGATGGCCGTGCGGGCCATGTTGATCCTGCCCTGGCTGATGCCCCCGGTGGTGGTGGGGTTGCTCTGGCTGTGGCTTCTGGACCCCAACATCGGCATCGTCAACGTAGCCCTCAGAAATCTAGGCGTGGGGACCATCGCCTTTCTGGGGTTGCCCAAATATGCCATGCCTTCCATTGCCATGATCAACATCTGGGAATATGTGGGCTATACGGCGCTGCTGATCTTTGCCGGGCTGCAAGCCATTCCGAGTTCGGTCTACGAGGCGGCCTCGATCGATGGGGCGTCGGAGATGCAGATGTTCTGGCGGGTGACCATTCCCCTGCTGCGCCCGGTGCTGGTCTTTGTGCTGGTGACCTCGGTGATCGGCTCCTTCCAGCTCTTCGATGTGGTGGCCATCACCACCAAGGGTGGGCCGGTCAACGCCACCAAGGTGATCAACTGGTATATCTACGAACAGGCCTTTTCCCGCTTCAACATGGGCTACTCTACAGCCCTTTCCATTGTGCTCTTTGGCATGTTGATCTTTGTCAGTTTGGCCCAAATGCGTTTCATGCGGGCCGGCGAATCGGATATGTAGGCGAGTTGCGAGTTGCAAATTACGAATTTTTGGCAAGCCGAAAAAACTGAAAGGTCAAGAAGACTATGACAGCCCAAGCAAATCTGAGTACTCCCTATCGCCGCTCCTTTCCCTGGGGCAAGACCCTGGCCTGGATCGGGTTGGTCCTCCTGCTTTTTATCACCATGTTCCCCTTTTGGTGGATGTTGCGCACGGCCCTGACCGCGCCAAAGGCCGTCTTCCTCAACACCGGCTCCCTGCTGCCCGTGCAGACCACCATCATCAACTTCCAGCGGGTCTTGGGCTTGGTTGACGCCCAGACCGCCGTGGCCATGGGCGGCTCCGGCCAGTCCATCAACTTTATGCAGGCCATGTTAAACTCCATCATCGTCTCGGCGATTGTGGTGGCGGGTCAGACCACCATGAGCGCTATGGCGGCCTATGCCTTTGCCCGTCTGCGCTTCCCCTTCAGCAACACGCTCTTCACCATCTACATTGCAGCGTTGATGGTGCCGGGCATCGTCACCACCATTCCCAACTTTATCCTCATCCGCAACCTGGGATGGTTGGACACCTACGCCGGGATCGTGGCCCCCACCTTTTTGATGACGCCCTACGCCGTCTTTTTCCTGCGCCAGTTCTTCTTGGGGGTGAATCGAGAGGTGGAAGAGGCGGCCCGCATCGACGGGGCCAGCATCTTCACCATCTTCTTCCGCATCGTCGTGCCCATCACCATGCCGGCCCTGACCACCCTGGCCATCATCACCCTGATCGGTACCTGGAACAGCTATCTGTGGCCCCTGATCGTGGGCCGGGACGAGAGTGTGCGGGTGCTGACCGTGGCCTTGGGCATCTTCCGCTCCCAGACCCCCCAGGGCGCGCCGGACTGGACCGGGCTGATGGCAGGGACGACCTTGGCCATCATCCCCACCTTTATCATCTTCATGCTCCTGGGGCGGAAGATTTTGGACTCGATTCAGTTCTCCGGGTTCAAATAGACCACCTCTTTTGAGGTCTTCTCCACGCATCCGCACGGATCAGATTGGACGGGTCGAGGGGTCACCATATATAGTTTGTTTGTTGGATAGTTTGTTTGTTAGTTTGTTGGTTTGTTGGTTTGTTAGTTAGTTTGTTAGTTTGCCATTTACGGTTTACCATTTCACATTCGGAGGAAAACATGCAGAAAAAGTTCGCTCCTATCGTTGTTCTGCTCATTGTTCTGAGCATTCTGGTCAGCGCCTGTGGCGGGGACGCCCCGGCTGACGTGCCCGCAGGGGATTCGGGCCAGGCCGCCGCCCCGGCCGCCAGCGGCGATGTCGTTGATGTCAGCTATTGGCTGTGGGATTCCAACCAGCTTCCCGCCTATCAGCAGTGCGCCGACGCCTTTAATGCCGCTAACCCCAACATCAATGTCACCCTTACCCAGAGCGGGTGGGATGACTATTGGAGCAGCATCCAGACCGGCATGGTCGCTGGCACCGCGCCGGATGTCTTCACCGACCACCTGGCCAAGTATCCCGAATTCGCCAGCAAGGGCCAGTTGGTCGACATCCAGCCCTTTGTCGAGCGGGACGGTGTGGATGTGGACGTCTATCTGGGCGAGTTGGCCGACCTGTGGGCCCGTGACGGCGCTCGCTTCGGCCTGCCCAAGGACTGGGACACCATCGCCCTGGCCGTCAACCTGCCCGCTATCGAGGCCGCGGGTGTGACCATGGACGACCTGAACAGCCTGAACTGGAACCAGACCGACGGCGGCAGCTTCGCCGAGATGATCGCCAAGCTGTCTGTGGACGAGAACGGCAACAACGGTCTCAGCCCCGACTACGACAAGACCAAGGTCAAGCAGTACGGTCTGATCATCAACGGCGCTGGCGAGGCCTATGGCCAGACCGAGTGGAGCTGGCTCACCAACACCACGGGCTGGACCTTCAACGATGGTCTGTACGACACCAAGTACAACTACAACGACCCCCGCTTCATCGAGAGCATCCAGTGGTATGCCGACATGATGGCCGCCGGTCTGATCATGCCCATCGAGCTGGTCACCAGCCTGGGCGGCTCGGCAGCCTTCAATGCCGGCCTGGGCGCCCTGCACTCCAACGGTTCGTGGATGATTGGCGACTTCGCCAACAATGCCACCTTCCCCGTCGCCTTTGCCCGTCTGCCCGAAGGCCCCGAAGGCCGCAAGAGCATGTTCAACGGCTTGGCCGACTCCATCTGGATTGGCTCCAAGCACCAAGAAGAGGCCTGGCAGTGGGTGAAGTACGCCGCCTCCAAGGAGTGCGCCGACGTGGTCGGCACCTATGGTGTGGTCTTCCCGGCCCAGGAGAGCGGTGTGGATGCGGCCCTGGCTGCCTATGCGGACAAGGGGCTGGATGTCTCCGCCTTCACCGCCCAGGCTACGGAGGCCAACGGCACCTTCCTCTTCCCGGTCACGGACAACGCCTCCGAGGTCACGGCCATCATGACCCCGCTGATGCAGGGCATCATGCTGGGCCAGACCAAGGCGGCTGACGTCATCCCGGCCGCAGCGGATGAGATCAACGCGCTGTTCAAGTAAGCTAGATCCTTAGATTGAGACCGGATCGCCGCCCTTTGCCCATGTGCAGGGGCGGCGATCTGGATCAAAGGCAGGGTTAAAAGGATGGACGACGCAGTTTTTCACCGCAAAGGCGCAAAGGGCGCAAAGGGTTTGAGAGGAGGGTTTTTTGTTTTTCTTCTTTCTTCTCTTTGCGCTCTCCGCGCCTTTGCGGTGAAAAATAGGCTCCCGCACTTGTTGATCGGCATACTGGCCCTTTCCACCCTGGCAGGTTGTCTGGCCCCCGGCGCCATCACCCCGCCCAGCCTGTCCGCGGCGACGGTGACAAGCGCCCAACTGGCCGTCCTTTCCCCCTGCACCGGCGGATTTGTGGCCCACGATCTGGACCACATCACCAGGGCGCCGGGGGAGATTGTGCGGCTTTTTGACAGCAACGGGGCCGGGGTGGCGGTCAACGATCTGGACGGGGACGGGGACATGGATCTGGTGCTGGCCGATCTGGCCGGGCCGGTGAGCGTGTTTTGGAACGAGGGGGCGTTGCGCTTTCGCAAGGAGTCCATCGGCCTGGTGCGCCGGGCCAGGGCGGTCAACACAGTGGATGTGGACGGGGACGGACGGCTGGACATGGTCCTGACCACAGGCCGCTCCGCCCCCATCTGGCTGCGCAACGTGGACGGCGCGAACGGGGTGGACTTCCAGTTTGCACCCCTGCCCGGTGTCGCTGCCCCGACCTACGCCATGAATTGGGCCGACCTGAACGGTGACGGCAGGCTGGATCTGGTCACGGGCAGCTATGATGCGGGCATGAATGTGGAGATGGGCAGCAACACTCTTTTCGCCGACAACGCCGGGGTCTATGTCTACCTCCGCCAGACCGACGCCCTGGCCTTTGGCGGTCAACGCCTGGCCGACCAGGCCCAAACCCTGGCCGTGGGGCTGACGGATCTGAACCGGGATGGTCGCCCGGATATTTTGGTGGGCAACGATTTTGACGAGTTGGACGGCTATTGGCTCAACCAGGGGGTGGCGGATCGACCCGATTGGCAGGCCGCCATGCCCTTCGACACCATCAGCCACAGTACCATGAGCTTTGACTGGGGGGATGTGGACAACAGCGGCCACCCGGCCCTCTTCACCACGGACATGAAGCCCGTTCGCCAGGATGTGGAAACCCTGGCCGAGTGGCTGCCCATGATCCAGGAATCCTACACCGAGCGCCCGCCCCTGGACCCCCAGCGCATGGAAAACTCTCTGCAGGTGCCGGGGCAGAGCGGGAAGTTTCAAAACCTGGCCTACAGCCGTGGCCTTGACGCCACAGGCTGGAGTTGGTCGGGCAAGTTGGGGGATCTGGACCGGGATGGCTTTCTGGACATCTATGTGGTCAACGGCATGATCGCCGCCGACCTGTTGGACTATCTGCCCACCCACGAATTGGTGGAAGCCAACCAGGTATTGCACAATGATGGCGCGGGCAATTTTGCGCCCGCGCCGGCCTGGGGGCTGGGGTCCACCCGCAGTGGCCGGGGCATGAGCATGGCCGACCTGGACGGGGACGGAGATCTGGATATTGTGGTCAACAACCTGACCAGCCCGGCCCAGATCTTCGAAAACCAGCTTTGCGACGAAGGAGATCCCAGGGAGAGCTTGCTGGTCGATCTGCGCCAGCCGGGGACAGAAAACCCCTTTGCGATTGGCGCAGTCGTGGTTCTCCACACCAGCCTGGGCGACCTGCGCCGGGATGTGCGGGTGGCCAGCGGCTATCTCTCCGGCGACCCCACCCGGCTGCATTTTGGGTTTCCGAAAGGCACGACCTTGGATCGGCTGGAAATTCAGTGGCCGGACGGGACAACGAGTAGCGTAGACGATATTGAAGGTCAGACGGTGTTATTCATAAGGAAAGGCAATGAGTAAGGAGTAATGAGTAGGGGGTAGACCTGACCCGTCCTGGTAGGCGGCTCCCGGTTTACACGAAATTACTCATTACTCATTACTCATTGCCCCACCATTCTTCACGAAAGGCGCATTACCCCATGTCAAAAATCACCTTTATCGGTGCGGGCAGCACTGTTTTTGCCAAGAATCTGCTGGGGGACATCCTCAGCTACCCGGAGTTGGCCGACAGCACCATCAGCCTCCACGACATCGACCCGGAACGGTTGCGCACGTCGGTGATCGTGGCCGAGAAGATCGCCCAGGCGCTGGGCGTCAACCCCACCATCGAGGCCAGCACGGATCGGCGCAAGTCCTTGGCCGGGTCCGACTATGCCATCGCCATGTTTCAGGTGGGCGGCTTTCACCCCAGCACGGTGGTGGACTTTGAGATCCCCAAGAAGTACGGCCTGCGCCAGACCATCGCCGACACCCTGGGCATCGGCGGCATCATGCGGGGGCTGCGCACCATCCCTGTGCTGAACG
>CAZKEX010000149.1:0-9866 GCA_964551895.1 uncultured Caldilineaceae bacterium | reverse complement strand
CATCGCTTGGCCAGCTTTAGCCAAGAATCTCAACGCTATGTGGACTTGGCCAAGGGGGAGTGGGGGGCCGTGGTGCCCCATGCGGTGTTGGAAAACCCAGCGGCCCAGCGGATCATGGATCGGGCCTGGGCGGAGCTTCAGGACAACTATCTGGCCCTGCGCAAGCTGGGCATCCGCAAGGAGGACGCCCGTTTCCTCCTGCCCAACGCCGCGGAGACGCGGATTGTCGCCACCATGAACTTTGCCGCCTGGCAGCACTTTCTGTGGCTGCGGGCCGTGGACCGGGCCGCCCAGTGGGAGATCCGCCAGATGGGCCAGCGGGCGCTGGAAATGCTCTATGCCATCGCCCCCACGGTCTTCCAAGACCACTGGGATGTCTACCAGCGGGATTTTGTCTCTGCGAGCGTGCGGTAGGGCTGAACGCGGAACTGTCCAATAGAAAAGGGCCAGTGCAGTTGCGCACTGGCCCTTTTTTGATCGAGAAAGGAGATTGGTTCGAGAAAGGAGATTGGGAGATTGGGAGATTATGTCGTGGCAATCTCCCAATCTCCCAATCTCTTCGATCTATTTGATCGTCACCCCTCAACGCCCGTTGCCGTTGCGCAGGCGGCGCACTTCTTGGCGGGCCTGCTCGAAGAACTGCACCAACATGGTGTCGGAGGCTTTGTCGGTGGAGACCGTGCGCCGGGCGCAGGAGATGCAGCCCAGGGAGGCTTTGTAGCTGCTCTGGTCACAGTTGAGACAGTCACACAGGCGAATCATCATCAGGGAGAAGGCCAGGGAATCCTCGCTGCCGTCGTGTTGGTGGGCGACTTGGGAAACCAAGGATTGCCAGTCGTTGCCCCGCTCCTTTTTCAGCGGTGCAATGGCTCGGTTTGGGAAGAGAATTTCGCTCTCCGGGTACATGGGGCCTCCTGTTGATGTGGTGTTGATGTGGGATTGAGAATGAGACTGAAGGTGAAGGTGGGGTGAATAGATGCAAGCGTGTGGTCTGCCTTCGCATAACCAATTGTAATCTATATCACGGAGATTGCGAAAATCCTAGCACAGGGCTGGGATACCTGTCAAAAACAAACCATCAATCTGGATTGGGTTTGGCGGCTCAGAAAAAGGCCGTCCGGAGTGGGCCGGACGGCCTTTTGGAATCATAGATCGATTGGGAAGAATTTGGCCTTCGGGTCAGGCCAGGAGCATCCCGACCATCAAGCCGGCGGTGAGGGCGAAGGCCACGTAGACGACCATTATGATGAAGAGGGGGAGTACCAAGCTGGCCACCACCCGCACAGGCCCCAGTTGACTCGCCTCTTGCACACCCTTGGCATAGACCAAGAGCGCCCACAGGGCGATCACCACGCCCAGCAGGTCGCCCAAATAGGGAATCACGGTCAGATTGGTCAAGACCAGGGGGACGGCAAAGTAGCCGGTGGCGGCGTAGAAGCGTTGCAGGGTCATGGTGGCGCCCAGGGCCTTGGCGGTCAGGGCCACCAGCAGACCATAGACCAGCCAGCTTTGCAGCCAGGCCAAGGGCAGGCTGATCCACGTGCCCAGGGCGCTGAGGAAGGCGGCCATCCAGCCGGGCAGGGCTTGGTCCAGCCCGGCCAGGGTGTTGACCGTATCCGTGAGGGCGGGCAGGTTGACCGGGGCCAGGCCAAAGAGACCAAAGCTGACAAGTTGGGCCATCTCCTCCAGGCTTTTGGAGGCCTGGGCCACGGGCAAGACCGTGCCCAGGGACGCGGCTTGTACCCAGTTGACCACAAAGGAGAGGAAGCCGCCCAAGATGCCCGCCACCAGGATCATGCCCAGGGCCTGGCGCATGCTGATCTGCCCAAAAGAGCGGGGGCGCAGTTGGATGGCGTTGCTCATCTGTTGGGTGGAGGGAAGCCAATGTCGAAGCGTCATGCGCCACCTCCGAGCCAGAGGGAGAGACCGGCGACCAGTGCGCCCCCGGCCAGTGCGAAGAGCAAAACGAAGCCAGCCACCAAGATCAACGTGACCAGCCCGGCCCGCTGCCAGCTCAGGTCGTGGCTGATCTCCAGGGCCCGATAGACGATGAGCAGGCTCCACACCAGGGGCAGCAGGGTTCCCACGGTGACAAAGGGCAGGGCCGTGGCCAGCAAGAGGATGCGGGGGGCCGCCATCAACGACATGGCCCCCAAGGTCTGGCCCAGTTGACCTGTGCCCCCAAACAGACGGGCGACGCCATGACCGGCCAGGCTAAAGTAGAGCCATTGCAGCACATAGGTCAGGGGCACCATGATCAGGGCCAACAGTTTGACCCATCCGCTGCCAAAGCCCTGCTGGGTGAAGAGCAGGGCCACTGCCTGGCGTGCAGCCGCCTCCGCGGCCACGGGGTCGGTGGCCTGGGCCAGGATGCCGCTGTTGGCCATGCCCTGGATCAGCACCTCCATCACCGCGGCCGGGGCGGGCAGGGTGGCCGTGAGCAGCCAGCTGCCCACAAACTTGGCCAGGCCGACCAGCGCCCCGATCATGACCGTGAGAAAGAGACCCTCGATCCAGGGGTTGTCATCGTCAACCAAGGCCACAAAGGGATCTGGTTCCAGAACCAGGGCCTGACCGACATATTTGGGATAGGTGCGGGGTTGAATCATGCGTCCTCCAGGGGGTGGATTGTGCCGCCCGTGGGTTGCCAAAATATAGGCGTCGCTGTCCAGGATGCGGCCCAAAGTAGGTGGGCCGGATGGCACAATCATAGCACAGGGAGCAGGGAGCCGCAACACGTTTGGGCGGCGGAAGGCGTTGATCGGTTGATCGGTTGACTTGGCCCGCTTGCGCCTCCAAATCCGTTTGTCCGCCCACCCTGTTTGACAGCCAAGGAGGTTATAGGTACTCTACACGCAACCACACAGTCGATTGGCCTCTATTTCGGGCCATTACCCAGGACTCAATCTCTATGACACACTCCCCCCAGGTACAGCCCGGCATAAAGCGCTCCACCGAACCCTGCTCTAGCCAGGTCCGTGACCTGGCGGGTCTGCACGGGATGGGGGAACGATCCATTCGTCAACCCGCCGGGCCACGCACCCGGCTAGAGCGCAGGGTTTCCCGGACTGTCTTGCCCCGGCCCGGGCCAGACCATCCATTTTTGTGGAAACGGGTTGGGCTGTGGCTGGCCCTCTGGCTGGTCTTGGCCGGCGCGGGGCTGATGGCCCTGCCTGCCGCCGCATTCGCCCAGGAGGTCGGCCAGGAGATCACCCCGCCCTCCCCGGTTTTTGGCGAGCATGTGGTGGCCCCCGGCGAGACGTTGAGCGAGATCGCCCAGGACTACGGCCTCACCCTGGCGGAGCTGATGGCGGCCAACGGCATCCACAACGCCGATGCGGTCAAGATCGACCAGGCGCTGCGCATCCCCGCCGGGAGCGCAGCCCTGCCGGTGGCCGACCCTCCCCAGGCTGACCCAGCCGCCCCAACCGCCCCAGCCACCCCACTGCCCGTCTCTATCCACAGCCTCAACCGCCGCTATGTGGTGGCGGAGGGGGACACGGTGGTCCGCATCGCCGACCGCTTCGGGCTGGATCTCTCCACACTTTTGTGGCTCAACAACCTGGGGCCGGACGAGGCCAGCCGTTTGGTCGTCGGCCAGATCCTGGTTCTGCCCGCCACCTCGGACGAGTTGATCGTCACCCCGCCGGACAGCTTCTACACCGTTCAGCCCGGCGATTCTCTGGGCCTGATCGCCCAGGCACATGGTTTGACCCAGGCCCAATTGCAGGCGGCCAACAACATCGGCAACCCCGAATTGCTCCAGGTCGGGCAGTCCTTGCGCATTCCAGGCCAGTCGAACGCCGGCCCGAGCTTCACCCTGGAGCTGCCGGTCAGCGGCTACGACTATCACATCGTCCAGCCCGGCGAGACCCTGTCCGGGATTGCCCAGATCTATGACACCACGGTTTCCGCCCTGGTCTCCACCAACGGGCTGCCGGACAGCGAGAGTGTCTACTATGGTCTCTATCTGCGCATCCCCTATGGCCCGGCGGCTTTGGGGCAACGTCGCCCCCCTGTGCCCCATTCGGGCACCAGCTTTCTGGTCAGCATCAGCCGCCAGCAATGTTGGATCTTCTTCGGGGATCGGGTGATCGAAAGCTGGCAATGCAGCACAGGCGGCGACGAGTGGGTGACCCGCACGGGTACTTTCCCGGTCAAAACCAAAATGGAGATGGCCCAGAGCAGCGCCTATCGGCTGGATATGCCCTATTGGCTGGGGCTGTACGATGTGGGGGATTTCGAGAATGGCATCCACGGCATCCCGATTATTTGGAGTACCGGCGAAAAACTGTGGTCCGGTCTGATCGGCCAGCCTGCCACCTTTGGCTGTGCCATGCTCGAAGATGCGGATGCGGCCCGCCTCTTTGATCTGGCCTATCTGGGCATGCCCGTCCACATTGTGGATTGAGATTCGTTGAGTGGTTCACAAATGACTCTGCTGCAAAAAGCCATTTAACCGCCGAGGACACAGAGATTTCGCAGAGAACGCAGAGGAAAAAATCTTGCTTTTCTTTGCGTTCTTGGCGTCTTTGCGGTGAATTTGACCTTTTTTCAGCAGGGTCACAAACAGGCAAGGTCGCCTGATCGTAGGGAAACGGTCCGATTCGTGATAGATGGCCGACCCTCCCCGGTCCGTCACGCCGGGAGATTTCCTGGTAAACTTGCCACTGAACCGACTGTGCTGCTTCGGGCGGCCAATTCAGCGATAAGGAACCGACCATGTCCCAACACAACGATATTCGACTGACCGATGTTATCCTGGCCTTCAGCTTGTTGGTGATGATGTTGATCAACGCGGCTGGACATCTTGGCGGCATTTAGTCGCCCTCGACTACTTTCTTCGGCCAGGCGCTGTGTCCACACATTTGCCCCGGCCCTGGGCATTCGGTACAATGCCCAACTATGCCAACCCACCTGCAAGATCCCAAGCCAACATCCAAAGTTCTGTCCCCAGGCAAAGTCCCCGGGGATCTGCTGACCCACCTGATCCGCCGCTTGCCCACCCGTCACCCCAACCTTCTCCTTGGCCCCGGCCTGGGCGAGGACGCGGCGGTGATCGACTTTGCCCCCCGCTCCCCAACCGGTGACGGCAGCGACCATCTTCTGGTCGCCAAGAGCGATCCCATCACCTTTGCCACCGAGGAGATCGGCTTTTACGCGGTCAACGTCTGCGCCAACGATCTGGCCGTGACCGGGGCCACCCCGCTCTTTTACCTGCCCACCCTGCTTCTCCCCGCCCACACAACCACCCCCGAGAGCGTCCAAGCCATCTTCGACCAGATCGGCGCGGCCTGTGGGGACTTGGGGATCGTGGTGGCCGGGGGGCACACGGAGATCACAGGGGCGGTGAACCAACCTGTGGTGGCCGGAACCATGTTGGGCCAGGTGGAGCGAGGGCGTTTTGTGCCCACGGGCGGCTGTCGGCCTGGGGACGTGGTCTTGCTGGCTGGGACCGCGCCGGTTGAGGGGGCCAGCATCATCGCTCGGGAGAAGCGGGCGGATCTGTTGGCCGCTGGCTGGTCCGCCGCAGATCTGGACCAGGCCGCGGACCTGCTCTTCGCCCCAGGCATCAGCATCCTGATCCCCGGCCTGGCCGCGGCCCGCTCTGGCCTTGTCACCGCCATGCACGATCCCACGGAGGGGGGCGTGGCCACCGGGTTGTTGGAGCTAGCCCTGGCCGCCCAGACCGGCCTGGCGGTAGATCTGGACGCCATCCCCATCCTGCCCCTGGCCGCCGAACTATGCGCCACCTTCGGGCTGGACCCCTTGGGCGCCATCGCCTCCGGCGCGCTTCTGGCCACCTGTGCCCCGGCAGATGTGGATGAACTGTTGGAGGTATGGGCATCCGTCGGCTGGGCGGGCGCGGTAATTGGGCGGATTTTGGAGGCGGAGGAGGGGATCACCGCCCGGCGCAATGGACAGAACGTTGAGTTTCCCCGTTTTCAGGTCGATGAGATCACCAAGCTATGGAGTTAAAGGTGAGTGTGAACACAAAAGGCCCACCTCCCGTCGGGAGGTGGGCCTTTTGTGTTCACACTCACCTTTTCTACGTCCCGATCTTCGTCTCGGCGATCAGATGGTCCACCACGGCCTTCATGTCCCCGTCCGTGTCGTCAAAGACCCGGAGCTGGCGGTCGGCGCTGCTGCCGGTCTCCAACATGCGATGGATGACTTCGATGTGTCGCCAACTGTTCAGCTCTTCAAACTCTTCGCCCAGCATGGTCAGGAGTTCTCGGATCAGTTGGCGGGCGGGCAGTTCCGTGGCCTTGCCAAAGTCGATCAGCTTGCCGTCCAGCCCATAGCGGGCCGCCCGCCACTTGTTCTCGTCCAGCAGATCCCGGGGATAGACCCGGAAGGTCATGTTGCGGCGGCGCTGCTTCCACAGCCAGAGTACAAGGGCCTGGAAGAGGGCGGCGATGGCCACGGCCTCGTCCACCCGGGTCACCAGATCGCAGACCCGGAATTCCAGGGTGGGGTAGAGGTGATGGGGCCGCACATCCCACCAGATCTTGCTGGGGTTGGGGATGCAGTTGGTCTTGACCATCATGTCGATCAACTGTTGATATTCCGCGTCGGAGCGGAAGATGTCCGGCAGACCGCTGCGGGGGAAGTCCTCGAAGATCAAGGCCCGGTAGCTCTTCAGCCCGGTCTTGCGGCCCAGCCAGAAGGGACTGCTGGCGCTGAGGGCCAGAATGTGGGGCAGCATGTAGCGCACCACGTTCATGGCGTCCACGGCAAAGCGGCGGTCCTCGATGCCGATGTGGACGTGCATGCCAAAGATCAACAGCCGTTTGGCCAAGAACTGCATCTCCTCCAACACCCCCTTGTAGCGGGGGAAGGGGGTGATCTCCTGATTTTCCCAGCGGCTGAAGGGATGGGTGGCCGCGCCCACAATGGCCAGATCCTTTTGGGCGGCCAGGCGGATGATGAACTCCCGCTGCCGGGTCAGTTCGTCCAACGCCTCGCCGGCGGAATGACAGACCGGGGTGCCCAACTCTACCATAGATTGGTGCAGTTCGGGCTTGATCTCCCGCTCCACCATCACCACTTTGCCGTCTTCGATAAATTGGGTGATGAAGGACTTGAGTTCCCGGGTCTCCGGGTCCACGACTTGATACTCTTCCTCGATACCGATGGTCAGGGAGGGTCGATCGATCATGGTAGCTTCTCCGTTTCTGCAACACAGTGATCCACCACCGCCTTGGTATCTTCGCCTGCGGCCCGCCACACGCCCACCTGCTGGTCCGCGCTGGATCCTCGTTCGATCATGGTGTAGACATGCTCGAACTGACTGCGGCTCTTCAGACGGTCCACCATGGGCTCCACAAACTGCATCAGCTCCCAGATCAACATGCGGGCCGGTATTTCCTCTTCTTTGCCAAAGTCAACCAGCTTGCCGTCCAGCCCATAGCGCACGGCCCGCCACTTGTTCTCGTTGATCAGCGCCCGCTCGTAGATCCGGAAGGACATGTTGCGGCGGCGCAGATCCACCATCCACGCCACAATGGCCTGGACCAAAGCGGCCACGGCCAGGGTGTCCTTGACATCGGGCAAGACATCGCACAGACGGATCTCCAGGGTGGGGAAGCGGTGGTGGGGGCGGATGTCCCACCAGATGGCCCCAGGGTCCGGGATGCTGTTGGTCTGGACCAAGATGTTCACATATTCCTGATACTCACTATAACTGTTGAACTGGTTGGGGATGCCCGTGCGGGGCAGGGCATCCAGCAGCACGGAACGATAGCTCTTCAGCCCAGTGTTGCGCCCGGACCAGAAGGGGGAGCTGCTGGCCAGACAGAGGATGTGGGGCAGCACATAGCGCATGACGTTCATCACGTCCATGGCCAGGTTGCGGTCTTCCACGCCGATGTGGACGTGCATGCCAAAGGCCAGCAGCCGCCGGGCGATCAACTGGGCATCTTGATGGATGGCCCGATAGCGGGGCAGGGGTTCGGATTTCTTGCTCCACTGGCTGAAGGGATGGGTGCCGGCGGCCATGATCTTGGCATCGTTGGCCTGGGCGATCTCCAGGATCGACTCCCGCAGCCGGATCAGATTCTCCGTGGCCTCCTTGATATTGGCGGCCACGGGGGTGCCCACCTTGATGGTGGCCTCGCCCAACTGGCGGCTGAAGGCCACATCCGTGTCCCGATCCTGGACGATCAGCTCTTCCCGGCTCATGGATTGGCTGACAAAGCCCAAAAGTTCCCGGCTCTCTGGGTCAATAAATTGATACTCTTCCTCAATACCGATGTTGAGGGTCGGTTCGGGATGATACATAGGATTTCCTCACTCCTCCACTACAAATGCCGGAACCATGGAGCCACCCCCCGCGGTGACGTTGAGCAGTGTGACCGTGCTGAGCCGCACAAGACAACTGGGGGCCGAGTTGCCGTTGAACAGGAAGGGGTCACAGTCCACCAAGCGTTGACCTACCTCCACCTTGCCGGCCTTGTCTAAAGAGGGGAAGGGTTCGTAGGCGATGGTGGCCCGCTCTTGCACAATGCTGGGGTCGCGGATGGCATCGGCCAATGCCTTTTCCCACTCCGCCTGCCCGGTCTCCCAGCCGATGAGGACGCCCTTGCCGCCGTATTCGTCGTTGGGCTTGAGGACCAAGTGGTCTCGGTTGTCGCTGATCCAGGGCAGCAGATCGATGGGCTTGCCGTGCTGGTCAAGGGTGGAACGCTCCTCCACCGACCGGGTCCAGGGGATGTGGGCCTTGACCGCGGCCCGCTCCACCGGGGTGAGCAGATGGGCGTTGCGCTCGTCGCTGGCCACGGCAAAGCTGGCCTTTTTGTGCAACAATTTGCAGTTGAAAGGGTTGGCCATGCAGATGGCCCCGGCTTCCAGGGCCGCCACAATGGGGTGGTTCAGCCCGTAGGTTTGCAGGAGTTCGGTGGTCAACACCCGTTTGTAGACAAAATCCACGGGGATGCCCTTGGCAAACATCTGGCCGTTGACAAAGTCCAGCTCCCCGGGCGTGCAGATCACCACCTTGATGCCGTGGCGACCCAGATATTTCTGGATCAGATAGAACTCGGTCATGGTGGGGACGCCGGCCCAGTCCACAATCGCCAAGTCGGGCAATTTGTCCCGGTTGCCCCGCCATTGATAGTAGATATTCAGAATCGTGTTCAGCAGATGGGGGCGGGCGGGCAGGCCGGTGAGGGTGAACGCCTTGCCAAATTCGACCATCAGCGGTGTCTGCTGGAAGAGCTCGGTCATCACATCTTCATAGGCCATGCCGGCCGGGCTTTCGCCGTTGAACTCGATATAGTTGAGGGTATAGGGGTCCCCTAGGGCCTCGTCCGGCTCGTAGGTGAAGAAGCTGTCCAGCCGGGCCGTGGGGATGTTGGTGTCGTAGCCCGTGGGCAGGGTGACCAAATACTCCTCGTCCGGGGTCAAAAAGACCTGGGCCCGCACGGCCTCATCGTCCAACATGGCCAGGGTCAGTTTGTTGAAGGCGCTGAGCACCAGCTCCGTGCGCCTTTGCAGATAGCTCCAGCCCTTGCGGGTGTGGAGCAGTGGGCGCAACACCGTGCACAGGGGACGCCCGCCAAAGGTCAGATCCCGCTCCACCAGCCCCGGCCCCAGCACGTTCCATGTGTCTGGCCCCAGGGTGCCGGTTTGGGCCAACTCGTTGTATCGGTCGATGATCTCGCTGTGGTTCATGGGGTCTCCAGAAAAAAAAACGAAGGCAAAAGGCAAAAGGCAAAGTGCAAAAGGCAAAAGGATCGGGTTGGGGGAATAGTTTCGTCTCAGCTTCTTGTTAGCGCGAAGTAGTTCTGGGTTAACACGAAGTGAGTGAATGGAAGACGCTGTCCGCACCGCCCTGAAAGGGACGGCGCTACAACTGCCACGCC
>CAZKEX010000148.1:0-9977 GCA_964551895.1 uncultured Caldilineaceae bacterium | reverse complement strand
TGGTCTTTGTTGCCGATGAAAAAGCGTTGCACCTGGGCCAGGGTGTTGGGCAGATTGGTCCAGTTTTCCTTGAACATCATCTTTTCCAGCACCCGCTCGGGCCGGTAGAGATAGAAGCGGCGATAGGCGTCCCGCCACTTTTTGATCACCAAGTCGGCGTCGTAGTCTTCGTTCATCACGAAGCGGGTCTTCTGCTCGTGGATAGCATAGTCCGACCAGGTGTCGGCGAAGATCTGGCCGCCTTCCATGATCATGTCGTACATGGCTGTGCCGGGGAAGGGGGCGGCCAGCAGGAAGTTGGCCAGCTTGGGGTCAAGTTCCAGGGCCAGCTTGATGGTCTTTTCCATGGTCTCTTCGTTGTCCCCGGGCATGCCGAAGATGAAGAAGCCCATGGTTTGCAGACCGGCGGCCTTGGCGTTGCGGAAGGCTTCCCGCACGATGTCCAGGGTCTGCCCCTTGCGGATCACGTTGCGCAGCATATCTTCGTCGCCGTTCTCCACGCCGAAGCCCACCCGGAGACAGCCGGCGGCCTTCATGAGCTGATAGAGTTCCAGATCCCCGTGGTTGGCCTTCATGCCGTGGACCGTCACCCAGGGCACCGTGTTCAGCCCCTCTTCGATCAGGCGGCGGCACAGTTCCTTGGCCCGGGGCACCTTCAAATTCCAAATGTCATCGGTGACGCCAATTTCTGTGGCCCCCAGGCCCCGTACCAGCCATTTCCATTCCTGTACCACACTCTCCACGGACCGGGCTCGCCATGTATCCCCTGTGACCGGCTTGGAGCAGAAGGTGCACTTGTACGGGCAGCCCCGGCTGGTCAGGATGGTGAAGCTGCGGGCGTTGACATCCAACCCGTCGGTCAGGGGTTGCAGGTTGGTGTAGCGGTCGATCTTGAAGAGATCGTGGGCCGGGAAGGGCAGGGCGTCCAG
This sequence comes from uncultured Caldilineaceae bacterium, assembly GCA_964551895.1. Taxonomy (GTDB): domain Bacteria; phylum Chloroflexota; class Anaerolineae; order Caldilineales; family Caldilineaceae; genus JAGNDO01. Next base: position 9,048 of record CAZKEX010000148.1, on the reverse strand, counting down.
ATCCGGGATCATGGGGCTTTCCGGGCTGAGGATCAACTCGTCGCCTCGACGGAAGTTGATGCCGGGGATCACGCCGGGCTGCTTGCCCGCCTCCAGGATATTGACCAGTTCCAGGAAGCTGTATTCCGCCTCGCCCTTGAAGACATAGTCTACATAGGCATCGTGGGGGGCTTCCAGTGATTCCAGGGGCATGATGGTCAGGTGCGGCCCGCCCAGGACGGTGATCAGCCCCCGGCCTTTGCACAGCTCGGCCATCTCCCACGCCTCCATGATCAGGGGGGTGGTGGCGGTGACGCCGATCATCTGCCAGGGCTGGCCCTTGCTTTCGGCCAGATCCAGGTAATAGTCCACGCCCACATCCTCGATGGCGGCGTCGTAGATCATCACCTCATGGCCGCCCTCCCGCAGGACGCCGGCCAAATAGCCCAGACCCAGGGGAATATGCTTGCGGGCGCTCCAGACTTTTGCTTCAGGACTTGCTAGGATAATACGCATGTATGTCCAATCGTTTTTGACAAGGTGGCTGGGTGACAAGGTGACAGGGTGACAAGGTGAGGGGGTGAAAACAAATGTCACCCTGTCATCTTGTCACCCCCTCACCCTGTCACCCGGTCAAATCGCGCCTTCTGCTTCAACCTGCTTGCGCAGGCCGACCTTTTCCTTCTGGGGAAGGAAGGTGCTGAGGGAGATGCGGATGTTCCGGGGTAAGTTCAGCCAGAAATCCTTGGTCTTGAGCCGACGCATGATGGGGCCAGGCCGCAGGTAAAACTGGCGATACGCCTTGCGGTACATCTCCTCGACCAACTCGGCGGTCATGTCACCCATCTCGTAGCGGGCCTGCTGCTGGAAGAAGACATAGTCCTCCCAGTCGTTGATCAGAAAGCGGCCCTGGCGTTTGATGATCTCGTAGACCTTGGTGCCCGGATAGGGGGTCATCATGGAGAAGTTGGCGATCAGGGGGTCCAGCTCGATGGCAAAGTCAATCGTCTTCTGCATGGACTCCCGGGTCTCGCCGGGCAGGCCGATGATCAGGAAGGCGATGGTCTCCAGGCCGACTTCCTTGGCGTTCTTGAAAGCCTGGCGGATAGTATCGTGGTCCACCTTTTTGTCGATGGAGAGCAGAACATCCTCGTCGCCGGTCTCCACGCCAAAGGCGGTGCGGTGCAGACCCGCTTGTTTGAGCAGCCCCAACAGCTCTTTGGAGGCCAAGTTGGCCCGAATGCCATTGACGAAGATCCAGGGCACATGGTTCAGCTTGTTCTCGATCAACAGATGGGCGATCTCTTGCAGACGCTTGACCCGGATATTGGCGCTGTCGTCCAGAACGCCGATCTCCTCGGCCCCCAGATCCTCCACCAGGTGGCGCCACTCGGCCAGGACATTCTCTGGGCTGCGGCTGCGCCATTTGATGGGCATGATGCTCTGGCTGCAGAAGGTGCAGCGATAGGGGCAGCCCCGGCTGGTCATGATGCTGAAGCTGCGAGCCCCGTCCACATGGTCCGTGGCCGGTTGCAGGTTGGTGTAATGCTGCATCTTGAAGAGATGATAGGCGGGCCAGGGCAGGCTGTCCAGGTCGGCGATGGCCTCCCGATCCGGGTTGTTGTGGATGCGGCCATCGCTGGTCTTGTAGGTCAGCCCCAGGCAGTCGTCGAACATCTCATTTTCTGGATGTAGGAAGGCTTCGGTGTGATACTCAGGGTTGTCCGCCAGGTAGGCTTCAAGCCGCTCGGAGATGTCGATCCAGGCGTCTTCGCCCTCGCCCCGCACCACAATATCCACATAGGGCTTCTCGCAGCTCTCCTCGGGCAGCACGCTCACATGGGGCCCGCCCAGGACCACAGGACAGTCATGCACCTCTTTGATGGCCCTAGCTGTGCGCCAGGCCTGTTTGACCTGGGGCGTGTTGGCGGTGATGCCCACCAAGTGAGGGCGGAACTCTTGCATGAACTCGGCCACGGTCTGTTTTTCCACGTCGGCGTCAAAGATGACGACCTCGTCCCCACGCCGCTCACTCACAGCAGCCAGATAGGCCAGCCCCAAGTGGGCCGTGGTACGGGTGTCAATCGGCAGTCGAAAGCGAGGATTGATCAAAGCTATGCGCACGGTAAACTCCTCTTCAGAAAGGTCCAGTCGAAACCTGGAAAATTAAAAAGCCTATAAACAGCAATTATATCATGGGCCCGAAGCCGGTCCAAATAAGTATGAAACATTTGATAATAATTCGCTCGACCACTCCCGGACGATTGCCCTACGAAACAATTTTCAATGCACAATTTTCAATGCACAATGCACAATGTACAATGCACAATGATCGCCGCCCAAGACATTCTCATGTCACAACACATTGTGCATTGTGCATTGAAAATTGTGCATTCCTTTTCAATAGCTCCCCACCGTCGCGTCGATCTCCCTGGCATAGGCGTCGATGCCGCCGGCCACGCTGAGGGCGTTGGTCCAGCCCTGTTGCAGCAGCCAGGCGGTGACCTGGGCGCTGCGCACGCCGTGGTGACAGAGGACGAGAAGCTCGGCATCCTTGTCCTGGGCGGCGGGGGGCAGGGCCGCGGTCTGTTGGGCGGCCAATTGGCTGAGGGGAACCACCACGGCCCTGTCGCCCAGGCTGGCCCGTTGAAGCTCGTGGAGTTCTCGCACATCGAGCAAAATGGCGGCAGCCTCAGGGGCAGTCTCAGGGATCAATTTGGCCGCCAGATCCTGCACGCTGATCTCTGGGGCGCCGTAAACATTGGGCATGGGCTAGCTCTTGCCGCCCGTAGCAGGTGTCAGATGCAAGGGGGCCTGGCGATTGTACAGGGCGGAAATATCCACATCCGTGATGGCGTTGACATCCCGGATCTCGGCGAAGTTTTCCGTCAGCAGCCGCTTGATGCCCAACTTCATGGTCAGCAAACTGATGGGACAATCGATGCACGCCCCCATCATCTTGACGTGGGCCACGCCCTCTTCATCTACTTTTAGGACCTCCACATCGCCGCCATCCATATACAGGTTGGGACGATAGTCGTCCAAAACCACTTGGATGCTTGTCAAAAATTCACTGCTATTTCCATCACTCATCTATTTGCTCACAATCTTCAATCGTTCAGCGAAACCAAAAAATAGAACGCGGATCAGACGGATGGGACGGATTAAAAACGGATTTTTTTTCTGTAAAATCAGTGAAAATCCGTTTCATCCGTTCAATCCGTGGCCTATTTTTTGGTTTCGCTAAACGGTTATCCTCATGCTTCATCAATAAGCTGTCGGCCACCAAAGCCGCTGTTCAGATCGTGCCAATAGAGCAGATCTGTCTCGCCATGCCGCCAACACAGATATACTTTGCGGCCCTGGCGTTCAGATAGGATGTCCACCAGCCCCTGGTCCATATCTTTGACCAAAATACCCAGGGCCATAATGCCCTTGATGCCGGTCTCCAACTTTACAAATTCCTGGAACAGGTCGTTGGTGGACGGGTTGCCCCCGTTGTCCGCCGCCTTGCGCAGGATGGGCCAGGCCTCTGGGCGCAACCGCAGGATCTCGTCTCGGGCGGTTTGGGCCATGCCCATCAGCCGTTTCACCTCGGGCAGAATGGCCCGGGCCTCGGCCACGGTGTAGACTTTTGCATTCATGGCAGAACCTTGCCCCAGGGCGAGCAGCGACAGCTCGCTTCCACAAAACGAGGGAGGGCATGAACCCTCCCTCGTCGTGGTTAGCTAAAGTTTAACGCCGATTTAGTGGCCGCAACCGCCGCTCTCTTGACCCGCCGGGCTGCCGGCCGTGCGGAAGCTGCTGCCGCACCCGCAGGCGCTGACTGCGTTGGGGTTTTCGATGTGAAAGCCGCCGCCCATCAGGTTGTCCACATAGTCGACCACGGCCCCGTTAATGTAGAAGAGGCTGGTGGGGTCCGCGTAGACCCGCAGACCGTGGTGGATCGTCACTTCGTCCCCGTCTCGGGCCGTGTCCTCGAAGGTCATGCCGTATTGCATGCCGCCGCAGCCGCCGCCCTTGACAAAGACGCGCAGGCCGTGGGTCTCCAACAGGCCCTTCTGCTCCAGAACAGCGGCCAACTTCTCGGCGGCCACTGGGGTCAATGTGACGCTGGGAGCCTCTTCCGCCACCATCAGTTCATTCATATCAATCAAATCGGTCGTAGCCATGATCTTCTCCTATTTTTCAACTATAAAAATACGTCGCCCTACCCACACAAACCACCCAACCAACAAACCACCCAACAAACCAACCAACCACCCCACCTACCCCCCAATCTGGTTCATCGCCCGTCCGCCGGCAATTTCACCGGCGGCCAGACCATGCCCCCAGGGCTTGTGGAACGCCCCTTCCCACATGATCTCTTGCAGCTCTCGAAAAGAGGCCCCAGAGCGCAAGGGTGTCAACAAGTCTACCTCATCATCCCGCAACAGACAGAGACGCAGCTTCCCATCTGCGGTCAAACGCACCCGGCCACAGCCCTGGCAAAAGGGTTCGGTGACGCTGCTGATAAAGCCCAAGGTGCCCTTTGCACCGGGAATGCGGAAGGGACGGCTGGGGTCAACAAAGTCGTACCCCGCCTCTTCCAGGGGCCCAAAGACCGCCTCCACCTGATCCTGCATTTCTCGGAAGGTGACCACGTTGGAAAGCTGAAACTCGGTCACTTCGCCAAAGGGCATCATCTCGATAAAACGCACATCCCAATCCCGCTCCAGGGTGAGCCGGGCCAGATCCACCACATCCGCATCGTTGAACCCCCGGATCACCACACAGTTGAGCTTGATGGGACGCAGACCCGCGGTCTCGGCGGCCTCGATCCCCCGCCACACATCGGCCAGATCCCCCCAGCGGGTGATGCGCTTGAACTTGGCCGCGTCCGTGGTGTCGATGCTGATGTTGACCCGCTTCAGCCCGGCTTTGGCCAAGGGGGCGGCCAGTTTGTCCAGCATCAGACCGTTGGTGGTCATGGCCAGATCTTTGATGCCCGGCACCGCGGCGATCCGTCCCACCAACTCCACCACATTGGTGCGGATGGTCGGCTCGCCCCCGGTCAGCCGGATCTTGCGCACGCCCAGGCTGGCCCCCACCTCCACCAAGGTCATGATCTCGTCGTCGCCCATCAACTCCCGGCGGGGACGAAAGGTCATGTCTTCGGGCATGCAATAGACGCAGCGCAGGTTGCAGGCGTCGGTCAGGCTGATGCGCAGGTAGTTGATGCTGCGCCCAAAGCTGTCGGTCATGGCCTGGCCAGGGGTGAAGCTGGGCGTGGCCGGCAGATTGACCGAGCCAAAGGCGGTAAAATAGAGATGGCCGCCTTCGGTCTGGCGCACTTCGGGCGTCGGCGTGCCATTGAAGGATTGGACAGCAGCCATCGGCTCAAGGGCGATTTTGCTCAACGTCTCTGGTGAACGGGTGCTCATAGTCAAGATACCTGTACGGGTTGATTGTCTAGCACCAAATAGGTGCAGCTTGTGCCGCCCTTGGCCAGGGATTCGATACGACGACAAGGTTGGCCGACCAATTCGCTGACCAACACTTGGTCCATCAAACAGAGTTCCCCATGCTCCGAGCTGACCTTGGCATAGGGGCAGTTGCAGGTGTGTAACAGATACGCCCCCCCTTCGTGATCCGCGCCAGAAAAGCCGTTGCCCAGGCGATCCAGATCGACCTTGCTTGGGTCAAACGCCCCCACATCGGTCTTTTCCCAGCGGGCCAGATAGCCTTTTTGGGAGAGAAAATCGGCCACTCGATCCATGCGCTGGGGGGTGGAGAGCTGGGCCAACTCTGCGGGGGGCAGCTCCCCGGCCATCTCTTTGGCCAGGGAACAGAAAGCGGCCTCAACCTGCTGGGGGGGCAGATGCTCCTTCAGTTGGCGCACCAGCCCGGCGGCCAAGATGGCGAAGTTCTCCGGGAAATGCTCCTCGGCCTGCTGGGTCAGCATATAGACCTGCTGAGGTCGTCCCACGCTGCCCCGCCGCCGCACCCGGTCCACCAAGATCAGGTTGTCACCTTGCAGGATGTCCAGATGATGGCGCACGGAAATTGGTACCATGCCCAAACCATCTGCCAGTTCGGCCACGGTTGCCGAACCGGACTCTTTTAGAATTTCCAAAATCTGTCTGCGCACTGCATGCACGATTTTACACCCAAATATTCCCTGAAGCGAACCGGTATCAGGCTGCGTCAACTTATTGCGGCTTATTGCGGCAACTTTGCGTCGATCTTGTCGATCTTGTGTCAACCTGCCGCCGCGTTGGAGGCTAGATAGGCCCAAGTATACCGCCTCCCGACGCCGCTGTCAATTATTATGAAAACCATGATAATATTAGGGCGTGTGGCAAAAGGCGATTGCCCTGGCCCCCTGGCTTCCAGTTTCAGGGGAGGTCGTCTACACTTCCCCTCAAGGTTTGGGGAGGGTTAGGGGGCAAGGGAGCGAACGATTACGACAAAAGTGGAGATTTTGCCAGGAAACCTCCGCCAAAGTTGCATTTCATCTCTAACATAAGGTACAATTCAACCCACTTCTTTTGCCCCTGTCCGAATGTCTTTGGAATCTGGCGAGACGGTTCTATATTATTTTTCATGGTATTTGTTACAAGAGATTGAATCGGTCCACAGCTTCCAGGGTGATGAACGAACACGCCCGTTTTAACATTTCAGACCTGCTTTCATGGGTTTGACCAGTGCGAAGGAACCCCATCTATGTCCACCGTTCCCGTAGACTTCAGACGTCTCAAAGACGAGCAGATCGACCAATATCTACACGATTCCATCGTTGTGCCCGATGAGTTGCAGGCCAATGTGTTGGTGAGTACAGTCGATAAGGTATATAACTGGAGCCGTAAATCCAGCATGTGGCCCCTGCTCTTTGGGCTGGCCTGTTGTGCCATCGAGATGATCGCCACCGCGGCCAGTCGTTACGATCTGGCCCGCTTCGGCATGGAGGTCATGCGCCCCAGCCCCCGGCAGAGCGATATGATGATCGTCTCTGGCACCGTGACCAAGAAGATGGTCCCGGCCATTGTGCGCATCTACAACCAGATGGCCGAACCCCGCTATGTGATCGCAATGGGCGCCTGTGCCACAGGCGGGGGCCCCTTCAAAGAGGGCTACAACGTGGTCAGCGGCATCGACAAGTTCATCCCTGTGGATGTCTATGTGCCCGGTTGCCCCCCCACGCCGGAAGCCCTGATCTACGGTCTGATGAAGATGCAGGAGAAGGTGTTGCGCCAAAGCATCCTGACCGTGCCCTGGTATCAAAAGGGCACATCGGACATGGTGCCCGTGCCCGTCTTGGGGCCGGATGTTTTTGATATCCGCCAGATCGAGCTGATCAAAGAGACGACCTTGAAATCTGCCGATGTTGGAAACGGAGATGGAAACGGTGGCAACAAGAAGCAGAAGGCTGCCGCTGAAGGGGCGGCTGCTCCCAGCGCCATGTCCGATGCCGCCAAGGCCCGCATCGCGGCCGCCAAGGCCCGAGCCAAGGCGAAAAGAGCGGCCAGCAGCTAAGGCCAGCCCCCTTCGTGATCCAACACATCTGTGATCCGACGCATTCGTGATCCAATGCAAACGATAAGCCAATTAAACTGAGCCAGACGATACAGGCCCAGATGATCAAAAATCAACACCAAAGAGGACCAGCGATGAGTGATACAAGCCCGGTGGCCGAGGCAACATCCGAGACGACTGCTGCACCGTCCCTGCCCTACAACCAAGCCGTGCCCGGCGCCGTTCTGGCCCGATGGGCCGAAGAGACGGACCCGGCCCTGATCGTGGCCGCGGACAAGATCATCGACCTGCTGACCTATCTGCGGGACGAGGAGAAATACGATTTCCTCTCCAGCGTCACCTGCGTGGACTACTTGACCTACAAGGGCAAGCTGCGCAAGGGGATCAGCGAACGCTTTGACGTGGTCTACCACCTCTACAGCACCAGCAAGGGCGGGGGCCACATTGTACTCCACGCCCCGGTGGCCAAGAACGACACCATCGCCTCGGCGACGGGCGTCTTCCCTGGGGCCAACTTGCAGGAGCGGGAGATCTACGACCTCTACGGCATCAAGTTTACGGGCCACCCCAACCTGCGCCGCATTCTGTTGTGGGAGGGCTTCAACGGCCACCCCATGCGCAAGGATTGGAAAGAGGCCTATTTCGAAGAGGAAGATAAGCCCTTCAAGAGCCGCCATCCCAAGGGCGACTTTGAGCACCAGGAAGACAAGCTGCCCTGGGCCAAGAACACCACCTATCCTGCCGGCTGGGATCCCGATTCCTGGGAAGAGCCGGTGACCTACGTGCCCATCAGCCAGGCCCCCAAGCACGCGGACGGCCCCCAACTGGACACCCAGAGCATTGTGGTCAACCTGGGGCCCCATCACCCCAGCACCCACGGCGTCTTCCGCATGATCGCCCGTATCGAGGGCGAAACCATCCTGGCCCTGGAGCCGGAGATGGGCTATCTGCACCGCAACCACGAGAAGATCGGCGAGCGCAACACCTGGCTCATGAACATGCCCTTCACCGACCGGCTGGACTATCTCAACTCCATGAGCAACAACTGGGGCTATGCCCTGGCCGTGGAGAAGCTGGCCGGGATCGAGGTGCCGGAGCGAGCCCAGTACATCCGCACCATCATGGCCGAGATGACCCGGTGGGTGAACCACACCTGGTCCATCGGCTTTATCATGAACGACCTGGGCGCGCTGCAAACCCCGGCCCTCTACGCCATCGAAGAGCGGGAAATGGTCCTGGACCTCTTCGAGTCCGTGAGCGGGGCGCGCATGATGTGCAACTACTTCCGCTTTGGCGGTGTCGTGCGGGATCTGCCCGATGGCTGGCTGGACCAGGCTCGTTACCTGATCCACGAGCGCATGCCCCGGGCCTTGGACGAGCTGGATCGCCTGCTGACCACCAACGAGATCGTCACCGTGCGGGGCAGGGGCGTGGGCTATCTGCCCCCCAAGGACCTGATCGCCCTGAGCATCAGCGGCCCCATGATTCGGGCAGCGGGCATTCCCTACGACATCCGCAAGGCCGAGCCGTATGGCATCTATGACCGCTTCGATT
>CAZKEX010000147.1:0-9979 GCA_964551895.1 uncultured Caldilineaceae bacterium | reverse complement strand
TCGTCTACTACGACACCGACAAGGACGGCATCCAGGATGTGGGCGAGCCGGGCATTCCCAACGTGGCCGTGGACCTGTACCGAGACACCAACAACAACGGCGACCTGGACATCGGCACAGACGAGAAGATCCAAAGCGCGGTGACCGACGCCGACGGCGGCTATCTCTTCCGGGATCTGATTCCGGGCAAGTACATCGTGGACGTGACCGCGGCCAGCAACCCCAACGGCAACCTGGGTACCTTGGTTCACACCTTGGGCAACCAGAGCGCCACGGACCCGACCCCGGCCATCAGCTTGGTGGGCGGTACGGTCTACAAGGATGCGGACTTTGGCTATGTGCAGCCGACCACCCAAGGCAAGGCCCTGATCGGTGACACGGTCTGGTACGACGCCAACGGCGACGGTGTGCAGCAGCCCGAGGAGCCGGGTATCCCCGGCATCACCGTGCGGGCCACGGACAGCAACGGCAACACCTACGATGCGGTCACGGACGGGACCGGTACCTATCGGTTGGAAGTGCCCCAGGGCACCTACACCGTGGCCCCGCTCAACCCGCCGGCAGGTCTGACCGTGACCACCAACCCGACCTGGGGTCCGAACATCCTGTTGGCCGGCGAACAGCGGTTGGATGCTGACTTCGGCTACAAGGACAACAACGATGTCTTCGGCTCTATCGGCAACCTGGTCTTCTGGGACAAGAACCACGACGGTGTCTACAACAGCGGCGACGTGCCCTTGGGCGGCGTCAGCGTGGACCTGATCCGGGATACCAACGGCAACAAGGTCTGGAATACGGGCGAGCCTATCATCGCCACGGCGACCACCAAGACGGCGACCGATGCCGACACCGGGAATTACCTCTTCACCGGTCTGGTGGCGGGCAACTATCTGGTGCATGTGAGCGACACCAACGCTGTTCTCTTCGACTTCGAGAAGTCGGTGTTGGGCAGCAGCCAGACCGCCGACGGCCACAACAAGGCGGACCCCTACGCCATTACCCTGGGCGTGGCCGAGAGCAACCTGACCGGGGACTTTGGCTACTATCGCCAGCCGAATCAGCCCAAGGTTGGGGTGATCGGCAACCAGATCTGGTTGGAGACGGATCTGAACGGTCTCTTCGACGTGCTGGACAAGGACCGTGGCCAGGCCGGTGTCACCGTGGACCTGTATGAGGCGGGCGTCAAACTGGCGACCACCACCAGCGGGGCCAGCGGAGACTACAGCTTCGTCCATCTGCCCAGCGGCACGTATACCGTGGCCGTGAGCGATAACGAGAAGGTCCTCTTGGGTCTGGACGTCACCACCCTTGGACCGGCCCAGGGCAGTGACAACAACAATCAACAGCAGCCCTACACCGTCGGCCTGGCCGAGGGTGGGGTGAACCTGACCGCCGACTTCGGCTACAAGACCGAGCCAGGCGGCGGCCAGAACGCAGCCCAGATCGGTAACACGGTCTGGTCCGATGCCAACAACAACGGGGTCTTCGACTCGGGCGAGACCGCCATCGGCAGCGTGGTGGTGAAGCTGTGGTACGACGCCGACAGCAACTGCACCCTCAACTCGACCACGGATGTCTTCGTGGGCAGCCGCACCACGGACAACACTCTGGCCATCGGCAACACAAACTATCTGTTCGAGTACCCGAACGGATTGCGACCGGGCAACTATCTGGTAGAGGTGACGGATCCCAACTCTGTGCTGGTGGGGGCAACCAAGTCCACCGGCCCGACGCCGGGGAACAATGAGAACAGCCAGGCGAACCCCTACTGTATCCAGAACTTCAACGCCGCCGGAACCGGGGACACCAACCTGACTGCGGACTTTGGCTATCTCTTGCCGGACTCCCGCTTCATGGTGACCAAGGTGCTGATCTCCCCCAGCCCCGTGCGACCCCAGGAAGGGATTCAGTTCTCGATCCGCATCACCAACACCGGGGCCACCCAGCTCATGACCTTGCCTTTGGCAGACACCTACGACACCGAGTACATCAAGTATGTGTCGGGCGTGCCCGCCTCGGTGGACAACGACAATGATGGGGTCATCAACTGGACGGACCTGTTGAGCAACCGTGGGCCTCTGCTGCCCGGGGAGAGCGTGGAAGTGATCGTCAACTTCCTGGCAGTGAAGGATACCGGAGAACTGCCCAACGACCAGACCATCAACACGGCCAGCGTCTCCGGGGTCATCACCGACCCGGATGGCAACGGCCCGGCCCCCACCAACCCAACCCCCCTGCCGCCCCAGTCGGATCAGGACGCGGTGATCATCATCAACCCGACCGCGGCCATGCTGGCGAGCAGCCAAGCCGCCTGGGTGGGTACAGAGGTGGAAGTGATGTGGCAGACGGTCTCCGAGTCGGACGTGGCGGGCTTCAACCTGCTGCGCACGGACAGCAACGGCGTGATCGTCACCCTCAACCCGCTCTCGATCCCGGCCCAGCGCCCTGGCCAGGCCGAGGGCGCCACCTATCGGTGGGTGGATACCTCGGCGGAAGAGGGCATGGCGTATACCTACAGCTTGGAGATCATCCATCTGTCCGGTGCGCTGGAACGATTGGAATTGGGCGGTGTACGCTCTGGCAGTGTCATCTTCCTGCCGTTGATCGTGCGCTAGATAGCCCAGGCAAAAGTGTCGAAGATCCATGCTCTGGCCAGGTCCACAACCCGGCCAGAGCATGAATCCCGATATGCAGGATGCTCAGCCATAACACCACCACGTCATCGCAACTTACATGAGCAAGAAGGTCGCCTCGGGAGCTGCTCCTGGGGCGATCTTGTTTCAACGCACCGGCTGCTTTGCGAGAAGTGGAAGGTGAGAGCGTAAATTACTCCCTTTGGGTTAGAGGATCGTTCATGTTTCGCCTTTCTTTTCTTCGCCGTCCGGCCCAACATATTGTCAACTTGATCATGGTTGGATCGGCAACCCTGCTGGGGCTGGCGTTGTTTTTTTTATCGCCACTCCTGCCATCTGTGCTGTCCGACGACGTGGATGGCAGGACGCCCCAGACCCAGGTGAATTCGGATACGACCCAAGCTGGCAATCTGGGCGGCTGGCTCTGGTACGACGCGGACGGGGATGGCATCCGAGACAGCGGCGAACCGGGGCTGGGCAGGGTGACCCTGGATCTGTGGCTGGATGACGGCGATGGCCGTTTCGAGCCAGCCCCGGCCCTGGGCAGCGATACCTTTGTGACCATGAGTACCACAGATTGGGCCGGGCGCTATGACTTCGCTCTGCCAGCCCTTGGGGGCTATTTTGTTGACGTGCGGGATATGAACAACGCCCTGGGGGATCAAAACTATCTGACCAGCGGCCAGAGCGACCCCACCTCCCTGATCCCCGTGGCGCAAAATGGGGGGACGGTTGTGGATGGGATCAACTTCGGCTATGTGACGGCGACGGATGTCGGCGAGGCCGTGGTGGGGGATCTGGTCTGGCTGGATGCCAACCGCAACGGCACGGACGATCCCGGCGAGCCGGTGATTGCCGGGGTAAAGATCTGCGCTACCCCCTTGGATGGCACAGCCGCCTTCTGCACCCTCACCGATGGCCAAGGCCGGTATCGGTTGCGGGTGCCCATCGGCGGCTACACGATTGGCCCCGCCGCCTTCCCCGTGGCGCTTTTGCCCACCACCTCCACAAAACTCTCCCGCTATCTTCTGCCCGGAGAGCAGGCGCTGAACGCTGACTTTGGCTTTGCCGGAGACCACACAACCGCCACCGCGACCCTGGGCGGCACGGTCTGGCAAGATCTGGCCGTGGACGATGGGACCGGGGATTTGGTCACCAATGGCATTCTTGATGCCGGAGAGACGGGCATTCCCGGCGTCAGCGTACGCGTGGGCATGCCCGATCCATTCGACAAGAGCGGCCAGTGGAACGAGTCCGCCCCCGCGCTGGTCTTGATCAGCGATGCCGATGGCACGGTCAGCTTCTCCGGTTTGACGCCGGATGCCTATCTGGTCAAGGTGACCGATGAGCTGGGACGGCTGCGCAACTTTGCCGTCAGCAGCCTGGGGCCAACGCCCGGCGCGGATGGCCAAAACCAGGCCCAACCCTTTGCCGCCACGTTGCTTCCCGGTGAGGTGAACACCCGGGCCGACTTTGGCTATCGAGCCTATGAGGTCGCGGGCCAACCACCCCAGCCAGGGCCGGGCGCCATCGGCGATCTGATCTGGTTTGATCGTGTGGTCGATGGCATCTATGATCCGGCCGCGGGGGATCTGCCCGCGGCCCGGGTGACGGTGGACTTGTACCAGAACGGTCTCTTCCTGACCACGGCCACGACCGATGCCCAGGGTCGCTACCTCTTTGCCGGTCTGGGTTTGGGCAACTTTAAGCTCGCGGTCAGCGATCGTTTCCGCCAACTGGTTGATTTCGAGACCAGTATCGTCGCCCCCATCCCCAGTGGCATCCCCAGCGCACACGAGTCGAATCGTGCCCAGCCCTATGCGCCGACCCTGGGCTTTGCCGGGTTCGAGGATCGGAATGCGGATTTTGGCTATCGGGCCGCGTCCTCCACCTATTCGATTGTCCAACAGGTCAGCCCCGCCGGCGCGGTGCGGGTGGGGGAAGAGGTGCGCTTTACCGTGCGCATCACCAACACCGGGACCACCTGGCTCACCACCCTGCCCCTGCAAGTTGTCTATGACACCGCCTATCTGCGCCTGGCCCGCACTACGGTGGCGGCCGATGATGGTCTGAACGATGGCCGATTGGATTGGGGCGATCTCACCGCCCAGGTGGGGGATCTGGCCCCTGCCGGCCAGGCCAACAGCAGCCTCACCCTGGTCATCACCTTCATCCCTTTGGCGGACACAGGGGGATTGGCCGATTTCCAAACCCCGGTCACGGCGCTGGCCCATCAGGTACACATGGACCCAGACGGTCCCGGCGGCGCGGGCGAAAGCGCCATCCCCCTGGCGGATCGAGCCGCCACGGCCGGGACGACCATCATCTACCCCACGGCGACCACAGTGGTGGAAAGCCGCCTCACGCCGACGGCTAGCGGCGTGCTGATCACCTGGCGCACTGTGACCGAAGCCACCCTTGTCGGCTTTAACCTAGTGCGCATAGAGGCGGATGGTTCCTCTGTTAGGCTCAACACAACCATGATTCCCGCCCGGGGCGCCGGTCAACCCGGCGGCGTTCTCTATGAATGGGAAGATGCGACCCTATCCACCCTGGGGAAGATCTATATACTGGAGGTCGTGGATGCCGATGGAACCATCAGCCAGCGGATCATTGACCCGGTGGCCGCCGAAAGGGTTCTCTTTTTGCCCCTCATCACAAATCGATGATAACCGTTCACCGTTCTCGGCCGAACAGGGGCGAAAGTGGACAGCCACCCTCGGAATAGGCGAAAAATCCCGGATAGCGCACCATCACTGTACCTGTCAAATCGATAGGTGTGGTTTGAATTCCTTTCACCACAGGAGTCACAGATGAAAGCCGATAGAGTCTTTTCCTCCTTGCTCTTACTTTTACTTGCCCTGCTTCTGTCCATTCCTCTTGCCCTTGGCCAGACCGATGTGGCCCAGGCAAGCCCTTCCCCGCTCAATCGCCCACGCATCTCTGAACCCAACACGCCCGCATCCCAAACCTTGACCGTGACCGCCATCCGGGACGCCTGGATCAACAGCGGCCAGCCGGGCAAAAACTATGGCGGCTGTGACACCTTGACCGTCGGCTCCCAGGTTGCGCCTGCCGAGAGTTGGCGTACTCTGCTGCGTTTTGATCTTTCGGGCCTGCCCGAGGGCGCGCAGATCCTCTCCGCGCATCTGCGTTTGACCAAGGTAGGCGGGGCGCTGACTGCCCAGTCGGTGACGGCCCACGAAGTGACAAGCCCCTGGGTGGAGGGGTCCGGCGGCTGCACCGGGGCCGCCAGCCAGAGCAATTGGACCCAATCCACCCTGACCGAAACATGGACAACCCCTGGGGGTGACTTTGACCCGATCCCCTTGGACACCGTGGCCGTGGCCGGGCTGGGCGCGTATTCGTGGGACATCAAAGCCGCTGTCGCCCAGTGGAGCGGGCAGACCGCCACCAACCTGGGGGTCTTGCTCACCACCGGCGGCGGCAATGGCGCCCATCTTTTTGGCTCCCGGGAGCATGGCCTGCCCACCCGCTGGCCGCAGCTTGTCGTCACCTATCAAGCCGGTCCGGCCGGGGTGGGGGACCGGGTGTGGCATGACAAGAACCGCAACAACGTGCAGGAGAGCGGCGAAGCCGGGCTGGCCGGGGCGAAGATCTCCCTCTACACCGGGCGCTGTGACGCCGTCGGCCCTCTGCCCGCCGCCTCCACCGTGACCGATGGGGATGGGCGCTATTTTTTTGTGCCCCCTGGCCCAGGCGATTTCTGTCTTGTCGTCGATCCCGCCACGCTGCCCGCGGACTATGGGCCAACCCGTGTCAACAGCCCCCGCCCGGTGACCTGGACTCCAGGCCAACGCCTCTATGGGGTGGACTTTGGCTTCATCACCAACTATGGGGCCGAGCGGGCCACGGTGGGCCTCTATGCCCCCTGTCTCGATTTTTCCTGGCTGGATCTCTTGATCTCAGCCCACGGGCTGGCCATGGATGATCGCAACCATCTGGCCTGCGACACCTCGGTGGTGGGGACAGAGAGCCAGATCGACGCCTTTTTGGCCGCCGCCCGCGCAGACAGCCGGACCCGCTATGCCAAAAACGATGTCTATGTCCTGGCCGCCTTTGTGCCCAACGATCCCGACTATAACAACCCGGCTGTGGTCTACGGTCCCCAGGCCATCAACGCCCCGGCTGCCTGGGATCTGACCCAGGGGGATGCGGACCTGATCGTGGCCGTGCTGGACACGGGGGTGGACCTCAGCCATCCAGAGTTCGCCGGGCGGTTGCTGCCGGGCTATGACTTTGTGGACGATGACGCGGATCCCACGGATCAAAATGGCCACGGCACCCATATCGCCGGTATTTTGGCCGCCGGGATCGACAATGGCCTGGGCATTGCCGGGATGGCCGGCCGGGTCAAGATTCTACCCGTGCGGGTCTTGAACAGCGCCAACGCTGGCTGGATGAGCGACATCGCTGCCGGTGTGACCTGGGCCGTGGACCAGGGGGCCAGGGTGATCAACCTGAGCCTGGGCAGTTCCACGGCCTCCACGGCCCTGGCCACGGCCATCGACTATGCCAACAGCCAGGGCGCGGTGGTGATTGCCGCGGCCGGCAACGCCAACAGCGCGGCCCCCTTCTATCCGGCGGCCTGGGACAGGGTGATCGCCACGGGAGCCAGCAGCTATACGGGCGGGCGCTGGACCCTCTCCAACAGAGGGGACAACGTGGATCTCATGGCCCCAGGCGCGTTGATCTATAGTACCGCCTGGTCCCCGACCGGTGGCGGCGTCTTTGACTTCAACAGCGGCACCTCCATGGCCGCCCCCCATGTGGCCGGGGTGGTCGCCCTCATGCTCAGCCGCGACCCCAACCTGACCTGGGACCAGGTCAAAACCATTTTGCAGACCCAGGTCACAGACCTGGGCGACCCTGGCTGGGACAGTCTGTACGGCTATGGGCTGGCGGATGCCGGCGGGGCGGTCAGCGCCGTGGCCAATGTGGCCGTGGCGGCCCCTGTCACCGATCTGGCCGTGGAGTTGGTCTCGGATCTGAACGGCAATGGGCTGGTTGACCCTGGGGATACCATCCGCTATGTGGTCGTCGTGGCCAACGACAGCCCGGATGCCCTGAACGATGTGACGGTGAGCGCCCTCTTGCCCCCTGGCGCCACCTATGTGCCGGGCAGCACCCAGATCAACGGTGTGCCTGTCAAGGACAGTGTGGCCCCGGAAGATGCCTTTCCCCTCAACGACAGCGGAGGTCTGGCCGTTCAGCCCGTGCCGCCCCTGGACAGCCACAAGGTCAGCTTCAATGTGGTGGTGGAAAGTCCGGGCCCAGGTCTTTACCGTCTGGAGTCCAGCGTGACCGTGGCCAACCCGGCAGGGAGCGAAACCTTGCAGCAAAGCGTCCCCCTGGCCGGCACCCTGCTGCTGTTGGCCGCCAGCCCCCTGGACACCCAGGCCGGAAACAGGGTGACCTATACCCTGACCACCGCCTATCTGGGCGGCGAACTGCTCGCCGGCGTGGTGATCAGCGACCGTATCCCCGTGGGGATGGTCTATGTGCCGGACAGCGCCAACGCCGGGGGCACGGAGGATGGCGGCGTGGTGACATGGCAACTGGGCAGCAGCTTGGCCCCGCAATCGGCGACCAGCGGCCTGGGCCACAGCGCGGCCAACGCCTGGCCCACCCTGGTCAGCACGGGCGGCCTGATCACCGTCACCCACTTTGTCTCTGCCACCCCGCCCGTGGCCACCCTCACCCCGACCCTGACCATCACCCCCAGCGCCGGGGTGGACATCGCCTATGTCAGCGGCCCCACCCCGGCCAGCCAGACCGTGGACAGCCAGGGGATCACCGTGACCTGGCTCTATCGGGTGGCCTCCACCACAGACCAGATCGGCCAGGTGCGCTTTGGCGCTGGGGCCACGGGTGACGGTCAACCGTGGCCCGTGGCCCTCTCCAACAGCGTGATCGTGCATCCGCCCCTCACCTTTCAGACGGCCCTGGAATCTCCGTCCGGCTCGGTGGGCGTGCCCGATGGGGTCACCAACATGGCCTTCATTTACGGGAGCGGCGGCCATCTTTTGGCCCCGGCCAGCAACACGGTCTTTACCTCCCTGGCCTCGGCCTTGGGGTCGGATCTGGGCAGCCGGGTGTGGTGGGACATCAACGGGGATGGCCGCCAGGACCCTGGCGAGCCGGGCATTCCCCTGGTCATGATGGATCTGCTGGATAGCAGTGGGACCCCCCTGGCCACCACGTCCACGGACAGCGAGGGCGTATATCTCTTCCCCGCCCGACCTGGGGGCAGCTACACCATCACCGTGGGGGCCGGGGCCTTTGCCCCGGGCGGCGTGCTGGAAGGCTGGACAGCCAGCCCCCGGTATGTGGGCGACGGCAGCCAGGATTCCGACGGCGACCCTGACACAAACGGCACCTCCGTCTCGGTGAGTGGGGGCCAGCCGGCCTTGACCGTGGACTTTGGCTTTACGGTCGAGACGGCTTATACCTCGACACAGGAGATCCACGGCGGATCTCCGGTGCGCTTTGGCGGTCTTTTCAGCATGGGTCTGGCGATCAGCAACGGTGGCCGCACCTGGTTGAGGGATCTGCCCGTCACGGTAGAGTATGACCCGGCCTTCCTCGCCTTCCAAGATGCCTCCCTGCCCCCGGACGATCCGACGGATGACGGCTCCTTGGCCTGGGCGGATGTTTTGGTGGCGCCGGAGCTGGCCGCCGCGGCCCTGGGCGCCATTGGGCCAAGCCAGGGCCAGGAGATCACCCTCACCTTCCGGGCCATCCAGGATACGGGTGTGCTGCCCGGCGAGGTGTCGCCCTATACCATCACCCTGGCCAGCCCCCACATCGACGCGGACGGCGGCTATGGCCCTCTGGCTCCGGTGACGGTGGCCGGCCAGCGCGTTGTGACCGGCCAGGTCACGATCATCAACCCCACAGGTGTGGCCGTGATGGATGCGGGTGTGCGGGTGGATGGGGAGATGGCTCATCTCTTCTGGCGCACCCAGGACGAGAGCAATATTTCTGGCTTCCGTCTGCTGCGCCGGGGGGACGGCGGAGAACCCATCTGGTTGACGCCGGCCATCTTGCCCGCCCAGCACGCCGGTCAGCCTTTGGGCGGCGACTATCGCCATGTGGATCGGCTGGCCACCGTGGAGAACCCGGCCTACGTGCTGGTCATCCTGGAGGCGGACGGTTCGCAGATCCAACTGCCCTTGGGTCACGCCCGACCCCGGGAGCGGATCTTCTTTCCCCTGTTGATGCAGGAGCGGTGATCATGGCCTGCTGGGGGTGGCTCGGCGTGTAGAATTGGGGCCAAATCTAGGCAAAAGAGAGCGGTTGTGCAGGGCGGGGAAGTGACAACT
>CAZKEX010000146.1:0-10014 GCA_964551895.1 uncultured Caldilineaceae bacterium | reverse complement strand
CTTTTTGAAAGGCAACACGATGCTACCCTTTAATCCTCACCCGCTGGTGCGGGGGGCGACGGTGCAGACAGTCCTGTCGTCCTATCTGAAAGATGAGGCCTCGGCCCTGCTGGCGACGGAGGCGGCGCTGGTGATCGACGCCGGGCCGGACCACACCGGCTTTGCCCAAGATGGGGCCGTGCGGCTCTTGGGCTTCTTCAACGCCGGGGCGGCCACCCAACAGGGGCAACCCAGTCGGGGATTGGTCCTCACCCTCCACGGCTGGGAAGGGTGCAGCCACTCGGTCTACAATCTGATGTTGGCCAAGAGGCTGTTGGCCGCCGGCTACGATGTCTTTCGGCTCAACCTGCGGGATCACGGACCGTCCGCCGGGCTGAACCGGGGCATCTTCTATTCCACCCTGCTGGACGAAGTGGCCGTGGCCGCCGGCCGGGTGGCGGAGATGGCCGCAGATCGGCCATTTTTCATCGTGGGCGCATCCCTGGGCGGCAACTTCGCCCTGCGCCTGGCCGTGAACCAGGCCCGCCGCCCCATCCCCAACCTGCGCCAGATCATCGCCATCAACCCGGCCTTGGACCCGGCCCGCACCAGCCGCATTTTGGATCGCAAGCCCTTCTATCGCACCTACTTCCGCCGCCGCTGGCTCAACACCTTGCGCACCAAACAGCGCCTCTTCCCGGAACTCTACGACTTCTCCCCCTTGGAAAAAATCCCCCTGCTCTGGGACATGACCGAATGGCTGATCCGCACCCAGGGGCTCGCCGACTATGCCGACGCCGAAAGCTACTTCAACGCCTACGCCGTGGGGCCGGAATCGCTGCGAAATCTCACTGTCCCCACCACGGTCCTCACCGCCGCGGATGACCCCATCATCCCCGTGGACGACTTCCGCGCCTTCCCCAAAAACCCCATGCTGCGCACCCACATCCACCCCCACGGCGGCCACGTGGGCTACATCGATCTCTCCGCGCCCCACCATCGCCTGCCCGGCCTGGTCCAAGCCCTGCTCGACGACTCCCCCTGACCTTTCGAGGATTGCCCAGACCATGATACAATCGGGCGGTAATTGAAAAGCCTTTTTACCGCAGAGAATGCCAAGGTTGTGCCGAGGGCGCAGAGAAGAGCCAAAGAATCAAAGAGCCAAAAGCAGAGAACAAAACCTCTGCGCTCTTTGCGGTTTGCAGCAGGGACCATCCCGTGAGGAAGCCGAAAGCGCCGCCCAATATACCCTGGCCACCCCCGTGGCCCGAGATCACCGATCAGCGGGTTCTGGATGCTGTGGGCCGGGTGGATCGGGCGGCCTTTGTGCCCGCCCATCTGCACCCCTGGGCCAGAGCGGACATGCCCTTGCCCATCGGCCAGGAGCAGACCATCAGCCAGCCCTATGTGGTGGCGATGATGACCCAGACCCTGGATCTGCTCCCCGGCCAGCGGGTGTTGGAGATCGGCACCGGCTCCGGCTATCAGACAGCCCTGCTGTGCGAGTTGGCCAAAACGCCCACAGGTCCGCTTGGCGAGACAGTCTTTTCCGTCGAGCGCTTTCCTGCTTTGGCAAAAAAGGCGGAAAGTGTGTTGGAATCCCTGGGCTACGCGCCCCATCTTCGCGTGGGGGATGGGGTGGGGGGCTGGCCGGAAATGGCCCCCTTTGATGCCATCATCGTCACCGCCGCACCCATTGCCCTGCCCGCTCCCCTGTTCAACCAACTGGCCGAAGGCGGACGCATGGTCATCCCCATCGGCCCTCGGCACGATGCCCAGATTCTGTGGTTGGTGCGCAAACAGGACGGCTCCCCCCACGCCCAAGCCCTGTCCGGCGTGCGCTTTGTCCCTTTGGTTTCGCCGCTCTTGGACGATCCGGCGCAACGCATCAAAATTAACCATTAACCATCAACCATCAACCATCAACCATCAACCATTTGGATCCGCCATGAAAATTCTGCTCACCGGCCACCTGGGCCAACTTGGCCGGGCCATGCAAGCCGCCCTCACCGATCACCACGTCACCGGCTGGGATGTGCCCGACTACGACATCAGCGACCCGGCCACGGTGGATCAAGTGGTGGCCCTGGCCCCGGACGTGGTGATCAACGTGGCGGCCTGGACCAACGTGGACGGCGCCGAGGCCAACCCGGACATGGCCTTTGCCGCCAATACCCTTGGCCCCCTGCACCTGGCCCAAGGCTGCGCCCGCTGCGCCGCGGATCTGCTCCAGATCAGCACCAACGAGGTCTTCCCCGGCGAAGCGGGCCGTTTCTATCGGGAATATGACGGACAGGGGGCCAAGACCGTCTACGCCCGCAGCAAACAGGCCGCGGAGACCGCCATCCGCCAGATCATGGACCGGGTCTACATCGTGCGCATCGCCTGGCTCTTCGGGCCAGGGGGGATGAATTTCCCCATCAAGATCGTCCAGGCCGCGGACAAGTTTGGCGCCCTCAAGGTCACCGCGGACGAATACGGCAACCCCACCTACGCCCCGGACGTGGCCGTGGCCGTGGCCAAGCTGATCCGCACCAAGCGCTACGGCAGCTATCACCTGGTCAACGACGGCCATTGCAGCCGTTTCGACCTGGCCCAAGCCGTCATGGCGCTCACCGGTCGGGGCGACGTCCCCATGACCCCGGTCAGCCTGGCCGAGTGGGATCGCCCAGCGTCTCCGCCCCCCCACGCCGTGCTGATCAACCAGGCCGGCGCGGCCCTGGGCCTCAAACTGCGCCCGTGGCGGGAGGCGTTGGCGGAGTATGTGGCCGTGGAGGGGGAGCGGTTTCAGAAGAAATGAAACCTGAACTGTTTCAAGAAGTCATGCTGACCGAAGATGTTGAATCCGAGCATCTAAAAGCTGGGGATGTGGCGGTGTTGGTTGATACCGTGACGCATCCACAAACGTCGGACGAGGGCGCTGTTTTGGAGATATTCAACGCCCTTGGCGAATCTATCGGTGTGGCCGTTGTCCCACTTTCGATGATTTCACCGTTGACGGCCGATCTGCTGCCAACAGTCAGGTGTCCGGCGGCGTAAGCGGAAGGGAGATAACAATGAGCAACCAGGACATCCGTTGGCTCCAACGATTCACTAATTTCGACAAAGCGCTCAGCCAACTGACCAAGTTCATCGAAAAGGGCGAGCTAAACGAGTTCGAAGAGCAGGGGCTGATCCAAGCCTTTGAATATACATTTGAGTTAGCCTGGAACACCATCAAGGATTACTTTGAAGCCCAGGGCGAGACAGCTATCCGCGGTAGTCGTGATGCATTTCGGCTGGCTTTCCAACGGGGTCTAGTCGAGGATGGCGAGATATGGATGGCCATGATCCAGAGTCGCATTCTGACCAGCCATTCGTACAACGAGGAGTTGGCCGAGGAGATAGCGACGGCTATTGTTGAAAAATACTTTCCCCAGTTCGTGATGCTGCACGAGGCTTTATCAATGTCGAAAGACGAGGACCAATCAGTGCCGACGGACGACGACCAATGACCCTACGCTTTGGCTTGACCGAAAAGACCATAAACGAGATCTGCGCCGTCCTCGCCGCCCATCCCGAAGTGGATCAGGCGATTCTGTACGGTTCCCGAGCCAAAGGCACCTTCAAACGCGGGTCGGATATCGATCTGACCCTGGTTGGGGGAAGCGATTTGACCCTGACCGTACTCTATCGAATCATGGAGGAGATCGACGACCTTCTCCACCCATATATGATGGATCTGTCCATCTTCCGCCATATCAGCGACCCTGACGTACGCGATCATATTCAGCGCGTGGGTGTCACCTTTTACACAAAGGATGTTCCGATCCTTGAACCGGTGTAGTGCGAAGACGCTTCTAAAACGATCCACGAATCATCACGAATCGACACGAATCTTTGAATTCGTAAAAAACGATTCGTGCAGATTCGTGAAGATTCGTGGATCATCTTTTTTGAAAATTAGTGGAATTGGAAAACTTATACATGACTGAAAAAGAAACCAAAAAACAAACAAAAGCCACCCTGGGCGCCCACAACGGCATGCCCGGCAACGCCAAGAACCGCATCCGCTCCGTGGACGAGGCCATCGACGACGAGGCCTACATCGAACTGCGCTCGGACAACCGGCTGGTCATGCGCCACGCCATCGCCCTGAACCTGGACGCGTTCAAACCCGCCACAGATGAGTTCGCGGCCCGCCCGGTCAAGACCTACCCGACCCTGCAAGCTGAGCTGCCCCCCTTCCTCTCGGTGATTGTACCCAATCTCAACGGCAAGCGGCACCTGCCCGGCCTCTTCGCCGCCCTGGCCAGCCAGACCTTCACGGATTATGAGGTGATCCTGGCCGACGATGGCAGCACAGATGGTTCGGTTGAGTTTGTGGAGGCGACCTACCCGGACGTGCGGGTGCTGGTCAACCGGCGGCCCCTGGGCTTTGTGGCCAACGTCAACGCGGCCGCGGACGCCGCCACCGGGCGCATCCTGGCCCTGCTCAACAACGACACCGAGCCGGACCCGGCCTGGCTGGAGAAGCTGGCCGTGACCATCTGCGCCCACCCGGACGCGGCCATCGTGGCCAGCAAGATGCGTCTCTTCGACCAGCGGGACACCCTGCACACCGCCGGGGACATGCTGGGCGCGGACGGCATCCCCCGCAACCGGGGCGTCTGGGAGGCCGACACCGGCCAGTTTGACGCCCTGACCACGGTCTTCAGCGGCTGCGGCGGCGGCTCCGCCTATCGCCGAGATGTGTGGCAATCCCTGGGCGGCTTTGACCCGGACTTCTGGATGTATGTGGAGGATGTGGACTACGCCTTCCGGGCCAGACTGCAAGGCCACGAGGTCGTCTATGCGCCCGACGCCGTGGTCTATCACAAGATCGGCGGCAGCGGCGGAGACACCCTGGCCAGCTATTATGTGGGCCGCAACACCATCTGGAACATCGTCAAAAACATGCCCGGCGGTCTGCTGATCAAACATCTGCCCGCCATCATCGCCGCCCAGGTCAAGATCGCCGCCGATGCCATCGCCAACATCCAGGGCGAAGCCGCCCAAGCCCGCCTGCGCGGACAGTTGGACGGCCTCCTGGGCATCCCCAAAATGCTGGGCAAACGCCGACAAATTCAAAATAGGCGACAGGTGAATGACAGCGCGATTGAGCGGTTGTTGGTGTAAACTGCGAGGGGCGAATTAGAGGTGGGTGGTGACAAAATCCTGTGCCGTGATGATGGACAGATCGCCCACATGTCCCAGCACCAGCAGATCTTTGTCCCCGGTGACGAGAAAATCGGCTCCGCCTACGACGGCATAGGCGATAAGATAGTCATCCTTTTGGTCACGGGATAATTGGGGCAGTGGTGACGTGATCCGAGGGATCTCTTCGCCGAGTAAGGCCAGGGTTTCCAGTAGGGCATTCAGCGCTTTTTGGGTGATGTGTTGGACTAGATAAGGTTTCGATGTCACCGTAACGGTGATCTCGTCCGTCAGGTCTTGAGGCAACAAAAGGGTGATCTGTTCATCTGTAACGGCCTGGATCAGAGCTTGCACAGATCCATCCCGATCGGGATTGAGCAGATACGAAACGAAGATGTTGGTGTCTGCAAGCACGCGCATGGATCAGTCCTGGAAGCGGATGGCGCCTTTTTTAACCAAATTATCGATGGCCGTGCGAGTCACCTCGTCGGCCAAGGCTTCCACCTCCGCCTCGGAGAGATCTGCGTTATAGATGGCATTCTCTTCGGCCAGCCGGCGTAGGTTGTCCACGGCGGCTTGGCGCCGATCCCGAAGACGGGCGGCCTGCAAGACGGCATAATCCTCATAAGAAATGAGGACGCCCTCAGTCTCGCCTCGGTTTTGAATTACCACCTCTTCGCCGCCTGCCTTGATCACGCGCAAGAATTGGCTTAACTGTTGTCGAGTTTCGCTGACGGATGCAATTGTCATGGTTGCCTCACTCTGAAATTGGACATAAAGCACAAACTTCTGTCTATCTTGATGTACATCGTCTCGTACATTTTATTGAACTCTTTACCAAAAGTCAACCGGGCGCAGCAAATCCGAAGACAGACAAGGCCGGTCAACCCCCGCCATTCGCCATTTGCCATTTGCTTTCGCCCACCCACGGAGCTATGACCCATGCAACTACCTCCTGAAAAACTCGGTTCCTTCTACCTGGGCGCGGAGTACGACCTTCCCAGCCGCACCCTGTCGGAGAACGCGGTCAACTACGATGCCCGGGACCTGACCACCCACGCCGTCTGCGTGGGCATGACCGGCTCGGGCAAGACCGGGCTGTGTATCGGTCTGCTGGAAGAGGCGGCCCTGGACAAGGTGCCTGCCATCCTTTTGGACCCCAAGGGGGACATCACCAACCTGCTGCTCCAGTTCCCAGAGATGCAGCCCGATGACTTCCGGCCCTGGATCAACCCGGACGACGCCCGGCGCAAGGGCAAGACCATCGACGAGTTCGCCGTCTCCACCGCGGAGATGTGGCGCAACGGCCTGGGCGATTGGGGTATCACCGGCGAGCGTATCCGCACCCTCAACGCCACCACGGACTACACCATCTACACCCCCGGCTCGGACGCCGGCATGCCCATCAGCATCCTCAGCAGTCTGGCCGCCCCCAAGCTCAACTTTGACGACAACGCCGAGCTGATCCGGGACCGTATCTCCGGCACGGTCTCCGCCCTCCTCGGCCTGATCGGGGTGGACGCCGACCCTGTGCGCAGCCGGGAATCCATCCTGCTCGCCAACATCTTCGAGCATTTCTGGCGGCAGGGCCAGGACATGGACTTGGCCGGGCTGATCATGGCCATCCAGAATCCGCCCGTGCGCAAGTTGGGGGTCTTTGATGTGGACACCTTCTTCCCCCAGAAAGACCGCTTCGAGCTGGCGATGTCCTTCAACAATTTGGTCGCCTCCCCCAGCTTCCAAAGTTGGCTGGAAGGCGACGCCCTGGACATCGACAAGATCTACTTCACCGCCCAGGGCAAGCCCCGCCACGCCATCTTCTACATCGCCCACCTCAGCGACAACGAGCGCATGTTCTTTGTCACCCTGCTGCTGGAAAACCTGCTCACCTGGGTGCGGGGACAGTCCGGCACCACCAGTCTGCGGGCGCTGATCTACTTTGACGAGGTCTTCGGCTTCTTCCCCCCGGTGGCCAACCCGCCCTCCAAAAAGCCCCTGCTCACCCTGCTCAAACAGGCCCGTGCCTTTGGGGTGGGGGTGATCCTGGTCACCCAAAACCCGGTTGACATCGACTACAAGGGCCTCACCAACGCCGGCACCTGGTTTATCGGCAAGCTCCAGGCCGAGCGGGACAAGGCTCGGGTGCTGGAAGGGCTGAAGGGGGCCATCGCCGAGGCCGGGGGCAGCACGGATGTGGACTACGACACCCTGATCAGCCAGTTGGGCAGCCGGGTCTTCCTGCTCCACAACATCAACGAGCCCCGACCCATCGTCTTCAACACCCGCTGGGCCATGAGCTATCTGCGCGGCCCCCTCACCCGGCCCCAGGTGCGCCAGTTGATGGCGGATCGAAAAGCGGCAGCCCTTCCCGCCCCGCCTTCACCTACTCGGACCGTGATCGCCCCTGCCCCCGTCAGATCGGGTGGGCCAGCGGACCAAGTTTCGTCTCCGGCCCCTTCTGCGCCGCCGACGCCAGCCGCCCCATCCGGCTTCTCGCCCCTGGCCCCGGCCCTGGACCCCTCCATCCCCAGCGTCTATCTGCCCGTGGAGATGGGCGAGCAGGCCGCGGTGCGCCAGCTTGCCACAGAAACCGGGCGCAACCTGGACGTCTCCGGCGTGCAACTGGTCTACGAACCGGCCATCCTGGGCGCGGCCACTGTGCGCTATGTGGACCGCCGCCGATCCATCGACGAAAAGAGCGACCGCATCCTCCTCGTCCCCGCGCCGGACAGCATCCGGGGCGCGGAGTGGGACCGGGCCGAGCGCCTGCCCATCCGCCTGGGCGACCTGACCAGCGGCCCGGAGCGGGTCGGCCCGGACCAAGGCCCCTTCTTCGCCCCCACGCCCGAAGGGGCCAACAGCGCCCGTGAACTCAAGACCATCGCCAAGGATCTCTCCGACTGGCTCTACTATAACAGCAGCCTCACCATCAAAGTCCACCCGGACCTGGACGTCTTCCAGCGCCCGGACGAGCGAGAACGGGACTTCAAGATCCGCCTGCAACAGGCGGCCCGGGAAAGACGGGACGCCGAAGTGGACGCCCTCAAGGTCAAGTCCGATCGGGAGATCGAGCGCATCCAGGACAGGCTCAAACGGGAAGAGCGGGATCTGGCCTCGGACCAGGCCACCTATGACGCCCGCAAGCGGGAAGAGGCCATCGGCATCGGCGAAAGCGTCCTCGGCTTCTTTATGGGCCGACGCAGCACCACCAGCCTGAGCAAGGCGGCCACCAAGCGACGCATGACCACCAAAGCCAAGTTGGACATCGAAGAGAGCCAGGATACCATCCTCGACTTGAAAGAGGAGGTCGCCGACCTGGAAGCCCAGTTCAAGGACGCCACGGACGACATCACCCGCAAGTGGGCCGACCTGCTGGACAACCTGGAAACCGACCAGATCAAGCCCCGGCGCACGGATGTGGACATCCACATGGCCGCCCTGGCCTGGCTGCCCGCCTGGCTGATCACTTATACAGATGGCAACTTCCCCCGCACCGCCTCCATCGCCGCCTATCCCCTGCCCGAACTGCCAGAGTAAACAAATTACTCATTACTCGTTTCTCGTTCGTTGGGAATGAGTAACGAGTAATGAGTAATTTGTAATACTGTGATCCACGGAGAAAACTCAATAATTATGGCAAACAAAACGATCATGCGTTCTCGTCGACTGTGGGGAACAGGGGTGCTTGCCCTGCTTCTGTTGACGGGGTGCGCGACAGCCGCCGCATTGCCCACTCTGTCTTCGCCCGTCGCGCCCGCCCCCACCCCCACCCTCACCGAACTGCCTGCTTCACCCCAAATTGACCCACAGCCCCAATCTCTCGCCCAACCCCCATCCGCCGCGCCGGAATCGGGCCAACATGCCGATCCCTCCGCCGAACAGCCCATCCGCCAGATCTTTTTAGATGGTCCCATGGCCGAGCCAGAGGCGGAGATCTCCAGCATGGCCTGGTATGGGGACTACTTGATCCTGATGCCCCAATATCCGGACCGCTTTGACAACAATCTCTATTGGCTGACCAAGGCTGACATCCTGGCCTATCTCTACAACGAGATCCCCGGCCCCCTGGTCCCCTCCCCCATCCCCTTTCGGGGCGAAGAGCTGCCCACCACCATCTTTGGCTATGAAGGGCTGGAGGGGATCGATTTCTTGGGCGACCAGCTCTTCTTCACCGTGGAATCTCGGCCCGACACCATGCGCGGCTACCTCCTGGCCGGGGAGATCGCCCCGGACATGAGCGAGATCCGGGTGGACACGACCAACCTGGTCCCCATCCAGCCCCAGGCAGATCTGGCCAACATGACCGACGAGACCATTCTGGTGGTGGACGATCGGGTGATCACCATCTACGAGGCCAATGGGGTCAACGTCAACCCCAACCCTGTGGCCCATGTCTTCGGGCTGGACCTGAGCGAGCAGCCCTCGATCCCCTTCCCCAATGTGGAATATCGCATCAACGACGCCTCCCTGATCGACGACGACGGCATCTTCTGGGCCATCAACTACTTCTGGCCCGGCGACCAGAAACTGCTGCCCATCCCGGATCCCATTGCGGCCCGCTGGGGACAGGGTCCATCCCACAGCCAGACCGCGGTGGTGGAGCGGCTGCTCCCCATGCGCTACAGCCCAGAGGGCATCACCCTGGCCGATGTGCCCCCGGTGCAACTGGCCCTGATCGGCGGCATTGTCGCCCGCAACTGGGAGGGGCTGGTTCTGTTGGACGATCTGGGCTTTTTGTTGGTGACGGACAAGCATCCCTCCACCATTTTGGCCTTTGTGCCCAGACCCTAGTACAGCCCGGCACAGATCCCTGCTCGAGCCCGGTCCGTGACCGGGCGGGTCGGTCCCATGATCTTCCTC
>CAZKEX010000145.1:0-10087 GCA_964551895.1 uncultured Caldilineaceae bacterium | reverse complement strand
TCCAGCCCCGGTTTGTCGTAGTGGCGGACGAGGATGCCCCGGGCCTCCAGGGCCAGCTTGAGGTCCCTGGCCCGGCGGCCCTCCACCCGGCAGAGGATGAAGTTGGCCTGGGATGGGACCGGACGCAGGTAGGGGACGGCCTGCAAGGCGGCGAAGAGGCGGTCTCGCTCGCTTTTGAGCTTCTCCACCACGGCGTAGATCTGATCTACGTGGCGCAGGCTGGCCAGCCCGGCCACGGACGCGGCCACGTTGACGTTGTAGGGCTGCTTGAAGGTCCACAGCTTCTCCAGCAGCCACAGGGGGAAGATGCCGTAGCCCAGGCGCAGGCCGGCGATACCGGCGGCCTTGCTGAAGGTGCGCAGGACGACCAAGTTGTCGTGAGTCAGTACCCAATCCGCCCGGCTGGGCGCGTCGGCAAACTCGATGTAGGCCTCGTCCAGCACCACCATCACGGGCAATGCCAGCAATCGGCGCAGGTCGTCATCGGACAACAAATTCCCCGACGGATTATTCGGCGACGTCAGGAATAACAGTTTGATTTTGGATTGGTGATTTTGGATTTTGGATTCGATGGCTGCGACATCCACCGAATAATCGTCCCGCCGGGGCACATCGATGACCTGGGCGCCCTGGAGCTTGGCGTCGAAGCTGTACATGCCAAAGGTGGGCGGGGTGTTGACGATGGCGTCGTCCGGGGCCAGGAAGAGGCGGCCCAGGTAGTCGAGCAGTTCGTCCGCGCCGTGGCCGGGGAGGATGTGGGCCGCGGGCACACCCACGAAGTCGCTGAGGGCGTCCCGCAGCTCGCTCTGCTGGGGGTCCGGGTAGATGTGATAGTACGGATAGTCGGCCAACGCCTCCCGCACCCCGGGGAGGGGGCCATACGGGTTCTCGTTGGCGTCCAGCTTCACGATCTCGGACGCGGGGATGCCCAGCCGGGCGCTCAACACCTCGAAGGGCTGGATGGGCGTGTACTCTTCCAAATGGGCGATGGTGGGGTTGAGGAGCGTTTGTGGGTGCATGATTTTTGATTTTGGATTGGTGATTTTGGATTGGTTGAGGGGAGATTGAGAGATTGGGGGATTGGGAGATTAGGAGATTGGTTGTGGGTGCCCACAAAAATCTCTCAATCTCCCAATCTCTCAATCGCTACCCTTCAATCTACGCGCCACCGCGGCCGCGTGGGCCGTCAACCCTTCGGCCTGGGCCAGGGTGTGGGCGGCGGGGCCGATGGCTTGGAGGGCGGTTTCGTTGAGGCCGATGAGGCTGATGATCTTGACAAAGTCGCTGACGTTGACCGGGCTGGCGAAGCGGGCGGTGCCGCCGGTGGGCATGACGTGGCTGGGACCGGCCACATAGTCGCCCAGCACCTCGAAGCTGCGCTCGCCCAGGAAGACGCCCCCGGCGTTTTGGATTGCACCCACATATTGCCACGGGTCGTCCACCAACAGACAGAGATGCTCCGGCCCGTAGGCGTTGGCCAACTCGATGGCCTGGGGCAGGGATTCGGTGATCACAATGCCCCCGGCGTTGGCCAAAGAGGTCGCCACGGTCTCTGCCCGGTCCAGTTCTTCCAACTGGCGCCCCACAGCCGCCTGGACCTTTTCGGCCAAAATTCCGCTCGGCGTGAGCAGGATCGCACTGGCGAGAAGGTCGTGTTCAGCCTGAGCCAAGAGGTCGGCGGCGGCAAGCTCTGGGTCCGCGGAGTCGTCGGCGATCACCAGGGTTTCCGTGGGGCCGGGCAGACCGTCGATGCCCACCATGCCGTAGACTTGGCGCTTGGCCAGGACGGTGTAGAGCCCGCCGGGGCCGCAGATCTTGTCCACGGCGGGGATGGAGGCGGTACCGTAGGCCAGGGCGGCGATGGCTTGCGCGCCCCCGGCCACATAGACCGCGTCCACGCCCACGATGTCCGCGGCGACCAGAATGGTGGGATGGGGCAGACCTGTGTCCTGCTGGGGCGGGGAGATGATCGAAATGAAGGGCACGCCGGCCACCTTGGCCGGGACCGCGGTCATGATCAACGTGCTGGGCAGGGGGGCCGAGCCGCCGGGGACATAGACGCCCACCCGGCCAATGGGCCGCACCAGTTGGCCCAAGGTGCCCTCGTGGTCGTTGTGGATCCAGCTCATGGCCGGTTGGCGGCGGTGGAAGGCGGCCACCCGATCCCTGGCCAGGCGCATGGCGTCGATCACCGCCGGGTCAACCTGGGCGTAGGCGGCCTGGATGTCGGCGGCGGTGACTTGCAGGCGCAAGGGCTGCACGCCGTCCAGAATTTCGGACCAGTGGGCCAGGGCCGCGTCGCCCCGATCCCGCACATCGGCCAGGATGCGGCGCACCGCCTCCTCCGGCTGGATGCGTTCGCCAAAGAGCGCGGCGTTGCGGTCCAACACCCGCTCCGGCACGGCAAATTCGTCCCAGGCTCGGCGGCGCAAAATGCCCGCCTGGGCCGTGGGGACGTCGAAGATTTGGATTAGGTTGGGCATGGGGTCCTCGTGTTCGGGAGTGAAAGTGAAAACGAGTAATGGGTAATGAGTAAGGCGTGGTTAAGGACTGTCAAACGTTTGAAAGGGCTTAACCACGAATTACTCGTTACTCTTCACTCATTGCTTCTATTTCCTCAACCCTTCCGCATCCTCAATCCGCCCCAGGACGACCAGAATGTCGCCCTCGATCATGCGGAAGGCGGCGCTGGGGCTGATGAGCAGATCATCTTCCCTGCGCACGGCCATGACGGAGAGGTTGTGGCGCTGGCGCAGGTTGCTTTCGGCCAGGGTGTGGTTCCACAGGCTGGGTGGGGCCAGCAGTTCGACCACGCCCACATCGTTGCCGACCTCCAAATAGTCCACAAAATGGCCGGCGGCCATCTTGCGGCCCAGGCGCACCCCAGCCTCGTGTTCGGGCAGGATCACCTCGTCCGCGCCCACCCGCTCCAGGATCTCCTTCTGGGTGTGGGTGCGGGCCTTGGTGATCACCCGCTTGACGCCCAGGCGTTGCAGCAGCACGGTGGCCAGCAGATTGGCCTCGAAATCCGTGCCGATGCAGACCAGGCCCGTGTCAAAATTCTCCACCCCGGCCTGGCGCAGGGCGTCGATGTTGGTGGCGTCCATCTGCATGACGTGGGGCAGCTCCGTGCTCAACTTCTGCACGGTGTTGATGTCATAGTCGATGGCCAGCACATCCTTGCCATACTTGACCAACGTGGTGGCCACGCTGGTGCCAAACCGCCCCAGGCCGATCACCACAAACTCGTTGCGGCTCTTTTCAAAGGGGTTGTATCGACTGCGCTGTCTGGGTTCGCTCATAGGTCACCTTTTTGTGCGAATGAGTAAGGAGTAACGAGTAATTCTGTGTGCAAGCCCACGATCTCTCCCTACCCGATACTCATTACTCATTACTCATTACTCATTACATGAAAGACAACCGAATGGTCAATCAACTCCCCGCCACGGTAGGTAAATTTCGCCGAGAAAAGGTGGGGCTGGTTGAGCCAGGGTAAAAAAATGCGGTCGCCGGGCCATAGATTCAGGTCCAGCAAGCGGTCGTTGTCGATCCAGGCCAGGTTGCCCTCTAAACTATTTGCGGGCGGATGCAGCTCGCCCTCAAAGTCGTGGATGGTGAAGAGATAGACGTACCAATCCTCTTCCTTGGCGAAGGCGGGAAAAGTCAGAATCCCCCGCAGTCGGGGAGTGTGGGCCACCAGCCCGCTCTCCTCCCGCACCTCGCGGACCGCGCACTCCTCCGGCGTCTCCCCCGGCTCCAGCTTGCCGCCCAGACCGTTCCACTTGCCCTGGTGCATGTCGTTTTCTTTTTTCACCCGGTGCAACATCAAAGTCTGGCCGTTGCGCTGGACGTAGACGAGGGTGGCGAGTTTCATGGGCGAATTTCCAATGAGTAACGAGTAATGAGTAAGTTGGTTGCGCCATGTCAATCCGAGTGCAACGCGCTACTCATTACTCGTTACTCATTCCGCTACTTTGCAAGCTCATTCTGAATAAATCCGACCAACTGGTCGTAATTGGGCGGCGCGGCCAGGGCGACGCCGTTGATGGCGAAGCCCGGCGTGCCCCGAATCCCCAAGCGACGGGCCTCTTGATCCCCGGCCTGGACCTTGCGTTGCATGTCGCCGCTGTCGACACATTGGTCAAAGGCGGCCACATCCAGCCCCACAGCCGTGGCATAGGTGGAGAGGGCGCCCCGCTCCAGCCCGGCGAAGTTTTCATAGACGTAATCGTGGAAGGCCCAGAACTGTCCCTGGGCCTCGGCGCACTGCCCGGCCTGGGCGGCCTGGGGAGACTGGGGCGTGATCACCGGGAAGTCCTTCCACACAAAGCGCACCTGGTCCGGGAACGCGGCCAGGATCTGCTCTCGGATGCGGGTGTTGTGCCATGTGCGGCAGGCCGAGCAGCCGAAGTCAGCATACTCGGTGATGGTCACCTTGGCGTCCGCCGGGCCGAGGGAGGGGTCGGCGAGGGTGGCCGGATCGATGCCCGCGCCGCCGCCCATGGATTGCCAGGTGACAAAGGCGAGGAGGGCGATGAAGGCCACGGCCACCGCGGCTACGATCATGGTGTTTTTGCGCTTGGCTTGTTGCTTGGCTTCCCGCTGCTCTTGGCGGGCCACTCGTTTTCCCTTTGCCATCGGATGTCCTTTTCCTTTTGTTTTTCATATCTCATTCCCACGCTCCGCGTGGGAATGCCGTTCCGGCGCTCTGCGCCACGGGACGCCGGAGCGTCCGGGCGCATTCCCACGCGGAGCGTGGGAACGAGGGGTGTACTCGTTACTCATTACTCATTCGAAAGCGCAATGAGTAATGAGTAATTATCTAAAACACCGCCAGTTCCTTCGCCGCCCCATAAATCTTCTCGGCGTTGGGCCGATAGGCATCCTCCAAGGGCGGGCTGAAGGGGATGGGGGTGTCCAGCCCGCCCAGGCGGCGGATGGGGGCGTCCAGCCACTGGAAGGCTTCGTCGCCGATCAGGGCGGCGATCTCCGCGCCCATGCCCAGGAGCCGGGTGGCGGAGTGGACGATCAGCGCTTTGCCCGTCTTGCGCACGGAGGCCAGGATCGCCTCGGTGTCCAGTGGCTTGAGGGTGCGCAGGTCGATCACCTCGGCGGAAATGCCCTCGGCGGTCAGTCGTTCGGCGGCTTTCATGGCCTCGTGGACCTGGGCGCCGTAGGTGATGATGGAAAGGTCCGTGCCCGCTTTGGCCAGCCGAGCCTTGCCCAAGGGGACCACATACTCCCCCGCCGGCACGTGGCCCTTGATGGCCCGATAGAGGGGCTTGGCCTCGAAATAGATCACCGGGTTGTTGTCCCGAATGGCGGCGGCCAGCAGCCCCTTGGCGTCGGCGGGGGTGGCGGGGACCACGACTTTCAGCCCCGGCGTATGCACAAACCAGGCTTCCGGGTTCTGGCTGTGGAAGGGGCCGGAGCGGATGCCGCCGTCGCTGGGCGCGCGGATCACCCAGGGCACGGGGTCACGGGTGCGATAGTGGTGGGTGGCGGCGAACTGCACAATGGCGTCGTAGGCGCTGGTGATGAAGTCGGCGAACTGCATCTCGATCACCGGGCGCAGCCCCATCAAGGCCATGCCCGTGGCCATGCCCGTGAAGGCCATCTCGGCCAGAGGGGTGTTGAAGACCCGCTGGTCGCCAAACTCTTCCCACACGGGCTTGGTGACCTTGAACGCGCCGCCAAATTGACCGGCCACATCCTCGCCCAAAACAAACACGTCCGGGTCTCGGCGCATTTCCAGGATCAGGGCCTCGCTGATGGCAGCGATATAGCTCATCTCCCGGTAGCCGTCGGCCCCGGCTTTGATGTCCAAAGACTCGGCTTCCGCAAAGCCAAAGTTGCTGGCAACCGTTGGGGTGGTTGATTCAGTCGGCATAGACGCCCTCCTCGACGGTGGCAGGGTCGGGCCAGGGGCTGGACTCGGCGTATTGCACCGCGTCCTCCACTTCGACCGCGGCCCGGTGATCGATCTCATCCAATTCGTCCTGATCCGTCACCTTGCTTTCGAGCAGATGGGCGACAAAGCGATCCAGCGGGTCCTTGGCGGCCCATTCGGCCAGCAGATCTTTGGGCACATATTCGGCCCCGTCGTGGATGGCGTGGCCCAACATGCGCATGGTCTTGGCCTCGATCAGCGTGGGGCCGCCGCCGGATCTGGCCCGATCCACGGCTTCCTTCACCGCGGCATAGACCACCTCCACGTCGTTGCCGTCGATGATGGCCTTGGGGATGCCGAAGCCGTCGGCCCGATCGGCGATATCCGGGTGGGCCATCTGCTGGGCCACCGGGGTCGAATAGGCATATTGGTTGTTTTCCACCACCAGAACAAAGGGCGCTTTGTAGACCGCGGCCATGTTCAAGGTTTCGTGGAAAAGCCCGGCGCTGCTGGCCCCGTCTCCGCAAAAGGTGAGGGCGACCCGGGGCTGTTTGCGATAGACAAAGCTCATGGCCATGCCCAGGGCCACGGGCAAAGATTGGGGCAGATGGCTGACAAAGCCCACAACGCCCAGGCTGATATCTCCCATGCCGTGGAGGTTGGCATCCCGCCCCCGGGTGACACCGGTCTCCCGGCCCAGGAGGTTGGCGCAGACCCGGCGGGGCGTCATCCCCCGCAGCATATACGCCCCTACATCCCGGTGCATGGGCGCGATCACGTCATCCGGGTCCAGGGCGTAGGCCGCGCCCACGCTGATGGCCTCGTGGCCCCGCTGGCTGAAGACGCCGCCCACGCCCCGGCCCTGCTTCCACAGGGCCATCACCTGTTCGTCAAAGGTGCGGGTCAGGCGC
This sequence comes from uncultured Caldilineaceae bacterium, assembly GCA_964551895.1. Classification (GTDB taxonomy): domain Bacteria; phylum Chloroflexota; class Anaerolineae; order Caldilineales; family Caldilineaceae; genus JAGNDO01. The sequence goes on along the minus strand of CAZKEX010000145.1, from coordinate 3,286 downwards.
ATCCAATAGTAGAGGTCCAGTTTTTGGGCGGGGGTGAGGGTGGATGGTGCGGTCATGGGCACGTCTCCGGGAAAGGAAGTTGATTGGTTGATTTGTTGATTGGGGAGGCTACGCTGCCGCCAAATCCAATATCTGCGCCACCACCTGCTCCAGGGTGAGGCCTGTGCTGTCCAAGACAATAGCGTCGTCTGCGGCGCGCAGGGGGGCGGTGGCGCGTTCGCTGTCCACTTTGTCCCGACGGCGCATGTCGGCCAGGACTTGGGCGAAGTCGGCGGGGCGGCCCCGGTCCACAGATTCTTGGTGGCGTCGGCGGGCCCGCTCTTCCACCGGGGCGTCCAAATAGATCTTGAGGGGGGCTTCGGGCAGCACGACCGTGCCGATGTCCCGGCCCAGCATGACGATGCCGGGGAGGTCGGCCTGGCCGGAGCCGTAGCGCAGCCCGATGCGCCGCTGCTGCACGGTGAGGGCGGCCCGCACCCGGGGGTTGGCCGCCACCGCGGAGACGTTGCGGTCCACGTCGGGCGTGCGGATCAGCCAGGTCACATCCACGCCGTCCACCAGGATGGTGTTGAGGCGGCCATCGTCTTGGCCTTGGGCCGGGGCGATGTCCATGACAATGGTTTCGGCCAGGAGGCCCACGGCGGCGAGATCTTGGACAGAGATGTCCCGATCCAAGGCGGCCCAGGTCACCGCCCGATACATGACGCCGGTGTCGAAATAGAGATAGCCAAGGATCTGGGCGACCCGATGGCCCACGCTGCTTTTGCCAGAGGCCGCCGGGCCATCCATAGCGATGATGGACGGGGGTCGGGACTGGGGCTGGGGCTGACTATTTTTGTCCGCCACGGCCGCCGCTCCCGCCTTTTTGCCTTGAGCCGCCCTTTTGTCCATAGCCGCCCTTGGGGCCGCTATCCCTGGGTTTACGACCATCTTTTCCCCTTGGGCCAGATTTGCCATCGTCCTTGGTGTCACGGGTAGCGTCACCTCTTGGCTTACTATCGGTTTCGTCTTTGTGCTTAGATCTGTACCTGTCCTTGCCCTTGGTAAACTCGTCTCCCCGGCCTCGGCCTCTTTCGTCATTCCGACCGCGCCGGTTGTAGGGGGTTCGGGGTTTGGCCGAGGCGGGCTGGGGCGGGCTTTCGCTGCCCTTGCCGGAGATCATCTCCTTGAGTGAGCCGACCTCCGTGCCGGTGAGGGCCCGGTATTCCCCGGGTTTGACCCCCTCCACGGTGACGGGACCGATGGCCCAGCGCACCAGGCGCTGGGTGGGATAGCCCACGGCCGCGGTCATGTGGCGGATCTGGCGCTTCTTGCCCTCTCGCAGCACAATGCGCAGCCAGACGCCCTTGGCCGTGCCCTCGTCCAAGATCAGGCCGTCGGGCAGGGTCTTGGCCACGTTGACCTTGCAGGGGCGGGTGCGGCCCGTGGGCAGATCGACGCCTGTGCGCAGGGTCTCCAGGGCCAACATGGTGGGCATCTTCTGCACCAACACATAGTAGATCTTGGGGTGCTCGTAGCGGGGATGGGTGAGCCGGTTGGCCAGCGCGCCGTCGTCGGTGAGCAGGACCATGCCTTCGCTGATCAGGTCCAGGCGGCCCACGGGAAAGACCCGGCGGGCATCTTCGGGCAGGAGATCCGCCACGGTCTGGCGGCCCCGGGTGTCCCCGCCGATGTCGCTGAGGACGCCCCGGGGTTTATAGACTTTGTAATAGACGTGGCGTTTGGGCTGTTTGATGGCCTGGCCGTCCACGCGGATCTCCACCTTGTCCGGGTTCACTTTGGTCCCCAACTCGGTGACAATTTGGCCATCCACCTGCACCCGACCGGCCACGATCAGATCTTCGCAGGCCCGGCGGCTGGCCACCCCAGCCGCAGCCATGATTTTTTGTAAGCGATCTTCGGACATGTGTGGTTTCCGTTTCCAATAGGTTTATGGGGCAAGGAGTAATGAGTAATGAGTATTGCGTCTGATGGGAGGATCGGGTCAACGAAGCAGGATTACTCGTTACTCATCACTCATTCCCACCCCAAGAATTGCATTGACGAGACCAAATTACTCGTTACTCATCACTCATTTCTCTCATTCCAAAACCAGCACCTGCGTGCCGATCACTTCCCCGCCCATCCGCCATTCGAGGACGCCGGCGGTGAGGCCGGGTTGCCAGCTTTCCATCAACGGGGGCAGATCGAGGCGGCGAAAAAGTTGTAGATCCTGGCGCTGCCAGCGGGGCAGCAGCACGTCCGGCGCGGCGCCCAGGGGACGCAACAGCCACACTTTCCCCTCGGCCCCCATCAGTCGGTCCAGGGCGGTGAAACGTCCCGATGCGGCCGGGTTGGCGGACCAGGAGAAGAAGAGATCCGCCTGGGCGAACAGGGTGCGGGCGTCGGCGTAGCGATCGCTGCTGCCCAGGATCACCGCCAGACGTTGACGGCCATCCCGCTCCAAGCTGACCACAAGACATTGGCCTGCCACGTCCGTGGTGCCGGTCTTGACCCCGTTGACCCCGGCAAAGGCGCCCAGCAATTCGTTGGTACTGCGCAAGGCATGGCCCGCCACCCCAGCGGACGCGGCGCCCACCATACGCCGAAAGAGGGGAAAGGCCCAATTCGCCTGGGTGAGGGTCAGCAGATCCCTGGCGCTGGTGTGGTGGCCAGGGGCGTCCAGCCCTTCGGGATTGACAAAGTGGGTCTCTGCCATGCCCAGCTCGGCTGCCCGTCGGTTCATGGCGTTGACAAAGCCGTCCACGCTGCCGGCGGTGACGCGAGCCAGGGCCGTGGCCGCATCGTTGCCGCTGGGCAGGAGTATCCCCCACAGCAGATCCTCCACGGTCAGGCTTTCCCCGGAGACCAGCCCCATTGTTGCCCCGCCCACCAGATCCGAAGGCTGGATACGCACGGTGGACTGCAGAAAGCCCGGCTCCGCGGCTTCCCGCTCCAGGACCAAGAGGGCGGTCATCAGCTTGGTCAGGCTGGCCTGGGCCAGGGGTGTGTCTGGGTTGACCGCCATCAGGATGGCGTCGGCCTGGGCATCGTAGACCAGATAGGCCCGGCTGGCCACGGCGGGGGTACGCTGAAATTGGGCCAGTTGGCGCAGTTGGCCCAGGGTGCGGCGCTGGGTGGGGGCGATCTCCCGATCCACCAAGGTGGGCGGCGTAAAGCCCAGGGTGAAGAGGGCCATCATCCCCAACAGCAGGCAAACCAGGATGCGGCGGGCAGAGTAAGTCATGCGGAATGGGATCTCAGAATAGAACGCGGATAGCGCGGATTAGGCGGATTTGCGCGGATT
>CAZKEX010000144.1:0-10146 GCA_964551895.1 uncultured Caldilineaceae bacterium | reverse complement strand
AATCCCAAATCCCCAATCCCAAATCCCCAATCCCCAACCCGACACAGCCCTGGCATCAGAGACGGGTGAACGCTATGTCTTCAGTTCAAGCGATCTATTATAGTGTGTTTTTGGCCACTGCCGGGTTGATCTGTTTTGTCGTCGTGCTGTTTATCCGCCAGACGCGGGCCAACGTTGTGGGTGCCCGGGCCCTCATGGTCCTCCTGTCTGCCTTGGGCATTTGGGACATCACCTACGCCCTCTTTTGGGTTGAGGCCTTTGGGGTTCCCCGCTCCCTGTGGTTGGACATCACCTATGTTGGGGTGGTTATTGTGCCCACCGCGCTTTTTATCTTCTCCTGCCAGGTTGTGCAAGTGGGCAGTTGGTTGAACCGGCGGGTGATCGGCCTACTTGCCTTGCAGCCTGTTTTTGTGTTGCTGCTCATGTTCACAGATCCTTGGCACAATCTTTTTTATGCGGGCAAGCGGGCGCTGAACGTCAGTATGATCCTATATGCTGGGCCGGTTTTTTGGACGAATGTGGCTTATTCCTACACGTTGACGCTGGTCTCTACCGTCCTGCTGGCGCGAAAATGGTACCAGTCTCAAGGGCTGTACCGACGGCAGATCGGCATGATCCTGGCCGGTATCGGCCTGACCTGGCTTAACAGCGTTATCTTTGTCAGCGGGTTGACCCCCTTGCCCGGGGCGGACAATACGCCCTTCTTCTTTTCGGTGACCGCGTTGATCTTCGCCTACGCCCTCTACCGCTACCGGCTGTTGGACGTGGTGCCCGTGGCCCGGGATCTGCTGGTGGAGCATATGCAGGATGGGTTGCTCGTCCTGGACGCAGACAACCGCCTGCTGGACATCAACCCCACGGCCCGGCGGGCCATCGATCCACAGGGGATGTGGCAGATCGGCCAGCCTGTCCAGCGAGACACCTTTGCTTTTCCACACTTGGTTGACGATTTTCTCCGAGTCACCGAGACCCGCACCGAACTTTCTGTGCAACCCAGGGTCGGAGACCGTCGCTATTTTGATCTGCAAATATCACCATTGAGGGATGATCGAGATCACTTTGTCGGGCGGCTTGTGACGTGGCGGGATATCACACAGCGCAAGCAGTTGGAGATTGGGCTGGAGGCCAAAGTGGCCCAGCGCACGGCCGCCTTGGCCGAGGCCAACGAACATCTCCAGGAGTTAGACCGGCTCAAGGACGAGTTTGTGGCCCGCATTGGCCACGAGCTGCGCACGCCCCTCACCAACATTCAACTCTATCTGCATCTGTTGGACAAGGCCAGCCCGGAGAAGCGTTCAACCTATATGCAGACCCTGGGCGCTGAAACCAACCAACTGCAACGGCTGATCGAAAATCTGCTCAGTATTTTCCATCTGAGTACCGATGAGACCGACCTGGCAGTCGTGCCCGTGTCGGTGCATCCCCTGTTGACCCAGTTGGCCGCGGACCGGGCGCAGATGGTCTTGGATGCCGGTGTCAACCTGCAAATTACGCCAGATCCCAGCCAGCCCCTGGCCCTGGCAGATGAAACGGTGCTGCGAGAGGTATTGCGCCGCGTTTTGGACAACGCGCTCAACTACGCGCCGAACAGTACCGTGACCCTGAGTACCCATGTGGGCCAACGGGACGATCGATCTTGGATCTGTGTGCGGATCCAAGACACCGGGCCGGGGGTGGCCAATTCAGAACGGACCTATCTATTCGACCGCTTCTATCGGGGTCAGGCCGCGGCCACCTACGAGATCTCCGGCACAGGACTGGGGCTGGCGGTCAGCCGGGAACTGATGCAGCGCATGGGCGGCGAGATCACCCTGGACGCCCACACGGGCCAGGGGACCAGCTTCACCCTCTGGCTGCGCCCGGCTCCGGCCATGCCCGCCATGAGAATACAACCGAAAAGAACAAATCTATGAATCCAATCGCCCAACCCCAAATCTCAAATCCCCAACCTCCAACCCCCAATCCCGCCTGCTACGTCGTCTCTGACCTGCATCTCTTTTCCCAACGCACCTTGGGCCACGAGCACGAAGCCGCCCTCCACGCCACCGCGGCCCAGGCCGACCACTTCGTCCTGGCCGGGGACATCTTCGACTTCCACTGGTCCACGCTCAGTTCGATCCAAGACACGGTCCGCGCCGCGGATCTGTGGCTTGGCGAGCTGGTCCAGCGCTACCCTGGCTGTCGTTTTCACTATCTGTTGGGCAACCACGACAACCACCGCCTCTTCGTGGACCGGTTGGACGCACTGGCGACCCAGCAGCCCAATTTTGCCTGGCAGCCCTATCTCTTGCGCATGGGCAGCAGCGTCTTCCTGCACGGGGACGCCGGCAGCCCTGGCATGACCCCGGACCGTCTGCCCCGCTATCGCAAACGGTGGAGCAAGGCCCGCCAACGCACCCCCATGCAGAACAGAGTCTATGCCGCGGTGACCAAGGCCAACCTGCACAAGGCGGCCATCCGCATGGCCGCGCCCCGGCGCACTGTGGCCCGGCGGCTGCTCACCTATCTGGACAGCATGGGCCACGGCCCCGAATCGGGCATCGCGGATGTCTATTTTGGCCACACCCACCGGGCCATGAGCGATTTTCCCTTTCAGGGTGTGCGCTTTCACAACGGCGGCGCGCCCATGCCCGGTCTCAAATTTCAGATTTTGAAGGCCCGGCTATGAGCGCTTTTGGGGAGATCAACCTGGCCCCCAACCACAAAATGGGGCTGCCCCTGCCCAACCCAGTGATGCTGGCCGCCGGGGCGCTGGGCTATGGGGAGCTTTCCCTGCGCGGCCTGGACCCGGCCATTTTGGGCGGGGTGGTGGTCGGTCCGGTCACCCGGCGCAGCAGTGGGGGAAAAGAGGGGCCGCGCATGGCTGAGGGTCTGGGCGGCACGGTCTTGGACAGCGGCGGCCAGAACCGGGGCGTCTCCGCGGTGGTGCGCAAGCTGGCCCACCACTGGCCCCGCCTGGGCTGCCCGGTGATCCTGCACATCGCCGACACCCACCCCGGCCCTGGGGCGAACACGGCCCAAAAGCTGGCCGGGGTGGACGGGCTGATGGGGCTGGAGATTGGCATCCCCCACGGCGCGTACGACGAGGAGGCGTGGGATCTGGTCCAAGCCGTGGTGCGGCGCACGGACCTGCCCGTCCTCGCCCGCTTGCCCTTGGACCGGGCGGCGGATCTGGCGTCCGCCGCGGTGGAAGCCGGGGCCTGCGCCCTGGTGATGGGCCAGCCGCCCAGGGGCCAGCTTCCGGCCATCGACGGCAGCCCCGTGGTGGGCGGTCTGCATGGCCCGCTCACCTTCCCCCTCATGCTGGCCGCCCTGGAGGAGGTGGGGCGGCTCAACCTGGGCGTGCCCCTGGTGGCCTGCGGCGGCATCCACACCCCAGCCCAAGCCCGCCACGCCCTGGCCGCCGGGGCCATCGCCCTCCAGATCGACAGCGCCGCCTGGATCGAGCCCGGTCTACCAGGGCGGATACTTGAACAATTCAAAATAGACCACGGATGAGACGGATCGAACGGATTACAACGGATTTTTAAAAGATTCGTGCAGATTCGTGCAGATTCGTGGATCAATTATTTTAACCAAGGAGCTACCCCATGACCACCCATCTGATCGACGAAGCCGGCCTGATCACCTTGACCCAGGCGTTGGTGCAGTTGGAGACCCTTTCCGGCGCGGAGGGGCCGGCCATCCAGCGTGTGCGCCGGGCGTTTGAGGCCCTGGGCTTTACGGAGATCCACGAGGACGAGCTGGGCAACATCACCGGCGCCATCCGGGGGGATCTGCCCGGTCCGACCCTGCTTTTTGACGCCCATGTGGACACCGTGGGCATCGCCCCCGGTGTGCCGTGGAGCTATGACCCCTTTGGCGGGGAGATCGAGTTTGGACGCATGTATGGCCGGGGCACGTCGGACATGAAGGGGGCGCTGGCCGCGGCCATCTACGCCGGGGTGGCCCTGGACCGCTCCACCCTGGCCGGGCAGGTGGTGATCTGCGCCAGTGTGATGGAGGAGGTGTTGGAAGGGGTGGCCCTGCAAGCCGTCATGGATCGCATCCGCCCCGACTTTGTGGTGATCGGCGAATCCACGGACCTGAATTTGGCCATCGGCGGCCGGGGCCGGGCGGAGATCCATGTGGAGGCCGTGGGGCGTCCGTCCCACTCGTCGTCCCCCCACCTGGGCATCAACGCGGTGGAGCTGATGATGGACGCGGCCCGGGCCATCGCCGCCATCCCCCTGGGCGCGGACCCCATGCTGGGTGACGCCATCATCGCCCTCACGGACATCCACTCCGAACCCTACCCGGCCAACTCGGTGATCGCCAGCCAGTGCCGTGTTACCTATGACCGGCGGCTGCTGGCCGGGGAGACGGTGGAGAACGTCCTCGGTCCGATCCAGGCCGCGGCCACGTCGGCGGAAGGGGAGGGGCGCATCACCGCGGTGGTGGGGACCGGGGAATATACGACCTACACCGGCGCGGCCTTGCGCACCCACAAGTTCTTCCCGGCCTGGAAGCTTGACCCGGACGCGCCAATTGTGGTCAAATCCCTGGCCGGTCTGCGGGCCGCCGGGCTGATCCCGGAGTTGCGGGCCTATCGCTTCTGCACCAACGCCGCCTACAGCGCGGGGATTGCAGGCGTGCCAACCATCGGCTTTGGCCCCTCGCCCGAAAGCCGGGCGCATGTTGTGGACGAATATATCACCCTGGACGATCTTCTGGCCGCGGCGGCGGGGTATGCGGGGATTTTTCAGGCTGTGTTGTCATAAAAATCTCCCAATCTCCCAATCTCCCAATCTCTCAATCGCAAGACGGAGATTGGGAGAGTGAGAGATTGAGAGATTGGTTTGAAAAGGAACAGATCTTGAGCGAATGGATGCGGTACGAAGAATGGAATCACGGCGCGGACCACACCGTGAGCGGGGTGGTCCGGGTACTCCCCGACCTGTATAGTCCCCAATTGGACAACCGGCGGCCTGTGTTGGTCTATCTGCCCCCGGCCTATCACACCGAGAAGGCTCGTCGCTTCCCCGTGATCTACATGCACGACGGTCAGAACCTTTTTGATGCGGCCACGAGTTTTGCCGGGGAGTGGCGAGTGGATGAGACCCTCAACGAGCTGGCCGCCGAGGGAATTCAGGCCATTGTGGTCGGTCTGCCCAACATGGGGGCGGAGCGGAGCAACGAATACAGCCCCTTTATAGACCGACGCATGAAGCAGGGGGGCCAGGGCAACGTCTACGTGGACTTTATCGCCGACACCGTAAAACCGCTGATCGACGGTGTTTTTCGCACCCAGCCGGATCGGGCGCACACGGGAATCATGGGATCATCCATGGGCGGGCTGATCAGCTTGGCCGCTTTCTTTCAGCGCCCGGATGTCTTCGGCCTGGCTGGGGTGATGAGTCCCGCCTTCTGGTTTGGGGATGAGGCCATTCGAGGCTTCGTGCGCAAGGCTGCCTTTTCGCCGGGACGCATCTACATGGACGTGGGCACGGCGGAGATGGCCCCGCCCAAGGGCCTCTTCAAATTTCTGCCCATCCTGCGTCCCTACTATCGCACAGCCAGCCAACGCATGAACCGAGAACTGATCCGCAAAGGCTACCTCCCCGACCAAACCCTGCTCTACCTCGAAGAAAAAGACGGCGAACACAACGAAGCCGCCTGGGCAAGGCGGCTTCCGGGGGCGTTGCGGTTTTTGTTGGGGGGTGGTTAGTTGATTGGTTGATTGGTTGATTTGACGTGGCGAGCCAATCAAGCACTCAACAAATCAACAAATTAATGCCCCAACAACACCTCTATCATCGCATCGGCCCGGGGATCTGGCGCTCGGTCTTTTCTTGGTATTGGCTGAACTGGTCTGCTTTGTCGGTGATGGTCTTCCACAGGCGGTCGCGGTCTTTGCCTGCGGCTTGGCTGGCCTTGACTTGGATGGTCTCGCCCTTTATCGTGATGGTGGCCTTGCGGTCGGCGATCAGGTTGTGGTACCAGCCCGGGTGGTTGGCCCCGCCGCCGTTGGAGGCCACGACCACAAAGGTGGCCTTGTCCCGGAAGAAGACCAAGGGGGTGGTGCGGCTCTTGCCCGATTTGCGCCCGGTGGTGGTGAGCAACAGGATCTCGTTGGACCCCATCTTGCCCCCAAACAGACCCTTGGTCAGCCGGTACATCCCGACATGAGATTGAATAAATAGCTTGACAAATGGATTGGCCATGGATAAGTCCTTTGCATAAATAGAGGGTGGTTTATTTGGGAAGATCTTTAACCGCCGAGGGCGCAGAGGGGGCGCAGAGAAAAAGAGAGAAGACCTCTGCGTTTCTCTCTGCGCTCCCTCTGCGCCCTCGGCGGTTAGCTTTGTTAGCTTTTCACCAAAAAGTCAACCGTGGACGGCCAGAAACCCTCTGGCGCTGGGGCGATGAAGGTGCGTTCCGGGTGGTCTTGCTCCGCGGGTAGGATGAGCCGAAAGGCATGGAGCAGGAGTCGGGGGGCGCTTTCTGCGTCGCCATAAAGTCGGTCCCCCAGGATGGGGGCGTTGAGGTGGGCCAGATGCACCCGCAGTTGATGGGTGCGCCCGGTGCGGGGCCACAGGCGCACGGCCTGGGCATCGGCTGGGCCATGCCCCCTAGCCGAGATGACCTCGTAGTCGGTAACAGCGTGTTTGCCGCCCCGCTCCACCACGGCCACCATCTCCCGGCGCTGGGGATGGCGACCGATGTAGGCATCGATGGTGCCTACACGGGCCAATTGGTTGGGCGCGGCGACCACGGCCACATACTCCTTTTTCACCAGCCGCTCCTTGAAGGCCCAATCCAAATAGCGGTTGATCGGGCCGGGCCGGCTGAGGAGGATCAGCCCGGAGGTGTCCCGGTCCAGGCGGTGGAAGAGGACCAGGGGGCCGAAGCGGGATTGGGCCAGGTCCAACAGGTTGACCCCGTCCCGGCGGGGCGGCGACTCGGAGAGCAGTCCCTCGGGCTTGTTGACCACGATCAGATCCCCGGACTCTGCGACCAGCCAACTTTCGTGCCAGCCAGAGGGTGGGGTGGGTTTGGGGGCCGGGGGATTCACCACCTCCACCTGGTCTCCGTTCTCCACTTGCCACGAACCGATCCAGACGGTTCGCCCGTTGACCGACACTTTGCGGCTGGTGATGGTCTGTTGCACGGCCTTGCGCCCCCACTGGGGAAAGGCTTGGCGCAGGGCTTTGTCCAGCCGGGTGGGGCCGGACAGACCGGACAGGGTGACTTGCTTGGTCTGTTTTTTTGGCACGGTCAGTTCTCCAGGCGCAGCAGCAGGCCTTCGTTGGGGTTGACGGTCAGGGTGGTCAGATCCACGGGTCCTTGACGAACCATGTGGGTTTGCAGCGCAATGGTAGCGGTCGATGCCACCTGGCTCAGATCCAACGTATGGCGCTCTTGGCCCAGGTTAAGCACAACTAAAAAGTTGTCCGTCTTCTCCCCGACAGGGGCCGAGCGGCGATAGACGAAAAGCTCCGGGTGGTCGGTCTTCACGGATGCGTAGTCGCCCACGTTGAGAGCAGGTTCGGCCCGGCGCAGGTGGGTCAGGGCCCGGAACATGCTGAGGAAGGAGCGGGGGTCCTCCGACTGGGCGGCCACGTTGCGGATCTGGAAGTCATCGCCCACGGGCAGCCAGGTCTGTGCCCCGGCAGGGGCGAACCCGGCGTTGGGCGACGCGTCCCACTGCATGGGCGTGCGCTGGGGATCTCGGCCCACGATGTGGGCGATCTCCGGCTGGTTGACCGCCGGGGGATCCTGGACAAATTCGGCGGGGATAGGCACGTTGGCCATGCCGATCTCGTCGCCGTAGTAGCAGGTGGGCGTCCCCCGCAGGGTGAGGAGGAGCATGTTGGCCACCCGGGCCTGTTGGCGGCCTACGCGAGAGGCCAGGCGATGTTGATCGTGGTTGCCCAGCACCCAGTTGGGCCAGCCATGCCCGGCGATGGCGGCCTCGTAGTCGTCCACGGCCTTGCCCACGGCGGACGCGGTCCACGGGGTCTGGATCAGTTGAAAATTGAAGGGCAGGTGGCATTCGTCCTGATTTTGGCCGTAATAGGTCACCAGATCCGCGTTGGGCAAGTAGATTTCGCCCACCATCATGCGCTCGTCATACTCGTCCAGCAGGGCGCGCATCTGCCGGATCAACCCGTGGACTTCGGGCAGGTTGCCCGTGTAGATGTGCCGGATGCTGTTGAAGGGCTCGACCCCGTCCCAATCCGGGTTGGGCGGCTCGTCCCGCAGCAGTTCGTCCTTGATCATCAGCCAGATCACATCCACCCGGAAGCCGTCCACGCCCCGGTCCAGCCAGAAGCGCATGGCGTCCAGCATGGCCTGCATGACCGCCGGGTTGCGATAGTTGAGTTCGGGCTGTTGGGTGACAAATTGGTGCAGATAGAATTGGCCGCTGGCCTTGTCGAAGGTCCAGGCCGGACCGCCAAAGAAGCTGAGCCAGTTGTTGGGGGGGAGAGGGTTGTCCGGCGTGCTGCCTGGCGCCGGGTCCCGCCAGATGTACCAATCTCGTTTGGGGTTGTCCCGGCTGCTGCGGCTTTCTACAAACCAGGCGTGTTCGTCGGAGGTGTGGTTGGGGACCAGATCCAGGATGATCTTGAGGCCCCGGCTGTGTGCCGCGTCCAGAAGACGGTCAAAATCAGCCAGGCTGCCGAACATGGGGTGGATATCGGTATAGTTCGCCACATCGTAGCCAAAATCGTGCATGGGCGAGGGGAAGACGGGGGAGAGCCAGAGGGCATCCACGTTCAGGCTGGCCAGATAGTCCAGCCGGCCTATGATGCCCGGCAGATCGCCGATGCCATCCCCGTTGCTGTCCTGATAGGAGCGGGGATAGATCTGATAGATGATGCCCTTTTGCCACCACAGCCGATCGGTCATACGGTTCTCTCCAGGTCTAGATTGTACACGGGATCGATATAGTGTGCTGATTATAGCATCAACCGGCGCAAACAAGCAGTTCGCAACCGATAAAAAAGACCCGCTTCCTGGGAGGGCAGGAAGCGGGTCTTGAATCTAGCTGAGTTTTGGTGCGGGGAAGGGGAAGCAGGGGATCTTGGCGGGGCAAAGGCCAAGTAGATCAGCCAAGGCCAAAGCGGACTTGGGCCAACAGGCGGAGGGGATAATAGGCGATCACCTGCAACAATTGGGGACCCCCGAGAACCCAGATCCCCAGGGTGAGCAAGACGGGTACGCCAAAGAGGACGGGCAGACTTGTGCCTTCCTGGCGTACAAGATAGATGATCAACCCCCAAGCGAGTACAAGATAGAGATAACAGAGCAGAGCCAACAGAAACAGTGTAGACATGAGAGATCCCCTTTAGTCGGAAAGGTTCTGGCATCAGAGACGCCACAATATAGCATTCCTCCATTTTCCGTGTTTGCCAGTAGGCCAGTGGGCAACAGCAGACGGCTAAACCTGTGATAACTCAACGAAAGGGTGGAGAAGATCTGGACAATAGTTGTGGCTACTCAATAGACGCAGAGAGGCGAAAAAAGGTGACGGTTGGGCGAGGATTGTAAGCAAAATGTTATAGAGGATCGGACGGCGGACCCACTCGCTTGCGGCGGGGACGCCCCCGATCGCTGAGAGGGAAACCGTCCAGCGCCCAATGCACCGTGTCCTGCACGGTCCACCCGGCCAGTAGCCAGAACAGCCAGGTCGGGTCCAGGCCGTCCAGGTCGAGATTGGGCAGAACGTCCAGGACCGGCGGGCCAAAGAGGGCGAAGAAGGCCAGAAAGGGCAGGGCCATCACCCCGGCCAGCCACAGGGCGCGGATGGTGGTGCCGATCCCCGGGGTGTGGGACCAGAACGAGCGGTGATCGATCAGCGCGGCGTAGGGGGCCCACACGGCCTGCCACACCTTGCCCACCCGCCGGCCCAAATAGCGATGCACCCGGCCCTCGGTATAGGTGCGCTGCAAGGCGTCCAGATCCGGATCGATCAGATAGCCCATCCAACCGCCCAGGATCAACGAGATCCCCGGCCCGGCAGGGATCACCGACTGCATGGCCAGGGTCCCCGCGGTGATGATCACCCCGGTGAAGAAGGCAAATTTGGCGTGAACGGCTCCGCTGGCGATGGTGGTGGTCCTTGGGGGGGGGGTGGTTGGTTGGATGGTTGGTTGGATGGTT
>CAZKEX010000143.1:0-10213 GCA_964551895.1 uncultured Caldilineaceae bacterium | reverse complement strand
GCAACCAGTCCACGTCCCTGATGGCTTTTGTGTGCCCCACAAACCGGCGGATCAGCTGTCCGCTTTCCCCATCCCACAGGGCCATGCCACCTGCCTCGTCCGCGCTGAGGAAGAAGCGGCCATCCGGGCTCCACTCGCCCAGGGTGAGGGTGGCCGTGTGGGCATCGGTTGCGTCCAAAAGCAGGGTTGCACCATCTCCATCCCAGATTTTGACGCTCAACCCCCCAGCCGCGGCCAGCCGATCCCCGGCCAGATTCCAGCCTGCGGCCACTGCCTCATCTTTGAACTGGACCAGGGTGCGCATCGGCGCGCTGTCTTGGGGCTGCCAGAGATGGACGGCCCCATCAGCACCGGCGCTGACCAGCATGGCGTCGTCGGGTCGCCAATCGAGAAATTCGATGCTGGCCGTGTGGGCCTGGGTGGCCCAAATGGCTTGGCCCGTGGCCAGATCCCACAGCCAGAGATAGCCGTCCAGATCACCTGCGGCAATCCGGTCTCGTCTGTCCGACCAGTCAATGACCTCGATAGGCCGTTCTCGTCCGCCGTCCAGGACATGGACCAACTGCACAGGTGTGTTCAACGCCTGACGGATGACGCCAAAGGCCTCGGCGGTGGACGATCTTTGCCCGGCTTGGAGGGCCAACTTGATCCCCACCTCCCCTCGACCACTTTCCAGAGCTGCTTGGGCCTGGGCAGCCACCATGCGTGAATCGGCGATGGCTTGCTGACGTTTGCGCTCGTCCTCGGCCCTGCGGCCCTGGTTCACCGTCACAATGGCGAACGCCACCACGGCCAAGAGTACCGTAGCCACCACCCCCATCCACCGGCGTTGAGTACGGCGGCGCAGGCTGGCGGCGAGGAATTCGCTTTCCACGGGCAGCAGATCCGTGGCGTGGGTGCGGGCGAAGCGTTGGGCCGCGGTCAACTCGGCCCGGCCCAGCAGGAGGTCGGCGCTGCGCCCGGCCGCGGCCCAGCGGTCAGCCACACCGGCCAGGGGGTTGAAATAGCTTTGGTGAAAGCGTTGGTTGGCGGTCAAAATTGGCTCGACCAGCCGGTCGTGGGCCAATTCGTAGAAGAGATCCCCGCCTCGCACCACTTCCCGCACGATAAAGGCGTTGCGCAACACGGCCACCACCTGGTTGGGCATGCCCTCGGTGGTCTGCGCGTCCTGGAAGAGCAGGCTGCGGGTGTGGGCCGGGGTGATCAGCTTTTCGCCAAACCAGGTCCGCAACTCCCGGGGGTTGACGCCGGTCTCGGCCACGGCCTTTTCCACCGCCCGCTCGTAGAACTGGGCCAACGCCTGGTCCACATCCCCATAGGTCTCCACATCCGCGGACTGGATCGTGTCCCGGTCCCCGGGCAGTCGTTCCCACAGCTCCTGGCAGACGATCTGGAGATGCACCGGCTCCACATAGTCGCCCAGTTCGCGGGGGGCGGCTTCCTGGTGGGTGATGGCCTCCCCCAGCCGCCGGGTCTGCACCTGGCGCAGGTTGTCCACCAAGGCTTCGGCCACCCCCGATTCAAAGCGGCGACCGGCCAGGCGGGCCGGCTCCACAATCGCCTGCAACGCGCCCAATTCACCCAACCGCTCCATGCGGAAGCGGATGCGCAGACGGTCGGGCATCTGGACGGTGTAAAAGTCCAGGCTGGCGATATAGTCCTCGCGCATGGAGAGGAGCAGGGTGAGGCGAGGGGTGGCGGCCAGGGTCTCCTGCAGCTGGTGGAAGAAGTCCGAACGGGCCTGGGGATGGTTGCCGGGGGTGGTGAAAAACTCCTCGAATTGGTCGATGATCAACAGCCGGGGGCGGGGCCGCCGTTCGTCCATATCCGGGACGAGGAAGGGGGCCAACCCTTCCTGCAAGGAGAGAGCGGCCAGATTTTGGGGCTGGGTTCCACCGCCATTCTGTTCGCTGTACAGATCAGAGAGCAGATTGAAGACAAAGACATTGCCCCCCGGGCCCAGGGGTTGATCTCTGCGCCCTTGGCCGCCTACCCGCACCACGGGCAGGACATCCACCCGGCGCTTTTCCTGCAAGTGGGGGATCAATCCCGCCTGAAGCAGACTGGTCTTGCCCGCGCCGGACTGGGCATAGAAGAGCACCACTCGCTGGGCCACCACCAAGGCGGCAAGCTGGCGCACTTCGTCTCGACGGCCAAAGAAATGGTCGGCGTTCTGGGCCGTGAAGCTGTTTGGCCCCACATAGGGGTTGGGGCCGATGTGGGGCGGACGGGCCTGGGGATCAGCCATGTTGGGCCTCCTGCCAGCGGTCGTGGAGTTCGGTCACAAATTGTTGCACATTGCCCCAATAGACATCGATCTTGGACTCGGCAAAGTACTTCTGAAAATAGCGGGTGACTTCGTTGACGCGGGACTCGTCCACCTGCTCTTCGTCCAACTGCACGGCCACGTGCAACATGCCCCACTTATCCAGGTCCAAATTGGTCAGCAAGCCGCGCATGATCACCTTCATGTCCAGATCCGTCAGACGATAGCCGAGAAAGAGCAACGTGGACTCGGCCAGGGATGCCCGCACATTGGTGGGCAGCAGAAACTCGTGGTCCCGGGCGATCAGGGTGAGGAAGTCCAAATGGTCGTCCTCGGTCAAGACCATGGAAAGGGGGTCGTCCGTGTTGCCAAAGAGATGGACGACCACAGGCTCTTCCGGTGACGGTTCCGGGTCCAAATAGCCATGGGGACGACCAGAGTGATCCCGCACCGGGTCCCGCCAGGCCACGGTCTCCTGGCGCACAGTGCGCCCACGGGCAGCCAGGGCCTCGGCCATCAGGTTGTCGTAATTGGTGGTAAAATAGAGGGGCAGCCCCAGATCCGCCACCTGCTGATGGATCTCGGTCTCGAAGAGGCCAACACTGCGCTGCACCCAGTCAGACCTGGCGATCACCTGGCTCAGTTCGGCCCGGCGGCTGTCGGTTGCCCCGGTCAATTGCAGCTTGCGCTGAAAGCCCTCCACCATCTCCCGGATCAGATCCCGGCGCAGACGGCGGTTGTCCACGGTGCCGATAAATTGGGCCACTCTGGGCAGGTTGCCCGTGGTCTGGAAAGGATAGCCATATTTGGTGGCCAGGGCGTGGGCCAGATCCTCTGGGTTGGGCAGCAGATCTGCGGTCACCCCTGGCCCCAAAAAGGGGATGCAGGCCTGATCGGCGATGTTTTCCAGCAGGGTCTCCCAGAAGCTGTCGGGCTGTTGGCCCAAAATCTGCCCCCGTTTGCCAAAGAGCAGCCCGCCTTGGAGCCGCATGAAGAGTACGGGAATGGCCGCGCCGGGCAGCCTGCGGGTGAGCAAGGTGGCCCTGGCCTCGTTGCTGGCCAGATCGGCCAGACCGTGGGCCAGCAGCCGCTTGTAAAAGGTGGCCGTGAAGACCTGGCTGGTCTCCACGGCCACAGCCTCTTGCATGGCCACCACGGCCGGCACCCCGGCCCCCACCAGAACCGGCGCAAAGCCCCGGAAAGCATGGGCAGAATCCCGTGTGGCGGTCTCGCAACTGTCCAAATAGACCAGGCGCAGCCGGTCCTGGTCATCGGCCTGGATGCTGCCCATCAAGCGGGTCAGCATCTCGGCAAAGGCCGTGTCCTCCACCGTGGCCGTCTTGCCGGCGTCATCGCACAGGGCCAGGAAGGCGTGGCCGCTCACCGAATCATAGCCGCCGTGGGCGATGATGTGGAGGACATGATAGCCGCCATCCCGCAGGGCGGCCTCCACCCCGGCCAGGGTGGGCTGACGCAAGCAGACCGTCTCCACATCCAGCCCCTGGGTGGCCGCGGACAGATTCTCCCATTCGTGGTCCAGATCGAAGGCGGGCAGCCCCATGACGTCCAGATCCGTGGGGCTGGCAATGGCCGCCAAAATGCGGATGGGCCGGGCGATCACCGGGCGGCCAGGCTGCCAGGTGCCGGCCATATAGCGGGAGAAGGGGGTGGCCCCGCTGGCCGCAAGGTCAACGGAGGTGTGGCCGGGCTGGCTCTCCCGCAGCAACTCCCAGGGCAGGGCGTGGAGTTCGGGCGCGGCCTTGTCGATGATCAACCGGATGCGGCATTGGGGCTGTCTGGCCCGGATGGCCGCCCAGGCAGTGGCCACGCCAGGTCCGACCATCAGCCAATCAAAGAGGGCCTGGCCGTCGGCCTCCCCATCCCCGCTGGGGACGAAGGGCAGAAAATCAGCGGGCAGCATGGCCCGGTCAAACTGGAGATGGCTGTCCAGGGTCAGCTCGAGGGGATACCCCTCCGCCTGGCGGGGGAAGAGGCGTATCTGAAGATCGGCGAAGGCAGGGATGTGGGACATAGGATGAGGACCGTGGGTGAACGATGGGGTGCAATGTGCGATGTGGGATGTGGGATGCGGGATGCGGGATGTGTCGTCAGTATACGATAAGTGGGGTCAAGGATCAAGCAGAGATTTTTGGCACTTGAAAATGTTCCTTCTGTCAAGTATAATCTCATTACTGTCCTGTTTCCGCTTCTTCAATCTGCGCACCAGCCCTTATGTCAAATTCAACAAACACCGAGCCCTCAGGCCGGCACGCCAACCTAGAGTTCTTTCGCTTTCTCGGAGCTTTGACGATCTCAGCCGGGATGATTGTGCTGATCGTCTTTTCAGTCCGCATGGCCCGGGGCGTGGTGATGGAGCGGGTGACAGAGAGCGCCCGCTATCTGGTCATGGATGCCCAAACCGTCGCGCTGCCCCCCTTGGTGGCCACCCCCCTCCCCCAAAAGATCGCCGCTGGGGGCGGGGCGTTGGCCGCCCTGGCCCCGTCGCCTGTGGTGACCCCCACCCCTGGCCCCCTGCCCCCCAACCGCCTCCAGATCCCGGCCATCGATCTGGACTGGCCCGTGCGCAAATCCGAACCGCTGCCCATAAAAGACTGGCGAGGGGAGATTTTTTGGGAATGGTCGGTGCCGGACAACGCGGTGGGCTTTCATCGCAACGAGGCGCTCCCCGGCGACCAGGGGAATCTGGTCTTCTCCGGCCACAACAATTGGCGGGGCGAGGTCTTTCGCCAGCTACCGAACCTCAAGGTCGGCGATGAGATCATCCTGTACACGCCCCTGCGCTCCCACTATTACGAAGTCACAGAGAGTCTTATCATCCCCTATCGGCGGAACCCGACCGAGGGCGAACGCCAACTTCGGGCCTATGCCAGCGACTTTGGCGATGAGCGGATCACCCTGGTTTCGTGTTATCCCTACTACACCAACGCCGACCGGATCGTGGTGATCGCCAAACCCCGCAAGTTTGGAGCGACCCCATGACGCCAAATTCTATTCTGGATTCTACGATGGATTCGAGCGTGAATTCGACCGTGAATTCGGCGGGGCGATGGGTCTGGCCCTCCTGGCCGAGACGGCTGCTGCCCCTGGCGGCGCTGGCGATTCTGACCTTTTTGATCTGGCAGGATGTGGCCCAGGTGGGCGCGGGGCTGTTGATCCTGTCGGCGGATCAGGCGGCCAGCCAGGGCGAGATGGCCACGGCGCTGAAACAGTTGGATTTTGCCAAATTCTTGGCCCCAACCCTGCCCCAGGCCGCGGATCGGGAGGCAGTCCTGCTGAACAGACCTGGCGCACGGCTGATGGAGTATGCGGCAACCCACGATGACCCGGATGCGGCCTATGCGCCAGCCCTCAACAACGCCGCGGCGCTGGGGGCCGCCACCCAGGATCCCAGCGTCACCCTGGCCCTGTTGACCCAGGCCGACGGGGCCGGCGCGGCCGTGGCGGAGATCCAGTTCAACCTGGGCCTGGCGGCTCTGGCGGCCGGCAAAGAGGGCCAGGCCGTGGTGGCCCTGCAGCGGGCCGCCGCCCTGCGTCCGCAGTGGGTTCAGCCCTGGCTGCAATTGGCCCCCCTCACCTTTCAGACCGGGGACCTCCCCCAGGCCGAACTGGCCGCATCCCAGGCCTTGGCCCTGGGATCACAGGAATACGACACCCATCATGTGCTGATTTTGGCCTTGCTGGGCCAGGAGAAGTGGGCGGACGGGGTGGCTGCCGTGGACGCGGCCCAGGCCCAGTTTCCCCAAGAGGCAACCCTCGGCCTCTACAAAGGCATTCTGCTGCGGGAGGACGGCCAGACCAGGGAGGCCTTGGCGGCCCTACGCCAGGCCTTCTTCATGGCCACCGACAATGATCTGCGCCGCCGCATCAGCGACGAGATCCGTTTTTTGATGGAAACGCCTTGAGCAGGGTGGATCGTCCGCCCTCACTATATAGATCTTGCAAAAATCCGTCTCAACCCATTCAACCAGTTTTAACCCGACAGGAGGAAGTCTATGTCTCGTAGTTTGATGTTAGCCCTGGTAGTTGTCATGCTCCTGGCAGCGGCCATCATGCCAGCCGCCGCCTACACGTCGCCCTGCAATGCAGGTATCGCCTATTTCCAGCCGGACGGGGGGGATGATCTCAGCCCTGCCAACGGCACCAAGGACAAGCCCTTCAAGACCCGAGCCAAGGCCGAGTCATTGATCGGTCCCCAAGGCGGGTGTGTGTTCGAACTGGATGCAGATGGCGATCAAGTCGGCAAAGAGATCCAAATCGCCGGTCTGCCGCCCACAGGCGTTCCCCTGGCCCAGGAGGTCATCGTGATCCTGACCGCCTTGGCGGCCATCGCCCTCATCACCCTGGGGGTGTGGCTGCGGCGGCGAGGGATGCAGCCGTCCAGCGCATGATCTAGTACAGCCCGGCGTAAATAACTCCGCAGATCCTTGCTCTAGCCCGGTCCGTGACCGGGCGGGTCCACCGAGGAAGATCATGGGATCGACCCGCCGGGTCACGGACCCGGCTAGAGCGCATAACCGCCTAGCTATTTACGCCGGGCTGTACTAGTGGCCGCTGACGAGTCAGTGGCAAGGTAGGACGAAGACGAAAGAGAGCCGGACGGAGAAGTTTTCCCCGTCCGGCTCTCTTTTTGCCTTGTTTTCAGCTATGCCCCAAGATCCCACGGGGCTGATACGGCTCCTCCAAATAGGCCACATCCTCGGCGCTGAGGACGATGTCCAGGGCGGCCACGGCGTCCTCAAGCTGGACCATCTTGCTGGCCCCGATGATGGGGGCGGTGATACCGGGCTTTTGCAACATCCAGGCGATGGCCACCTGGGCCGCTTTGACCCCATGCCGCTCTGCCACTTCGACGACCCGATCCACGATGGCGAAATCCCCATCCGTATAGTAGAGACCGTGGGCGAAGCCATCGACCTTGGCGCGGGTGGTGTCGCCGCTCTTGTCTCGCGTGCGGTTGCCGGCCAGGAAACCCCGGGCCAGGGGACTCCACGGGATCAGCCCCACGCCCTGGTCCAGGCAGAGGGGGATCATCTCCCGCTCTTCTTCCCGATAGACCAGGTTGTAGTGGTTCTGCATGGTGACAAACTTGGTCCAGCCGTGGCGCTCGGCCACATGTTGGGCCTTGGCAAACTGCCAGGCGTACATGCTGGACGCGCCGATGTAGCGGGCCTTCCCGGCCTTGACCACGTCGTGGAGAGCCTCCATTGTCTCCTCGATGGGCGTGTCGTAGTCCCAGCGGTGGGTCTGGTAGAGGTCCACATAGTCCGTGCCCAGACGGGTCAGGCTCTTGTCGATGGCGTGCATGATGTGCTTGCGGCTCAACCCCCGGTCGTTGATGTCGTCGCTCATGGGGTTATAGACTTTGCTGGCGATGACGACACGATCCCGCTGGGCGAAGTCCCGCAAGGCCCGCCCAGTCACCTCCTCGCTGACCCCCACGGAGTACATATCCGCGGTGTCGAAGAAGTTGATGCCCAGCTCCAGGGCGCGCTGGATGAAGGGGCGGCTGGCGTCCTCATCCAGCACCCAATCCCGCCATTTGGAGGTGCCATAGGTCATCATGCCCAAACAGATGCGGGAGACTTTGAGGCCGGTGGGGCCGAGGTTGGTGTAGTTCATGGGGTGGTTCTCCTTGGTTGGTTGGTTGGTTGATTGGTTGGTTTGTTGATTTGTTGATTTGTTGATTGGTTGATTGGTTGATTCCCCCGTCACCATCAGATCCAACCAATCAACCTATCAACCTATCAACCTATCAACAAATCAAAACAGCGTCAACTGCTTCCCTTCCGGCTCGGCGGGACGGTCTATGCGTTTGGAGGATTGCAGGGCGAGCAGGGCGGATTCGATGTCGTCCACGTAGGGGGAGCGGGGGTTTTCTGTGCGTTGGCCGAAGAGGAAACGGGACCGGGCGTGGGTCAGGATCAGGCGGTGTTTGGCACGGGTCATGGCGACGTAAAACAATCGGCGCTCTTCGGCCAGCCCTTCTTCATCTTGCTCTCGGTTGGCGGGACGGTAGGGGAGCAGTCCGTCCTCACAGCCTACCACGAAGACCACGGGGAATTCAAGTCCCTTGGCGGCGTGGATGCTCATGAGGGCCACCCGATCGGCGCGAGGGTCGTAGGCGTCGGTCTCGGATTGGAGGACGATGGACTCCAGGAAAGCGGTCAACCGGTGGCCGAAGAGGGCGGCGCGCTGGGTGAGCCGGGCCACATCGTCGGCGGCCGGCGCGTCTCCACCCAGGGTGAGGTGGTAGGCGTGGGCCTTTTCGATCAGGTTGGCCGCGCCGGACGCGTCGGCCATCTCCTGCCAAAAGGCGGCCAGGGAGAGGAGGCGTTCTCGTTGGGCTTTGGGAAAATCGCCGGAGTCGTGGGCGGCTCGCAAGCCGTCGGCCAGATCAAAGCGCTCTAGCTGGGTCCGTGACCCGGCGGGTCTTTCCAAGGTCTCCTCAGGATGACCCGCCAGGTCACGGACCTGGCTAGAGCGCGTGGATATGGGCGTGTTTGCGTCTGGCTGACCTGGCTTGTCGGCTGAGTTGAGATAGGGCCACAGTTTTTCCAGATCCGCACCGTTGAACAACCCTTTGCCGTCGCCTAGAATCTGGGCCAAATGCACCCGGCTGTGGGGATTGGCTCGCAGCCACAAATAGGCCAGCAGCACCCGAATCGGCTTGCGGGCGGTGAGGGGGATCTCCCCGGCGGTCTGGTAGGGGATGCCGGAGCGGTCCAGGGCCTCGGCCAGGAGGCGGGCCTGGGCGTTGAGGCGATAAAGCACGGCGAAATCGCCGAAGGTGTGGGAGATGGCTTCGTCCCCGGTCCCCACCCGGTCGTCCACCCGGCCCGAATCCAGGCTGAAATAGCTGGTGCCGCCCACCATCTGCTCGATACGATGGACGACGGTTTCGGCCTCGGCTTTGTCCGTGGGGGTGTGGATGACGTCGAGTTTGACTTGGGCGACCAGGTCGGTCCAGATGTCCGATGCGTCCCGGTCCGGGTTGCGGGCGATGACCTGGGTGGCGGCGTCGAGGATGGCCGGGGCGGAGCGGTAGTTGCGGCTGAGCGTCAAGCGCACCGCGCCGGGATAGTCCTGCTCGAACTGGCGGAAGTAGCGGGGGTCCGCGCCCCGGAAGCCGTAGATGGCCTGGTCGGGGTCGCCGATGACGCAGAGGTTGCCTTCGACAGGCTCAGGCAACGGGGTGGACGGGGTGGACGGGGAGCCTTCGGCGGCTGAGCTTGTCGAAGCCGTCGAAGTCAGTAAGCGCAGGAAGCGGTATTGGGCCAGGTTGACGTCTTGGTATTCGTCGACGGAGATCCAGCGGTAGCGGCGGCGGATGGCTTGGGCGGCGGCTGGGTGGTCTTCGAGCAGGGCGACGGGGAGGCGGATCAGGTCGTCGAAGTCCAGGGCGTGGGCGGCGGTGAGGGCGGACTCGTAGAGGTCGGCGAGTTCCGCGATCTCCTCATCGCGCTCTAGCCGGGTCCGTGACTCGGCGGGGGCTTCGGCGATCTTTTCGGGTTGACCCGCCAGGTCACGGACCTGGCTAGAGCGCGTGAGGGGGGCGAGTTGGTTTTTGGCGGTGGAGATGTGGGCCAGGATTTCGTCGACGCGGCGGGCGGAGGCGGCGGGGAGGAGGCGGGCGAGGAGGGCGTGGCGTTCGTCTTCGGCCAGGATGACGAAGTTGGGGTCGAGGCCCAGGTGGTGGCCGTGTTGGCGGAGGAGGCGGACGCCGAAGGCGTGGAAGGTGGCGATGGTGAGGCGGGCGGCGGTGGGTGCGCCGACCAGATCCGTGAGGCGTTCGGCCATCTCCGCGGCGGCCTTGTTGGTGAAGGTGATGGCCAGGATCGATTCGGGGACGATGCCTTGGGCCAGCAAATGGGCCATGCGCATGGTGAGGGTGCGGGTCTTCCCCGTCCCCGGCCCGGCGGTGATGAC
>CAZKEX010000142.1:0-10246 GCA_964551895.1 uncultured Caldilineaceae bacterium | reverse complement strand
TGGCATAGTTGACCCCCCGGCCCAGGTAAAGGTAGTTGGTGAAGTCGTGGAACTCTTCGGCCACCGTGCGGTAGTAGCCGCTATGCCAGGCTTCGTCCAGCAGCTCGCCGGCCTGGCCGGGCAGTTGGCTAAGAGCACGGATCAACTCTGCCTGTTCCACCTCGCTCACCGTGCCTCGGGCCTGGGCCAGGTATAGGCCCAGCAGGAAGAGGTCGGTCACGGACGCGGTGAAGGCCTTGGTGCTGGCCACGCCGATCTCCGGCCCAGCCTGCATGTAGATCACGCCGTCGCAGACCCGGGCGGCCTGGCTGCCGATGGCGTTGACGATGGCCACGGTGAAGGCGCCCTGGCTGCGGGCCTCTTCCAGGGCGGCCAGGGTGTCCACGGTCTCGCCGCTCTGGGTGATGGCGAGGACCATCTGCCCTGGCTCGATGATGGGCTGGCGATAGCGGAACTCGCTGGCGTAGTCCACGTCCACGGGGATGCGGGCCAGACGCTCGATGATATGCTTGCCGGCCAGACCCGAATAGTAGCTGGTTCCGCAGGCCACGATGGTCAGCCGGGTCAGGTTGCGGGCCTGTTCTTCGCTCAGGTTGAGGCTGTCCAGCACCACCCGGTTCTGCTCGAAGTCCAGGCGGCTGCGCAGGGTGTCGGTCAGGCTGCGCCCCTGCTCGTAGATCTCCTTCTGCATGAAGTGGCGGAACTCGCCCTTCTCCGCCGCCACCGCGTCCCAGTCGATCTGGATCGGTTTGGTGTCCACGGGCTGCCCGGCCAGATCCGTGTAGTCCGCGCCCTGGGCCGTGATCACTGCCATCTGGCGGCTCTCCAAAAAGACCATCTTGCGGGTATGGCGCAGGATGGCGGGGATGTCGCTGGCCACAAACATCTCGCCTTCGCCCACGCCCACCACCACGCCGCCGGCATTGCCCAGCCGGGCCACGATCAGCCGGTCCGGGTGATCTCGGCTGAGGACCACCACGGCGCTGGGGCCTTGGAGCATGGCCAAGGTCTTGCGCACGGCCAGGACCAGATCCCCCTGGCTGCCGTTGTGATAGTGGTGGTGGACCAGATGCACGATCACTTCCGTGTCCGTGTCGCTGGTGAAGGTATAGCCCTCGCCTTGCAACATGCGGCGCAGCTCCAAGAAATTCTCCACAATGCCGTTTTGCACCACCACAATCGCCTCGTCCGGGCTGCGGTGGGGGTGGGCGTTGCGCTTGGAGGGGGGGCCGTGGGTGGCCCAGCGGGTGTGGCCCATGCCCACATTCCCCATCAACGGGGCCAGATAGAGGGCCTGCTCCAAATTGGTAAGCTTGCCCGCTTCCCGGCGCACGTCGATGGTTCCGGCGGGGTCCACCACGGCCATGCCGGCCGAATCGTAGCCCCGATACTCCAACTGGCGTAGCCCTTCCAACACAATGGGCGCGGCCATCTTCGGTCCGATATATCCAACAATTCCACACATAGGGTTTGGGTCTCCTTCTTCAAGAGAATAGCAAAATAACCATTAAAAATTAACCATCAACCATTAACCGTTGTCAATGGTTAACGGTTGATGGTTAATTTTTAATGGTTAATGGCGTGATTCCACTGCTTGACGGTTCTGTGGCCGCGGTTGCCCGCGGGGTTTGGCCGTCTGCTTTTGCTTGTGTGAAGAAGGAAGATACAGACCAAGACCGGTGAGGTCTTGGGTCAGGCTGGTGGTGACAGCCTGGGGGCATCCGCTGAACTCTCGATTTTCCCGTACCCTGTGCGGCGTACGGTTAGCCCGACATCGCTGCCGGGAACCCCTTCCTCGTCACCCAAAGAGCGGTGAAAACTCACGAAGACTCTTTGGGCCATGCGCTCTCTTCCTGTGGTTGGCTATGATGGGGTGATAGGCGTCTCCTTTTCTTGGTGTTCCGTGGTGTCCGCCACAGACGGCGGCTGTGGAGGGCAGTATACATGTGAAAGCCTTGGCGCGCAAACAGAGAGGTAGAAATTCGATTTGATTTTTCAAAACTACTTTGCTATAAACAGGCGGCTACGCAAAGCTGCCCCACTCGGATTTGCCGAAATCGTCGATTCTCTTTACCATTGGGGCAGATTGTGCATAGATATGCGCTGATTTCGCCCCATCCCACCAAAGGCCATCCCCATGAAACGCATCTCGATCCTGCGCCACGCCAAAGCAGCCGCATATACCGACTATGCCATCGACTTTCAACGCCCCCTGGCCGGACGCGGCCCAGATGACGCCGGGTTGATGGCCGGGTTTTTGGCCAGCCAAGAGCAGCCACCGGACTGGATCATCAGCTCCCCGGCTCTGCGCGCCAGGCAGACCGCGGAGATCGCCGCCCGTATTCTGGGTCTATCCCAGGCCATTTTGTGGGATGAGCGGGTCTATGACGCCACGGCAGAGGCCCTTTTGCAGGCGCTACAGGCCGCGCCGGAGCGCTGTGGGCACGTGCTTTTGGTGGGCCACAATCCCGGTTGCGCGGACCTGGTCGCCGGACTGTGCGCTGGGGGGAGCGACCGCATGGGCCTGCACCTGCCCACGGCCGGCCTGGTCTGTCTGCAAAGCGAGGTCTTCTATTGGCATCAAATGCGCTGGGGAGCGGCCCACCTGCGCCTGCTTGTCTCGCCCAAGATGATCAAGGCCATGCAAAACAAAAGCAAAGGCGCCGCAGCCGCCAAACCCCGGAAATCAAACGCCAAGGAGTAGGACCGCCATGCCCATTGCCGCGATCTTCGATCTGGACGACACCCTGCTTGACGGCTCTTCCGGGCGCATGTTTCTGGACTATATGCGCCAGGAGGGGTTGGCGGAGCGCTACATCCGCCGCCGGGATATGGCCCGATTTGGCGGAGAATATCTGTTGCACAAGCTGGGGCTGGTGGACGCCACCCGCCTGCTCAACCACATGGCCCGGCTGCTCAAGGGGCTGGACATGGAGGAGATGTGGCGGCTGGCCCGATCCTGGTACGCCGACATGGTGGCCCCCGCCATCAGCCGTTTGGCCTTGGAGCGGCTGGCCTGGCATCGATCCCAAGGCCACACCCTCCTGATCTGTAGCGGCAGCAGCCAGTTTGCCGTCCTGCAAGTGGCCGCCCAGTTGGAGATTCCCCACACCATCTATACGGAATGGCAGGCGACGGATGGGGTGCTGAAAGGCACCCTGCGCCAGCCCTTGGTCTATGGGACGGGCAAAGTCTATTGGACCAAGCGCTGGGCCAAGGAGAATGGAGTCGATCTGGCCGCCAGCTACTTTTACTCGGACCATATCTCTGATCTTCCGCTGATGGAGGTCGTGGCCCATCCGGTTGCCATCAACCCGGATAGGCAGTTGGCCCGCTTGGCCGCCCGTCGAGGGTGGCCAAGCCATCAGTGGCGAAACTCGGAACCCAACGATGGAACACTTCGCTAGCCAAACCCGCCCCAACCCCCCGCCTGTGATGCAGAATCCCCGCGTTATAGAGGCGTTGGTTCAGGTCAGCCTGGCTATCAATGCAGAACTGGAAGTCTCGGAAGTATTGAAAAAGGTCGTTCATTGGGCGCGAAAGCTGGTGGACTGTTCGGACGCTTCCATTTTGATCTGGGATGCCCACAAAGAGATCTTTCTGCAGGGCGCCTCGACCAATAAGCAAGAAGTAGTAGCAAGGGTGCGGCGCAAGGGGGGCAGCACCCGGTGGATCGTGGACAATGGCAAGCCGTTGATCATACAGGACATTGACGACGATCCACACACGGCCAATCTCATGTTGACCGAGGGGCGTATGCGCTCCTATGCCGGTGTGCCGATCATCTATCGCAATCGCACCATTGCCGTCCTCTATGCCCTCTCCCACCAGCAGCGCAACTTTGATCAGGGCGAGATGGACGTTCTGGAGATATTGGCTCGCATGGCCGCGGTGAGCATCGCCAACGCCCAACTGGTCGAAAGCCGCCAGTTGCTCCACGATCAACGCAAAGCCCTCATGCGTCTGGTGGCCCATGACCTGCTCGGCCCAATCACCAATATCCAAGGGTTTTTTGACCTGTTGGTCTCGGATCTCTCGCCTTTGTCGGTGGAACACGAAGATTGGGCTGAAATCATCCACCGTTCCCTAGACCAAATGCGGGGCTTGATCAATGAGGTGTCCCGGTATGAGCAGGTAGTTGAGGGCGACCTGGTCAACCCACAGCGGCTGGACTTGGCCGAGATCAGCCGAGACGTGATAAAGAACGCCGTGGGCAGCGCCGACAAGAAGAAGCTGACCCTCGTGCCTCCACCGGCAGAAGAGAGAGTGGAGGTCATGGGGGATGCCATCCTCCTGCGGGAGATGGTCTATAACTTGATCTCCAATGCCATCAAATATACCCCCCAAGGCGGCCAGATCAGCCTTGGCCTGCGCGTCCAACCCCACGAGGTGATGCTGGTGGTGACGGACACCGGCGTGGGCATCGCACCCGAAGACCATGCCGCCATCTTCGAGATCTTTCAACGGGTGGGCAACCAAGAGCTGGAAGCCGGCAGCGGCGTGGGGCTGCACTTGGTCAGGGGGATTGTGCAACGCCACGGCGGTACCATCACCGTGGAAAGCGTGCCCGGAAAAGGGTCAACCTTCTACGTCCACCTGCCTGTGCCAGGGGAGTGAGATTCGCCCAGAGATCCGCCCAGAGATCCGCCCAGCCAGCGCCATCGCCAAACGCATCAATTGAAAGGAACACCGTGAATCCATCTGAATTTGCCAAGGCCGTCCAGGCCAATGTGGCCCAAGTGATCATCGGCAAGCAGGATGTGGTCGAGTTGATGCTGGTGGCCATGCTCTGCGACGGCCACATCCTGCTGGAGGATGTGCCCGGCATCGGCAAGACCACCCTGGCCAAGGCCCTGGCCCGCAGCCTGGGCTGCTCCTTTTCCCGCATCCAGTTCACCCCGGATCTGCTGCCCAGCGATGTGACCGGGATCAACTACTTCAACCAGAAGAAGCAGGAGTTTGAGTTCCGCCAGGGCCCGGTCTTCAGCCAGATTCTGCTGGCGGACGAGATCAACCGGGCCACGCCCCGCACCCAGTCCAGCCTGTTGGAGGCCATGCAGGAGCGCCAGTCCACGGTGGACGGGGAGACCTATTCCCTGCCCAGCCCCTTTTTGGTCATTGCCACCCAAAATCCCATCGAATTGGAGGGCACCTTCCCCTTGCCCGAAGCCCAACTCGACCGCTTCACCATGCAGATCCGCCTGGGCTATCCCACCGAGGCCGAGGAGGACGAGATTCTGTTGCGCTATGAAAAGGGGGATCCCCTGGTAGCTTTAGATCAGGTGGCCGGGGTGGATGTGCTGCTGGCCCTGCAAGCCCAGGTCAAACAGATCCACGTCAACGAGGATGTGCGCCGCTATCTGCTCCAGGTGGTGCGGGCCACCCGCACCCATGCCGCGGTGCAGTTGGGCGTCTCGCCCCGGGGCACCCTGGCCCTCTATCGGGCCTGCCAGGCCCTGGCCGCCCTGCGCGGTCGAGACTACGTGATCCCCAGCGACATCCAGCACCTGGCCCCCACGGTCCTCACCCACCGCATCCACATCGCCGCCCAAACCCGTCTGCGCGGCCGCACCGCCGCAGAGATCGTGGCCGACATCGCCGACACCATTCCCGTGCCAGTGGTTCAATAACTTCAAAATAGAACACGGATCAAACGGATGCAACGGATTAAAACGGATTTTTAAGAGATCCGTTTTGATCCGTCCGATCCGTTTGATCTGTGTTCTATTTTGAACCCCAAAATCCGAGGATTTTCTTGACGATCAACAACGACGCTGGCCGGGCGATTGCCCATGGCCGGGCCAAGATGGATGAGCAGGTAAAACAGGCCGGGCGGTGGCGGCTGCGCAAGCAGCGCGCCTATGTGGACACGGCCAAGGATACCCAGTTCAGCGAGGCCTGGGTGATCTTGGGGGTGCTGCTGGCCCTGGTGGGAGTGGTGGCGGGCAGTCGTTTTCTGACCAGCGCGGCCATGAGCATGTTTGTGGTGGCCGCCGGGGCCTGGGTGTGGAACGAGTTCAGCCTGGCCGGGCTGGACTATTCCCGACACCTGAGCGAGCGGCGGGCCTTCCTCGACGAGACCGTCACCCTGACCCTGACTACGGCCAATCGCAAGCTGCTGCCCCTGACCTGGCTCAACATTGTGGATATCTTCCCCCTGGATCTGGCCATTGAGGGGGCCACGGTGGCCACCAATTTGGGCACCAACCTGGGCGAGTTCCGCAGCTTTTGGATGCTCAACCCCCTGCAACGCACCACCCGCACCTTTACCATCCACTGCAACAGACGGGGCTTCCACACCTTTGGCCCGGCCACCCTCTCCACAGGGGACGGTTTTGGCTTCTTCAGTACCACGGGCATGT
Organism: uncultured Caldilineaceae bacterium; assembly: GCA_964551895.1. GTDB lineage: Bacteria > Chloroflexota > Anaerolineae > Caldilineales > Caldilineaceae > JAGNDO01. Next base: position 3,884 of record CAZKEX010000142.1, on the reverse strand, counting down.
TGCCCAAACGAGATCGTCTGATCATCTATCCCCACATCTACCCTGTGGCCGAGCTGCGTCTGCCCAGCAAAAATCCCTTTGGCGAGCGGGGGGCCAATACCCAGCTTTTCGAAGATCCCCTGCGCACGGTGGGCATCCGGGAATGGCAGTCGGCGGACAGCCTGCGCCGGGTGCATTGGAAGGCCACGGCCCGGCATCAGGCCATGCTCAGCCGAGTCTACGAACCCAGCGAGGAGAGCCAGGTGCTGATCTTCCTCAACAGCGCCACCCTCAAACGTCATTGGCTGGGCAGCATCCCGGCCCTTTTCGAGCGGGCCATCAGCGTGGCGGCCAGCCTGGCCTCCCTGGCCGCGGAGCAACGGCTGCCCGTGGGGTTGATCACCAACGGGGTGTTGCCAGCCAGCGACCAGCCCCTGCGCCTGCTGCCCGGACGCAGCCCGGATCAGCTCCTGCGCATCCTGGAAATGCTGGCCGCGGTCTCCCCCTTCAACCTCCACGCCATCGAAGATCTGATCCTGCGGGAGGCCCCCAAATTGCCCTGGGGGGCCACCCTGGTGGTGGTCACGGCCATCGCCTACGACGAACTGCTCTCCACCCTCATGGATCTGGCCGCGGCCGGCCGGCGCATTGTCCTCTTCACCCTGGCCGAGGAGCCGCCCCAAGAGCTGCTGCCCCACATCAAAGTCTTCCATCTGCCCCACCTGGTGCGGGACATCATCGCGCCCCTGGAGGTCCAGCCCTGATGTTGCTCAACCGTCGGCTGCGCCTGCTCTTTATCTGCACGGCGGGGATGGATGTGGTGGTCTTCACCCCCTTCTTCCTGCTCTTGCTGGGGATGCCCCTGCTCTGGCGGGCCGGGGAGATGCCCCGGCCCCTGGCCGTCCTCACCCCTCTGGCGTGCATGTGGCCGGGCATTCTGGCGAGCACGTTTGTGCTGGGGGTGCTGACCCGGCGCCGCATGGGCGACCGGGCCTACTTCGCCCTCACCCTGGGGCTGATGGTGACCACCACCCTGCTGGCCGTGCGGCTGATCCTGCACCCTGGGATCGGGTGGACCGAGTGGGGCTGGCTGGGCAACACCGCGGACACCCTCTTCAACTTTCACCGGGGTCTGCGCATGGAGTTTGTGGTGGTGGCCGGGGCGCTCTTTGTGTGGCAGCGGGCCATCCGGGCCACCAGCCGGGGCATCGGCTTCTTTGGGGTGGGCATGGGCTTTCGGGTCGGGGTACTCCTGCTCTTTTTGGGCGGCGGCCTGCTTTCCGGGTTGAACCCGGCCTATGGGCAGAGCGCACAGCTTCTGCTCTGGGCCTATTTTGGTCTGGGCCTGGTGGCCGTGGCCATCGCCCGGTTGGATGACAAATCCAAAAACGCCACCACCAGCAAAGGCGCGCTCATGCCCCCCCGCATGGTGGCCGCGGTGACCCTGGCCTCGGCCCTCTGTGTGGGGGCGATGGCGCTCTTTTCCGCCGGATTCACCCCGGCCCACATCCGCCGGGCCATCGCCTGGTTCAACCCTCTGTGGCTCTTTTTGGGCGATCTGCTGGTGCGATTCCTGGCCTTTTTCTTCATCCTCCTCTCCCCGGTCTTCAACTTTTTGGAATGGCTCTTCCTGCTGATCATGACCAACAGCAACCTGGCCGAGGTTCTGGGCCAATTGACCGAACTCGGTCCCCGAGAGGAGACTGCCCAACAGTTGGAGCAGCTTGCCCCGGTCCCGGCGTGGATCTTCAAGACCATCCGCTATGGGGTGGTGGGGGTGGTTCTGCTGGTGGTCCTCTTCCTGGTTCTCCTCTTCCTGGCCAAGGTGCAGGCCCGGCTGAGCGTGGACGAGGGCGAAGATGTCGGCCAGGAGGCCATGCGGCTCAACGGCAACTTCCTGCGCCGGGGGCTGGACCGTCTGCGGGAGATGGCCCGCCTGGCCGGTCGCTTCCCCCTGGGCAGCCAGCTTTTGGCCGCCATCAGCGTGCAGAATATGTACGCCAACCTCACCCGCATGGCCCGACGCCGAGGCCACCCCCGCCGCCCCGCCCAGCCCCCGGACGAATACCTGCCCGTCCTCGCCCTCGCCTTCCCCGGCCAGGACGCCGCCCTGGAACGGCTCACCGCGGCCTACATGCGCGTCCACTACGGCGACCGCACCATCAGCCGGGACGAACTGGCCCAGATCCGCCAGGATTACCATGCCGTGCGCCAAAGCGATCCGCCGGTGGATGTGGCGGACGGGATCTAATGCCAGCAATTCTGAATTTGGTAGAATCGGACGCAGATTTTCAGGATGCACGCAGATTTTCGCTGATTTTTGACAAGATCAGAAGAAATCTGCGTGCATCTTGAAAATCTGCGTCCTCTTTTCTGGCCAATTTGAGAATTGCTGATAGAGCGTCGGCGTTGATTGAAAAAAGATCACTTCTAGAGTAGAATAAAGAGGCAATTCCATCTCGTTTGTTCACATTCGTATAAAGGAGTTTTTCAATGGCGAAAAACAATCACACTGGCGTAGGGGTCGTTGCCGAGCCAATCAGCGTGAAAGTCAAGGAAATGGAGAGTGGCGTGGCGCTATTGACCGATACCGACCACTCCTTGCCCTCGGGCGACCAGCCCAAGCGCAAGCATGACAAGGTGGCCCACAAGGCCAGCGCCTATTCCGTGGCCCAGGATCAATTTGATCGGGCCGCCACGTCCATGAATCTGGAACCCTATTTGCAGGAATATCTGCGGGTTCCCCAGCGGGAGCTGATCGTCCACTTTCCCGCCCATATGGACAACGGTGATCTGAAAATGTTCACCGGTTTTCGTGTCCAACACAACACGGTGAAGGGGCCGACCAAGGGCGGCATCCGCTATCATCCTGGCGTCACCCTGGACGAATGCCGAGCCTTGGCTATGTGGATGACCTGGAAGTGCTCGCTGATGAATCTGCCCTATGGGGGCGCCAAGGGCGGCGTCATCTTGGATCCCCGAGACCATACAAAGAGCGAGTTGGAACGCATCACCCGCCGCTATGCCACGGAACTGGCCAGCTTCATCGGGCCAGACCGAGACATCCCTGCCCCGGATGTGGGGACCAATGCCCAGACCATGGCCTGGATCATGGACACCTATTCCATGCACCGGGGCGCGTCCGCACCTGCGGTGATCACCGGCAAGCCGGTCTCCGTGGGCGGCACCGTGGGGCGGGAGTATGCCACGGGGTTGGGCGTCACCTATGTGACCCGGGCCGTCATGGAGAAGCGGGTCGGCCACTCCTTAGAGGACTCTACCGTGGCCATCCAGGGTTTTGGCAATGTGGGCAGTTGGACCGCCCGCAGCATGAACGACCGGGGGGCCCGGGTGGTGGCGGTCAGCGACATCACCGGCGGCATCTACTCGTCCAACGGCATCGACCCCCGTGGGTTGATGCGCCACATGAAGGACAACGGCACGGTTATCGGCTATCCCGGCTCCGACCACATCTCCAACGATGACCTGCTGACCTTGGATGTGGATATTCTGGTTCCGGCGGCTATGGAGGGCCAGATCACCCGACACAACGCCGACCAAGTGAAGGCCAAAGTGGTCGCCGAAGGGGCCAACGGCCCAGTCACCCCAGAGGCCGACAGCATTCTGCTGGACAAGGACATCACCATCATCCCGGATATTCTGTGCAATGCGGGGGGTGTGGTGGTCAGCTACTTCGAGTGGGTGCAGGATTTGCAGGCCTTCTTCTGGGACGAGGGCCAGGTGCGGCGGCAGATGGAACGCCTGCTGCTGGACAACCTGGAGGTCGTCATCGGCACGGCCACCCGACACAAATACGATCTGCGCACGGCAGCCTACACCATCGCCATCGGCCGCATCACCGAGGCGGTGAAGATGCGGGGCATTTACCCGTAAAGTTTACGTGT
>CAZKEX010000141.1:0-10263 GCA_964551895.1 uncultured Caldilineaceae bacterium | reverse complement strand
CTGCTGTGCAGATAACTGCTGCACATGAGCTTGGGTAGCCCCAGGCTATTGAAGTTGACCTTGACGATCTCGCCATCCGGGTAGCCCGTGGCATAGGCCTGGTTGTAGGTGTTGTAGTAGGTGGTGGCTGTCTTGGCAACATTGTCAATGGTGACGGTCTCTGTACTAGGCCGACCCAGAGTATCATAGCCCGTCTGCCGCCGCCAATTGCCGCCCACAGTCTGGTTGATATCGATCGGTCTTTCCTTGGCATCATAGGCATACGCATAGCTGGCAACCAGACTGCCGCTGCAAGCGGCACTGGCATAGACGCTTGTGGTGGTCAACTGGCCCATATCGTTGTAATCCATACAAGTGGATCTGCCTCGGGCATCGGTCTGTCGGGTCAGACTGCCCCGCTTGTCGTAGGCGTAGCTCCAGTTGCCCAGGTCGGCGTCGCTCATGGCTGTCTTGCGGCCCAACAGGTCATAGGTGATGCTGGATAGTTGGGTCCACGCCCCGCTGCTGCCGTTGCGCCGCTCGGTCTTGGTCAGGTTATCCACCCCATCATAGCTGAGTTGTACTTCGCTGTCCGTGACCCATGCGGTTCCGCTCCAGGTATAGTTGACTGTTTTGGCCAGGCGACCCAGATCGTCCTGTTGCTGCCAGTTGAGCATACGCACAGTGCTGGTATCCACCGTATCCCGCATCACCACCGCCATGGCCCGGCTGCCGTAGTAGTATTGGGTACGGTTGCCGTTAGGGGCATAAGCGTTCTGAGGTCGCCCCATACCATCGTAAGTGGTGCTACTCTGGCCTAAGCTCCAGTTTGGCGTATGATAAAAGCCACCTGTGGTGTACTGCGTTTCCGTATAAGGTACGGATTGGCGGATCTGCTGACCCAGGGCATTGTACTCGTAGTCCACGATCACTTCGTGTCCGTCATTACCCAGATTGCACCCATCCACAGAGACAGTCCAATCCTGGGCCGGTCCTTGGCTCTGCACCAACTGTCCCAGTCCATTATACAATTGACGGGTGAAGCCACCCATGCAGCGAGGGGCGTGCCATTCTATATAGGCATTGGTTGTATTGGCACCACCTCGAGGGACATAGAAGTAGGCCGTAGCTGCTGAGGTGTCGGCGGCCAGGTTGAAATTTGGCTGAAGTTCCCAGCGGCGCAGGGGTCGGCCAAAGGTGTCGTAGCTCTGGGTGGTGCAGCCAAAGGTCGTGCTGCCATCCACCATACAGAAGCCCTGCATCTGCCCCCAGAAGGCCCGGCCATCGCTCAACCACAGACCGCTATCTGCGCCGGTCCCCACACCGTAATAGCGGGCCTGCTCCTTCAAGGTGGTGGCCTGGCTGGAACGTTGTACGGGGAAGAGTCGGTACTGGCTGTCGTAGACCGTGGTGATCTTGTCCGCGTTGCTATCCACCACATCTTCCTCGATCACGTTGCCCACCGCATCATATTTGATGGTTTTGTCCACCCAGTTGTCGGGCACCGGATCGCTACAGGCAACTATAGGTGATGAAATCTTGGTGGCCTGTCCCTCAAAAGGTGGATTGGTGTAGCTTGCCTGGGTATCGTAAATCATACGAGTTTCGGATTGGCAAGCTCCCCCACCATCCAAGACCGTTATCCGACCTGGTTTGTTGACGATGTAAGGAGTTGTATTGGGGTAGTATTGGGTGTGGGCGGTACGCAGCAAGGGGCCTTTGTTGGCATAGTTGCCTAGATCTCCGCCATAGCTGCGCTCTTCCGTCTTGGTGACATTGCCATACTGCCCCCCACCCTGGTCGGCGGTATCATAATAGAGATACTGTTCGTTGCTACCATTGTCGCTCCACACCTTCTTGGCATCCTGGCGCACCCAGTAGATGTCCGTGTCGTTGAAGCTGGTGGTAGCTGTCCAGGTAGCGCCATCCTTTCTCAATGCCGTCCAGAAGGTGTAGTCGTCCACATATTTTGTGTACCCCACCACATTCCAGATTTTATGTTGGACAACCCGTCCCCGCCGTGGGTCCACTACCCGACCGCCTCCACTAGCCACACTTTGGTAAAACCACTGCTCTTCTTCCTGGACGATCTGGGTACTGGGCTGTTGCGCAACAGCCACTTTTTCGTAAACGGTTACTTTTACATATTCGTGACCCAGATATTCATAGCCTATGAAGGGTTGATTGTAGAGGGTTTGGTTTGTGGCGGAGGCCCGCGCTGTGCCGTAAGTATAGGTAGTCAGGCTCACGGATCCCATGCCATCAAAAACCTGTATTTTTGTCACTGGATGGCGATAAGAGTGGTTGTAGTAAGAAATACACTCACTTGGGCTACATACTTGTGGCTCTTCTGTGCTGTCATAAGTGTATTGCACAACCCCGCCCTGGCCGTTGTCGGCAACCGAGAGACGACTATCATTATGCACGCCTGTGTAATTGAAGCTCTGGGTATTGAGTGAGGTGCCGCCGCCCCCCTTCCCAAATTGCTTGATGGTACTCAGGAGGGAATGAGAGTGCCCCAGGATTGGTGCACTATAGGTGTAGCCTAACTCCACCCTGCGCAGGACATGCCAGCCTCCAACCTGCACATCCTTTACCTGCACCGAAATCTGCTTGAGTCGATTGTTGGAGTAAGTGGCAATATTACAGGAACTAGGATTTGACCCATCAATATCCCAATCGGTCCTGCTCTCATTCTCAAAGTAAACCCTCATCATGGGTTCAGTCATGCCAGCATTATTGTTAAAACTCCACAAAATCTCTGTGGGGTAGAAGGAACGGTCATACCATCTCTGTTCGTTTGGCCACCACCCGCCAGTCAAACAATCCCCGCCTAAATAACGATTGTCCTTTTTGGCATTTTCAGAGTCATAATTGAAGACCATGCGGTTGCCCAGAAGATCTCGTACCTCCCTCAAATACCAACGATTCACCGCTCGCCGACTTCTCCAGCCTCCATCGTAGTAGTTCTCAAAGCTTTGCATATTACCGCCCGGCCCGCCAAAGATATACTTTGTGCCATCGCCGGTGGTCACGATCCAACTGTCCTGGCGTTCATCTGAATCGCCCAAATTGTATGGCGGGGTAGGATAAACGCGCTCGAACTTCATGAAGCTGGCCGGATTGGTCTCGTATATGTGGTCAACTTCGCGATCCCATATTTCCACAGACGTGCCGTTCAGCACCATCTGATAGACATCATAGGTCGAACTGAGGCTCTTCTCGGGGTCCCGAGAGATGAAACTGATCCCGCCTAGGGTCCAACCCAATCCGGCCCAGCCGGCCTGGGCATTGTAGGTGTTGGTACTATTGGGCAACATGGCCATATCATCGGCGCTACTGCTGCTATAACCCAATCTCAATGCCGGAGCCATGCCGCCCAAACCCGTGGGCACTTCAATCGGATAGCTCACCGATGCGTTACCTGTAAAGCGGTCGCTGCTGAAGGTCTTGGTGCTGGGCAGCACATTGCCGCTAGATGTCATCCCACCCCCTAATCCCCATTGGCTGAAATGCTCCACCTGGGCGATCAGGGTGCGGCTGGGGGCATCATAAAGGGTGTAGACCATCTGCCAGGGATCGTCATCCTGCACTCCCTCTCGGGTCCACAGATTCAGGCTAGCCAAGTCCGTGCCCTGGTCCAACAGATCCCCGATCTGGATCAGCAAGGTCACTGGCTCCTCAAAACGAGTGGAGGCCTTGCTTTCGACCTGCTCATTGGTCAAACCTTTGGGTGCAGCCACGTCCAACTGCCACACTCGATAGAAATGCACCTGCTGGTTACTGCCAAACTCCGGGCGCAGAGAGCGGGCCTCATCATCCGCAACCGGCGACTCCACCTTCTCCGGGCTTGCGTTCACGCCATCCGTTTCCGGGGTCGATGTCGGATCGACACCAAGGTCTTCCTTATTTGTGCGCCGATAGAGATCCGTGTAGCGCACCTCAGAAGCGTCCACAAAGACTCCGCCTGGGGCCAACACGGCCACATCCCCACGGGGACTGGTCAGCATGACTCCGCTGGTTTCCTGACCACTGACGGTCACCGCAGTGGTCACTTCCTGGGGCCGGTTGGGTGCGTCTGCCGCTTGAATGCGCAGGATCAGGGGTAAACTCTTCACCGCATCCTTGCTGCCTGGGCTGCTCACCTGGGCCAGAATTTCATAGACCGCCTGGCCGTTGATCTGCTCAACGCCCACCTGCACCGTGTGGGAAAAGATTTCGTCTTCCGCCAGTTCGGGCAGGGTCCAGGTCAGGTCGCCGCTTGTGCGCAGTTCCGGCGGCATCACCAAAGTCAGGGTCATCCCGGCCACGCTCTCGGCCAGGTTGCGCTGCACCGTCACGGTCAGGGTTGCCTCATCCCCGTCACCCAAAATGTAGCGGTCTGTGGTCAAATTCAGGGCCACCGCAGCCACAAAGATCTCCGGGTGCGGGGACGGCTCATCCGCCGGCGGGGGCGGGTTGTCGCCCATGCCAGGAATGGGGATATCATCAGGATTGGACGAGTCAAGCGTGGAAGCTGGCAGTGTGGAAGGTTGGAGATCGGAAAATTGAAGCGTGGGCTGCTGGCTCAGGCGGGCATCCACCTCAAGGGGTGCAGCAAAAATGGGGGGGGGGTGACATAAAACTCAAGGGTTGCAGGGTAAACTGCACGGTCAACAGCAGGGAAACCAGGGTACGCAGGGTCCGCAGGGTGGATCGGCGAAGGTGCAACATGATATCCTCCTCAGGAGCTAAGAATGGACGGTATTGATAATTTGATTGTGTGGCAAAAGCACAGTCGTTTCCGACACCGCTTTCGGTTTATTCTCCAACATATTCCAGGTTACTCTGTTCGTCGCGATTTGTATGCTGTCATTCGTCCCCTTTTTCTTGGGACATATCATTTTGCACTACCTATCCCAAGCATTATTGAGGGTCATTCCCAGGTTTTCAACAACCCATAGAAGGTGCTGGCGTCAGGAATTGGCAGGCCGCCCAATCCCCTACCCACCCTCCCCCACCACATGATCCGGCAGAATATCCTCCGCATTGCGAATCGTCGGGCTGAAATAGCCCACAATGCCAATAAACCCACCCAGCAGCCCAGAGATGACAAAGATCAACGCCATCCCCGCGCCGGGACCGGTGCCGACGAGCCAACCGAAGGTGGCGGCCATGTTGCCGCCGGCCATCATCCCCGGCTCGAAGACGAAGTCGGCCAGGGGACCGGCCATGAGCATGGCCAGGGGCGCGGTGATCTGGGCGATCAAGCGGCGGGTGGCGAAGACCCGGCCCTGCACGTCCGGGGCCACCTTCTGCTGCCAAATGGCCTGGTTCGACCCGTTGAGGATGGGGATGATGGCCGAGAAGAAGAAGGCGGCCACCACCCACACAGGCAGGATCTGGCCCAGCCCCATCAAGGTCTGCCCCAGCAGGCTGACCCCGATGAAGCCCAGCAACACCCCATGCACCCGGCGCTTGGGTCCGCCCCAGGTGGCCAGGAGCAGTCCGCCCACCACGCCGCCCACGCCAAAGGCCGACTGCACGGTCCCCAACACCACAGAATTGCTCCCCGTGCGGGCCAGGATCATGGGGGCCAGCAGGGTGAAGCCCAGGGTGCCCAGCAGGTTGCTCATGAAGAAGAGCATTTGCAGCCCCAACAGGCTGGGCCGGGCCAAAATATAGCGGAAGCCGTAGATGGACTCCTGCCACAGGCTGCCGCTGCCCTCGGCCCCTTCTGCGGTGCGGGGCGGCTGGGGGATGGCGACCATGAGCAAGGCCAGGACGGCCAGCACAAAGGTGACCATATCGATGATCAAAATGCCGTTGATGCCGATGGCCACCAGGAGCAGCCCGGCCAAGGCCGGCGCGGCGATCCCCGAAATCGACTCGGCCAGGGAGAGCATGCCGCTGGCCCGGGCATAGTGCTTTTTGTCCACCATGGTGGTGATGGCCGCGGAATAGGCCGGGAATTGGAAGGACTCGAAGGTGCCCGCAAAGGCCCCGGCCACGTAGAGATGCCAGATCTCCAGATTCCCCGTGGCGTAGAGCAGGAAGATGGCCACGGTGGAGAGCCCCGCGGCCAGATCGCTCAACATCATCACCAGTTTGCGGTTCCAGCGATCCACCAGCGCGCCGGCCACCGGGCTGAAGAGTACAATCGGCCCAAAGGAGAAGAAGCCCACCAAAGCCAAAGCCGTGGCCGAGCCGGTCAGCTCCCAGGCCCAAATGGTCAGGGCAAAGCGGGTCATCCCCGTGCCCAGCATGGAGATCACCTGGCCAACCCACACAACGGTAAAGCCGGTCATCCCGGCTGGGCGCTTAGATTGAGTCATGGATGGGATCCTTTCAGGAAAAAATAGGCCACGGATTACACGGATTTGACGGATTAAAAACGGATCTTTTTTTGATCAGTGAAAATCCGTTCAATCCGTCAAATCCGTGGTCTATTTGTTGTTTTCTGGCCAATTTGGATCTTGAAAACGCTGGATTTCTAGCAGATAGCCGTTGGGGTCGCGCAGGAAGGTGTGGTAGATGTTGTAGGCCGGGTTGAGGCTGGGCGGCTTCTCGAAGTGGATGCCTTTGGCGGCCAGGAAGGCGTGCCATTCGTCCACGGCCTGGGTGACAAAGGTGAAGATGATGCCCACGGGCTGGGCCGGGGCCTCGGCCCGCTGGCAGAAGCCCAGGAAGCTGTCCGGCCCGACCCGGTAGATGCGGCAGGAGCCTTGGTCCAGGACCAGGGGGAGCTCCATGATCTCCCGGTAAAAGCGGTCCGTGGCGGCCAGATCACGGGTGTAGAGAAAGGTGACTTGCTGGTCCAGGGGCGGGCGGAGCATGGGATTGGTCATTGGGATTTGCCTTGGGTGCGGTGGGTGGGGTTAAGTTGAAGGAACGATAATCTCCCCCAGAAGTGGGGTCGGGGGCTAAATGTGAATGAATGGAATGGGTCGAAGATGGGAAACCAGTTCACAGACGATTGATCTCGAAGCTGGTACGGTGAGTTTTCGTAGCGACCAAGCCACCCCCTCCCAGCCTCCCCCAGATTGGGGGAGGAGCCGGATCGCCGTAGACGGAAAAGCGGTACGCACGATCTGTCCCCTCCCCAATCTGGGGAGGGTTAGGGTGGGGTTGGTAGTTACGCTTGTTCAACCTATTCAGATCCCATCATCACCGCAAAGGACATTGTCGAATGCGTAGACAGACTTTATTGATCGGCGCCGCCTTGGTGGCCCTGAGCTTGGGCATGGCCGCCTGTGGCGGGGCAGCGTCCAAAGCAGGCGGCGTGGCGGACGGCAAGCTGGCCCCCTGCCCCGACTCGCCCAACTGCGTCTCCACCCAGGCGGCCCCGGACGACAGCTATCACCGCATGGAGCCGATCCCCTTCACCGGCAGCCCGGCGGACGCCCAGGCCAAGGTGCTGGCCGCCATGGAGTCCATGCCCAGAAGCACGGTGATCACCACGGAGCCAACCTACATCCACGCCGAGTTTCGTTCGGCCCTCTTTCGCTTTGTGGACGATGTGGAGTTCGTCATCGACGCCGACACCGGCCTGATCCACTTCCGCTCCGCCTCCCGGCTGGGCTATGGGGACATGGGGGCCAACCGCAAGCGCATGGACGAGTTGGCGGCGAAGATCCAAAGGTAAAAGCTAACCGCAGAGGGCGCAGAGGAGGCGCGGAGGACGTGGAGACTCTCTTTTTTTTCTCAGCGCCCTCCGCGTCTCCTCCGCGTTCTCTGCGGTTGGCTGTTTATTTCTGCACTAACGCCGCGTCCAACGCCTCGTGGACCGTGCGGGCGCCCAGGGCTTGGATGCCCTCCGGCAGGCTGTCGGAGCCTTTGCGGCGCAGGGCGCTGCGGGGGACGATGGCCCGGCTAAAGCCCAGTTTGGCCGCCTCGCTCAAGCGCCGCCCAATCTGCCCCACGCTGCGCAGCTCCCCGCTCAGGCCGATCTCCCCCACCAGGACCAGGTCCGCGGCCACGGGGATGTTGCGATAGCTGCTGGCGATGGCCGCGGCCACGGCCAAATCTGCCGACGGCTCGCCGATCTTCAAGCCCCCCACCACATTCACAAAGAGATCGTGGTCGCTCAGATTCATCCCCACCCGCTTGCTCAGGACCGCGGCCAGGAGCAGCAGCCGGTTGAGGTCGATGCCGTTGCCTGTGCGCCGGGGCTGGCTGAAGGCGCTGTGGCTGCTCAACCCCTGCACCTCCACCAGCAGAGGCCGGGTGCCCTCCATTGTGACGGCGATGGCGCTGCCCGACGCGTTGGGCAGCCGCTCGGCCAGGAAGAGCTCGGACGGGTTCTTGACCTCGATCATCCCCTGCTCCCCCATCTCGAAGACCCCCACCTCGTTGGTGCTCCCATAGCGGTTTTTGATGGAACGCAACAGCCGATAGGCGTGAAAGCGCTCCCCCTCCAACTGCAAGACCGCGTCCACCATGTGTTCCAACACCCTCGGCCCGGCGATGGATCCCTCTTTGGTCACATGGCCCACCAAAAAGAGGGGCACATTCTGGATCTTGGCCAACCGCAACAGCCGGGCCGCGCAGTCCCGCACCTGGGAGACCGAGCCGGCCGCGCTAGCGCTGCTCTCGCTATAGATGGCCTGGATGGAGTCGACGATGATCAGGCTGGGCTTCATGGCCTCCGTATGGGCCATGATATGTTCCAGGCTGGTCTCGGAGAGGACAAAGAGCTGGGGTTCCTCGATGCCCAGGCGGGCGGCCCGCCGCTTGATCTGGTGGGCGCTCTCTTCCGCGCTGACATAGAGGGCCGGCCCCACCGTGCGGGCGATCTCCGCGGTCATCTGTAGCAGCAGGGTACTCTTGCCGATGCCAGGGTCGCCCCCCACCAACACCCCGGCCCCTGGCACAATGCCCCCGCCCAGCACCCGGCTCAACTCCTGGTTGGAGAGGGGCAGACGCTCGGTCCCCGCGGCGGGGATATTGGGCAGGGCGATGGGTTTTGACCCGGTCCCCAGCACGGGCATAGGCGACCGACTGGTTGGGGAGACATCCACCACCTCCTCTTCCAGGGTGTCCCACTCATCGCAGGTCGGGCACTTGCCCATCCACTTGAGGTGGGTGGCCCCACAGTTGCTGCACACATATCGGGTCTTCAACTTTGCCATAAAATGCTCCTGGTCGTTCGGTGAAACGGGCCACGAAAACGGGCCAGGAAAATCACTCTCCTGGCCCGTTGGGTCTCTGTTTGGGGTGGTTCAGTCCTAGTTTTCTTGTTGGTTGGGGGGCAATTGTCTGTGAAAAGCCTCTGCAACCGCCTCCCGATACTGGTCAAAGACCATGCTGGGCTTGTCCTCGTCTGGCCCTACCTGGAAGCCAAAAGTTGTCTCCACCACGCTGTTGGTGGTGCGATAGATGTTCTCCACCAAGCTATCCGCGTGGTTATCCGTGCGCCAACTGCCGTCCACCAGATAGCGGAACTGGAACCGCTGCCCCATGGGCAGATCCATTGTTGCCCGCCACACCCCGTTGCGATCTTGTTGAAACGGGATCGACCCTTCATCCCAGTCGTTGAAATCTCCGGCAAGAAAGACCCGATCCGCCCAAACACAGGCGGGCAACTCAAACGTAACCCGCATTTGTCCGCTGATAGGGGAAGGCGATTTGTGGATCATGGGGACGATCTCCTTTTATTGGCAACCATTCACCGCTGCCCCCCGACCCCTAATTCTGGGGGAGGTCGCCCACAATGCCCCCAAGGTTGGGGGGCTAGGGGGGCCGAGGGCAGCGAAAACTCCTCGTCTTCTATTGTGCATACTTTTTCATGAAAAATCAAGGGGCAATTTCCCAAAACAATTCTTTTCGTTTCAGGATAAATGGGATTTCGATGTTGCCAGGCGATTTAACCGCAGAGGGCGCAGAGGTTTCGCGGAGGTACGCAGAGAAAAAGCTTTGTTTTCCTCTGCGTACCTCCGCTACTCTCTGCGATCTCTGCGGTTAAATAGGCGTATCAGCCGAACGGCGCACCATGCCGCCCAGGGGACGCCCGCCCAGCAGATGGAAGTGCACATGAAAGACCGCCTGCCCCGCGTCCGGCCCCACGTTGGTGATAAAGCGAAAGCCGGTCTCGGCAACACCTTCAGCCACGGCCAGATCATTCGCCACCTTCACCACCCGACCCAACAGCTCGGCGTGGTCTTCGCCCATCTCCCCCAGGCTGACGATATGCTGGTTGGGCACGATCAAAATATGGGTGGGCGCGATGGGCGCAATGTCCCGGAAGGCGGCGACCAGTTCGTCCTGATACACCGTCTGGGACGGGATCTCCCCGGCGATGATTTT
>CAZKEX010000140.1:0-10360 GCA_964551895.1 uncultured Caldilineaceae bacterium | reverse complement strand
CCATGCACGGCAGCTCCTACTATCAACTGCCCAAGGTGTTGCAATGGTTTACGGGCAACATCGGCTTCCACCACATCCACCACCTCAGCCCCCGCATCCCCAACTATCGGCTGCAAGAGTGCCACGAACAGAACCCCATGCTGCAACAGGTCTCCATCCTCACCCTCAAGGCCAGCCTGCGCACCATGACCCTGACCCTGTGGGACGAGAAAGAACGGCGGCTCGTCACCTTCCGCCAGGCTCTGCGCATGAAAAAGGACATGCTCTCCCCGGCCTAGAGACTGCGGAGTTCGCACCCCCTGGTGGCGAACGGGTCTGCCAGGCTTTGACGTGAGTTCAGCCGAGCAACTTGCCGACACCCCATCAACAACAAAAAAAGCTCCCTGACACAGATCGTGTCAGGGAGCTTTTTGATCTCGATTCAGACCTATCCCTCGTACAAAATTCCATCGATCTCTCGCAGCACCTCGCTCAGATCAGGCGACTGGGCGGCGACAACTGAATCACCCACATGTTTGTGATGAGGAAAGGATTCGATTTCGGGGTAGTGCGACACGTTTTTTGTCTCTCGATAAACTTCGTATTTGTTTGCCCACCGTATCAGATCGATTTCGTCGCCCAATTCCCCAGCCTCAAAGCGGGCAAAGAAAACGCTGGAGGTCATGCCATGACGCAATTCGTATTGGGTCAACTCTCGAATGACTTGAATGAAATCATCCAACGGAACCGCTTGCTCAAGGGATTGACGCAAGATCTGTTTCAGCGCCTCGCCTGATTGCGGCATTGATTCGGGCGTGAATTTTACTTTTGGCATACTGATCTTCTCCTGCGATGACCATCTAGGTGCTTCAATTTGACCCGGTTTGTCAGCCTGATTTTGTGTCTGTATTAGGCAATTATAAGGCAGGAAAGTCGAGTTGACAACCGGTGATTTTTCACTGGTTTCCTATTATCCCATTTTTCGCACTGTGGCCAAGCGAACCCTGCTGGTGGGCTGCACCCGGATCTTTTTGGACTTCGGATGCCGACGCAGGCTGGTGCGTGGTTGGGGGGTGGGCATAAGTCGCTTGACCCGGCCAATCTTGGGCAGGGGGCGGATCACCCGGTGGGTGCGATTTAGCTCCTTGATATGGCCGCCCAGGGGGACCATAAAGAGGATACACCCGGCCAAAAAGGCCAGGCTGCCCACAAGGTTGACCAGATCACCGCTGCGCAGGCTGGCGATCAAAAAAAGAATGGTTCCCACAGT
Organism: uncultured Caldilineaceae bacterium; assembly: GCA_964551895.1. Lineage (GTDB taxonomy): Bacteria > Chloroflexota > Anaerolineae > Caldilineales > Caldilineaceae > JAGNDO01. The sequence continues at coordinate 9,111 of CAZKEX010000140.1, read as the reverse complement.
AAAAAACACCCATCCACCGGTCTGATACGTGAGTTCTCGTGAAGTAGATTTTTCCATGTTCATCCTCCGTCTTCTGCCCCAATTGCAAGGGATCGATTTTGCCGTTCCGCACCCCACCGGCGGTTGAAAAAGTGGATAAAACAATCGACGGCCCCTCCGCAGATGCGCTGACATCCTTAGAAAAACCGCCGAAGGTCTCTGTTCAATTATTCTATCAGATCACTCAGTGGGTCGCCAACTTCTTGCGATAACGGGCATAGGTGGCGTAGTCAATCGGCGCCCGGCGGCGGATGTAGTCCCAGGTCTGGGGGGCGCGTCTTTGGGCGTCCACAATTCGCTCGGTGACCAGGATGTCGAAGGCATCGGAGCCGGCCCCACTGCCATAGCTGATGGTCAGGATGCGCTGGCCCGGCTGGGCCACATCCAAAATGGCCGTGAGACCGATCATGGCCGACCCGGCGTAGGTGTTGCCGATCTCCGGGGAGAGCAGGCCTGCTTCCCATTGGGCCGGGGTGAAGCCCATCTCTTTCATGGCCCGGGTGGGAAACTTGACGTTGGGCTGATGCACGACCACAAAGGCGTAGCTCTGCGGTGTCGTACCCATCTCGGCCATCATGGCCTGGGCCGCGGGGATGACGTGGCCGAAGTAGCCCGGATCCCCGCTGAAGCGCTCGGCGTGGCTGGGATAGTGGGTGGTGGGCCGCCGCCAAAAGTCCGTGGTGTCCGAGACATAGCTCAGGCTGCGCTGGATGATGGCGCAGGACTCGGTGGCCGGTCCCAGCAGATAGGCCGCGCCGCCGGCCGCCGCGGTATATTCCAGGGCATCGCCGGGCCGGCCCTGGGCCGTGTCCATGCCGATGGCCAGCACATAGCGGGCCATGCCGCTGCCCACAAAGCCGATCCCGGCCTGCATGGCCTCGGTGCCCGCCTTGCACGCAAACTGCCAATCCGCGGCCTGGGTGTTGGGCGTGGCCCCGATCGCCTCGGCCACAATCGTGCCCGTGGGCTTCACCGCATAGGGATGGCTCTCGCTCCCCACCCACACGGCCCGGATCTCCTGGGGATCGATCTGGGCCCGAACCAGGGCGTTCCGGGCCGCCTCAATGCTCATGGTGGCCGTGTCCTCGTCCAACCCGGGCACAGACTTCTCCGTCACCGGCCCCGGGGACGGTTCGCCCTCCCACACCCGGCTGATCTCCGCCCCCGCCAAGCGAAACCGGGGCACATACGCCCCATACCCCACAATCCCCACGTCGATAATCGGTTTGTTTAACATAAGTCTCCCTTTGGGAATGCACAATGCACAATGCACAATGGTTGGACTCACACAACCCATTGTGCATTGTGCATTGTGCATTGTGCATTAAGTAGTTCCTTCGCCCGTTCCACCCGCACCTGCCCCTCCTGCACCATCTTGGCGGCGATGCGGTCCACCTCCAGGCCCTCGGCCCCGGCGGCCACGGCCACCTGCCGGGCGTGGAGGCTCATATGCCCCCGCTGGATGCCCTCGGTGGCCAAGGCGCGCAGGGCGGCCAAATTCTGGGCCAGCCCCACCGCGGCCATGATCTCGCTCAACTGCCGGGCGGAGGTGACGCCCAGTATCTTCAGCGCCACCTGGGCCACCGGATGCACCTTCGTCGCCCCGCCCACAATGCCCACGGCCAAGGGCAACTCCAACCGTCCAAACAACGCCAAAGCCCCTTCGCCCGTTCCCAACTCCCCAATCCCCGATCCCTGATCCCCACTCCCCAATCCCTGCACCCGCCACTCCGTCAACGCCCGATACTGCCCATCCCTGGCCGCGTAGGCGTGGGCGCCGGCTTCGATGGCCCGCCAATCGTTGCCCGTGGCCAGGGCCACGGCGTCGATACCGTTGAGGATGCCCTTGTTGTGGGTAGCGGCCCGATAGGGGTCGGCCACGGCAAAGGCGTTGGCGTGGGCAATGTTGCGGATCACCTCGTCCCCGCTGTGGTCGATGGTGCTGAAGCTGGTTGCGGGGAGGGTCACCTCGGCCCAGGCCCGGCGCTGATCGGTCAGGTTGCTGAGGATGCGCAGCAGGGCCGTGCCGCCGCTCAACCGCTCCAGGCTGGGGGCGATGGCCTCCGCCGCGGTGTTGATGGCGTTGGCCCCCATGGCATCCTGGGTGTCGAAGAGCAGATGCACGATGGTCATGGGGCCGGTGGGGGTGTGGGGAAGCTGGCGCACCTGAATGTCCCGGGGACCGCCGCCCAGACGTGCGATGGTGGGGCTGGTGTCGGCCAGGGCCAGCAGGGCCTCTTTTTCGGCCAGGATGGCCTGTTCGGCGGCCACGGGGTCCGGCACGTCCAGCAGCTGGATCTGGGCGATCATCACCGAGTCCGTGCTGCCCGTGCGGAAGCCGCCGCGGCCGCGGGCCAATTTGGCCGCATAGCTCACCGCGGCCACCACAGAGGGCTCCTCCACCGCCAAGGGGACCAGGAACTCCTCCCCGTTGATCATGAAATTGGCCCCGATGCCCAGGGGCAGGCTGTAGCGGCCCACCACATTTTCCACCATCTTGTCGGCCTGGGCCACAGAGAGCCCATCGGCCAACACCTGGATTTCCTGGGGAGAGAGGTCGGCCCACTCGGCCAGCACTGCCACCCGCTGGTCAACGCTCAATTGATAATAGCCTGAAAGTCTGGACGATCTGGACATGGGTGCGTACCTGTTATTTGGGATTTGGGATTGGGGATTGGGGATTGGGGATTGGGGATTGGGGATTTGGGATCGGGGACTGGGGATCGGGGATCGGGTGTTTGTTACAATCCAATCTCCCAATCCCAAATCCCCAATCCCAAATCCCCAATCCCCAATCCCCAATCCCCAATCCCAAATCCCCAACCAAAGCCTACCGAAAGACCACCAGCAGCGGGTCGATCACCGCATTGACCCATTGGGGCGAGAGGGCCAGGGCCAGGGAAAAGGCCAACATCAGCGTGACCGCAATGATGCCGGGCAGGTGATCCCGTTCCGGCAGTGGGCTGGGGGATGGATCCGGCGATGGGCTGGGCGATGGGCTGGATGTTGGGCCAAAGAGCAGACGAACCAGGCGTACAAAGGCCACCACCGCCCCGGCAGAGGCCAGCAGGATCACGGCGGCAAGCTGCCAGTCTATGGCCGCCACCATCTGGATGGCAGACCAATGGCCGATGAAGCCCACGGTCAGGGGAAAGCCCACCAGCCCCAGACTGCCAAAGACAAAGAGGGCGCTGCTCCAGGGCAGGCGGATACCGACCCCGTGCATCCGTTCCGGGCGCATGGAGCCAGCCCGCTCTTCCAGGGTGGCCAAGCCCCCGGCGCTGATCATCAGACTGACCGCCCGCATCACAAAGAGCAGCAGTACCAGGGGCCAGCGGCGCACCCCAGGCATGGCCAGAGCCAGGATGATCAAGCCCCAATCGTGCAACGATGCATAGCCCCACAGACGACCTGGATGGGCCGTGCCCAGGGCAGCCATGCCTCCCCACACCGCGGTGACCGTGCCCGCCCACACCAGCCAGTTGGCCAGAGAGACCGAGGTGATGATGAAAGGATAGGTGGTCAGTACCCGATGAAAGAGAACCAACACGGCCAATTCGTAAAAAAGATTGACCGTGGCCGTCGCCACCGGGGGCGCGCTGTGGGCCGAGGCGCCGTGGGTGTTGTGCAAGGGAAAGGGAGCCAGCAGAATCAGCAGCCCCAGGCCCAACAGCCCAGAGATGGTGGCCAGCAATGCCTCATCTTGGGGGTTGAGGGGGATCTGATCGATATGCCAGGCGGCCAAAAAGAAGAGCGGGAAAGCGATCAGGGGGGGCAGAACTGCCCGCAGAGCGCCCCGATAACTGCCCAGACGCCCGGCCTGGAGTACAAAGATCGACCCACTCGTCAACCCCACCAAAAGCAGCGGGGCGATCAGCCCTGGAACCAGGGGGGCAACCGTGATCAAGGTCAGGCTGCTGTATCCGGCCAAGAGCAACAGGATAAAGGAGACCAGGCTGCGCCCTTGGCTGTGCAGGGCCGACAGCCCAAAGGCCACCGCTGCCACAAAGAAATAGGCCGCCAACACCGGCAGGGAGGCCAAGGTGGGCTCCAGCACAAAGCCAAAGCGCTCCCAGCTTGCCCCCATATCCACGGCAAGACCGAACAGGGGTATCTTGGCCGCTTGCAACGTGTCCAGCCGCCACAGCCAGATCCCCAGCCCGCCGACGATGACCGCGGCGGTTGCGGCCACGGCCTGCTCCCACTGGCGCAGGACATAGGTGACCCCGGCCATCAAGCCCAGGGCGACGACCAAAAAGACCGGCAGGGGGATACCCCTGGACAACTCAGCCACGGGTCAACCCTCCCGGCAGGGCAGGGGAAGGGGCGGCAGAAGGGGCAACAGAGGGGTTGGCGGACGAATTTACAGGAGAATTTGAGACTTGGGTCTGGATCGGCATATCCGCCGTCCCTTGTGGTTGATCCGGAGCCATGCGCCGGGGGCCCAGTGTGGTTCTAGACGCCGGCAGGACCAAGTAGCTGCACGCCAGAATCAGGGCAAGCTCCACGCTGCCCACAATCACAAACAGGGCCGGATTGGGCAGCAGGATGGCCGTGGCCGCCTGCACGGTCACCAGCCACAGGGCCAGGCTGATCCCCATGTGCAGGGGGCTGTCACCCACCAGCAGAATGAGCAGGGAGACCAGGGTCAACCATGAAAAGAGATCGATCGTCTGCCCATCGATCAAGGGCAGGGGCAGACGCACATCCTGGGTGGCGAAGAGAAAGTAGGCCAGCAGTACCACGACCAGGCGCATGGCCACGTTGCCGGACCGGGGGACATGGCGATTCCACTGCACCTGCATAGCGGACATGGCCAGCATCACCCCGGCCAAACCGACCACAAAGAGGAAGGCCATGGCCCACTGGCTGGGCATGTTGAACCGCTGCACCAGCAAATTGCCCACGCCCCATTGCACCAAAAGCAACCCCGCCAGCCCCCCCCGCCAGTCCCACAGGATCACAATCAACGCCGCCACGACGCCGATGGCCGTGAAGCCGGTCTGGGTTGTAAAGAAGCCAAACGAAAAAAGACTATCCATATCAAAATACCAACTTGAACAAAACCGAATGAATTACCCAAAAAGATAGCCGGTCAGTCAAAAAATAGGCCACGGATTGAACGGATGAAACGGATTTTGACTGATTTTTTAGAAGAAAATCCGTTTTTAATCCGTCGCATCCGTCCAATCCGTGTTCTATTTTTTAGCTACGCTGAACGATTATCCAAAAAGGAAGAAGGCCACCAGCACAAAGACCGCGGCCCAAGCCACATAGCCCGCCCCTTCAAAGAGATCGAAGATCCGCTCCCACAAAGTGGACATAATGTCAGCGCTCCGGCGGCCCCCTTCGGCCATCCATTCCAGGCTGGCAAACCGGCTCAGTAGATCCGGATAGTGGCCCAGATAGCGCCAGAAGCGGGGCCGGATCACCGAGACGCCGATGCCCAGGAGCAGGGGCACGCCCAGGGTGATCCAGACCGAGGGGCCGGCCACGACGCTGGCCAGATTGCCTGCGTCCGCGGGGATGGCGCCGGGCATACTGGCCAGGGCGGCGATGGCCCGGGGATAGATACCCGCCAGGGCCAAGGGCAGGGCCAGGACCACGCTGGCCACCCACAGCCCCATCACCCGGCTAGAGCGCAGGGAGGGGATATCCGTGCGGGGCGGTGTGCCCCAACTGCGCAGGAGGGCGGCCACTTGCAGGGTTTGGGCCACAATATAGGTCAAGAAAAAGGGCATGATCAGCGAGTTCAACGTGGCCAATCTGGCCAAATAGGGCTGGGTGAGAAAGCCCGGGGTAAAGGGGACGCCGATCAGGGCCAGCGCGCCCAGGCTGACCGGGATCTGCCAGCCCCACTCCTGCCATACCCGTTCGCCCACCAGCCACAGCGCGCCGCCCAGGGCAAAGGCCGTGGTGGGCCAGATCAGGGCGTTGGGGCCTTCCAGCGGCGAAAGCGCCCCGGCCAGACCCGCCAAGCCCACCGAGGTGACCAGCACAAACGAGGTGTGGCCGGGCTGATCCGTCACGGTCCACGCCGCCACGGCGCTGCCCAAAAGGGCCAACAGGATTAAGGTCAGCACCACGGGGTGCAGGAGGATAAACTCGTTGCCCAGATCGATGGCCCAGGCCAACAGCCACAGACCTCCCAGGGCCGGCACCATGTGGTCCAACAGCCGCTCCGACACGCTCATGCGCACGGTGCTGCTGGGCAACAGCCACAGGTGGAAGGGGTAGGCCCCGGCCCGGATGGCCGCCGCCGCCAGCATCAGGACCACGGTCTCCACAGGCAGCACGCCCCCTTGCAGGGGCTGCCCCGGTCCCCCTGGCCCCGCGGGCAGCAGACCGATCAGCAGCAGCAAGGCCCCGATCAGGCTCAGCCCTTGGGCCCGGTTGATGCGGCCCTCGGCCCCATTTTCGTGGCTATTGGGAGGATGGTGGATGGGGGGACGGTGGAGGACAAAGGTGTATCGGGCCAGTTGCAGCCCATCCATCAATACCCAGGTCAGGATCGCCGTCAACAGGTTGCCGCTGCTCACAAAGAGCAGCCCCGACGCCAACATGCCCAGGTGCAGGGCCAGGTTGACCCCGGTGAGGCGGCTTTGGGCTTTGGTGACGGCCTGGTCGCCCCGATTGTAGTCGTAGAGCAATACCCCGGCGCTGCCCAACAGCAACATCAGGCTGGCCACATACCAGTTCCACCCGTCACCGATCCAGAGCAGGTTGGTTCCCTGTTGCAGCACGGGCTGCCACGGGCGGGAAAATTCCGGCACCACAGGTCGGTTGCGCAGATAGAGTTGCAGCAGCCCAGCCATCGCAACAAAAAATAGCGCCGTCCCCCGCTGATGGAGGGGCCGACGCATCCAGCGTCCTGCGACTACCAGAAAGATTGCCCCCAGGAAAAGCACAAACGGCGGTCCCAGGGGTGTTGCCACAACGTCAAGCCATAGATTCATGCCAAGATTTTAGCACAGAGGCAGGGCGAGGGGCGAATTGGGAGGGGCGAATGTGGTGTGGGTGGGCGTGGGGGGCTTTCGTTGGAGATGGGGAGATGGGGAGATGGGGAGAGGGGGAGACAGGGAGACAGGGAGATTGGGAGATTGGGAGATTGGTGATTTTAGTGTCTTTTCGTAATCACGGATCTCCGATCCTCTCTTTGGCAAAGGTCATGAAGGAGCCAATGGCGGTTGGATCGAAGGGCGGATTGTGGTTGGTGCGATAATCTTTGAGAGCCAGGGCGATGACGGGGTGATGGCTGGCCGGCATGTTGGCCAGCCCCCACACGCCCCCCTCGTCTTTGGACAAGATGCGCCCATCGGTTTGATAGGCCAAAATTCGGCAGCCGTTGAGGATGGCGTAGGTGGCGTTGGTCTCCAAATAGCCTTGAGCCCAATGAAAGTCATCCACCACCGCCGCCATGTAGTCCTCCATGGGCACCTCTGGGAAGAGATCCGGGATGGGCTGGCCGAAGACACAGATACCCCGGGCCCGGGTGACGGCCACATGGGCGGCCAGATCCGGGTCTCGGCGGCGCACGTCGTTCCAAGCCCGCCAGCCCTCGTCCGCCAGATCCGCGGCCATGCGGTCTCGGTGGTCCTCCCCATAGTGGAAGTCGTAGGGGGCCGGGTGACGCCAGGGATGCAACTGCTTGTGGGTGAGAAAGCTGACCTCGATCGGGCGAGGCTGGAGCGAGAGGGTGAGCAGCAGTTCGGCGGCCACAAACTTTTCATAGATGGTCATGGGGCCGTGGCTGACCACCAGCAGATCGATGTCGCTGCGTTCCGGCTGAAAGCAGCCCATTGCCAGGGAGCCGTGGAGATAGAGGCCGACCAAATTGTTGCCCAAAATGGCCCGCACCCCGGCCAGCAGATCCCGCACCTGGTTGTAGATGGGGGTGGGACAGTCGGCCCAGCGATATTGGGGCACAGATCAGCCTTGGCCCTGATGACAATCGGCGGGGTGGACCAGTCGGGCCGCGGCGGTGAAGGCCACGGGCACCCCGGTGGGCAGGAGATTGGGGCCGCCAAAGTTGAGCACCAACTCGTCGTAGCCCTGGCCGTCCGCGTTGTGGCTGTGGGATGTGGAGAGGGAGAGCAGGGTGAGGCCGATCATTTCTTCCCGGCTGTCGGCGATATTGTCCGCATCGTAGGGGTTGCCGCAGCAGCCGCAGATCAGGGGCAAGACGTGGCCGTTGGCAAAGTGGTAATAGCCGACTTTGTTGTCGATCCCCACATCCACGATGGGCTGGCCCACGATGCAGCCCTCCAAGAATTCCTGCACACACTGGGGCCGCCCGCCCAGACGCAGAATGGGCATGTCGTGCTTGGGGCAGATGGATGCATCCGTCTTGAACATGGGCGCCCTGGCCAGGGGAGAGATGGCGACGGTCGTCGCTTCGGCCTGGCTACGCCGCTTGCGGAACTGGCGCATCATCACCCGCAGGCTGGGCAGGTTGTGCTGGCCCGGATCCTTGGGGGTGATGTCATCCCACAGAAAGCTGTCGTTGAGCAGGGTATCTTTGAGCTGGGCGTAGCGTTTTTGCTCTTTGGGGGAAAGGGGACTGCCCCCCACGGGTTCGCCGACATGGGTGGCGGAGACGACCCGGACGTGTAGTCCGGTAAATTCGTTGTTCAGAGCCTGCCACTGGTCCACATCCAGGGCCGGGCGACTGCCGCCAAAGTGACGATATGCCTCGTGATAGCGCTGATAGTGAAAGGCGTCCAGCTCCTCCGTCTCTGTGTTGAGCAGTTCCATCATGTAGATCAACAGCCGCTCCACCTCTTCCCGGCCATGGTTGATCTGTAGCCGATTGATCCGGCTCTGCTGGCGACGTTCATCGTCCGCCAGGGCGAGGATCTGGTTCACTTCGGTCAAAAGGCGGTCGCGCGCGGCGATAACCTGGGCACGCTGCTGGGGATCTGAAATGACTGGCATAGGGTGCAAACTCTCCTAAAAGGCGGGGATGGATGTGGATTTTCATTCTGAAATCGGGCAGAGAATCCAAAAAATAGAACACGGATGGGACGGATCAAACGGATTTTCACTGATTTGAAAAGAAAATCCGTTTTTAAT
>CAZKEX010000139.1:0-10440 GCA_964551895.1 uncultured Caldilineaceae bacterium | reverse complement strand
CGTTGTCCATATGGACAACGCTCCTCGTCTGTTAAAAACAACAGTTCGATCTGCCCACAGTTCACACTTTACGAGGGCAGATGTTCCAGGGCGAAGCGTACGCCGATCTCCATCATGCGGGCCAGGAAGGGGTTTTGGGCCGGGGGCAGATTGCGCACGCTCTCGGCCAGGACATGGGCCTGGTGGGCGCTGTCTCGACTGCCGGCCAGGTAGAGCCAGGCGGCCTGGGCGCGCAGCCCGGCTTCCAGCCCGGCCAGCAGTTCGTCGTTGTCATCCTGGCTGAAGATTTCGTGGAGCAGCCCTTTGACCATTTGGGCAATGCCAGGGGTACTGCTCAGATCCGAGCGGGTGCGCATGTAGCGGAGCAGATTTTGGCCGTGGAAAAACCAGGTCCCCATGGCCGGGTGCTGCAAGACCCGCTCCGCGGCCGTGCCCAGGTTGAGGTTGCCAGATGCCTCGGCCCACAGGTCTGGGTCCGGGATGAAGAAGCCTTGCAAGGTGGGTGAAATAGTGGGGGCCATGACGGGCGGGGGCAAGGTCCACAGCAGATCGCTGGTAAGTTGATATTCCTCGGGCAGGGGCTGGGCCGGGTCGATCTGCCAGTGGGCGGTCAGCGCGGCTTGCAGCCGCCAGCGGGCAAAGTCAAAGGGGACTTCCAGCAAAACCAGGGGCTGTCTGTTCCCCGTGTCCACGGAGACCAACTGGCCCACCTGGCGCTGGATGGGCAGGGCAGTGGCGTCTACCCGTTCATGGCCGAAGGTTTCCAGCACCCCGGCCAGGGGGCTGGCGTGGATGCCGATCAGCACGCCGTCGTCGGCGTCGCCGGGCTCGGCTTGGGGCGTGCGCACAAACCAGATGATCTGGTTCCCGGCAGGATCCGCTGGCCCGATCAGTCCTCGCCATCCGTCGTTGCTGGGCAGATCCGCCCACACGCCGGAGAAGCGCAGACGGCGCAGGGTCTGGGCGGCCTGTTGGGCCAGGGCCGGGGGAAGGTTGGGCTGAAGGGCGTGGAGCGCATTCAACGCCAAGGGCCCGCCCTTATCATCCCGGAGTCCGCCCAGACGCTGGATGGCCGCTTCGGCCACCCCAGGCCGCTCGTCCTGGGCAATCAACCGCAGCAGACCGACCTGATCCCCGGTGTCGACGCGGTCGAGCAGCCCCATGACCATGTGGGCGGTCTCTTCGCTCTCCAGACGCAGTTGACGCACATATTCCAGAAGCACATAGCGGTTGGTGCGCGCTTCGTCGATGGCCTCCTGCAGGCTCTGCATGACCACGTGGTCCGAGTCGTGGAGATCCGCCATCAGGGCCGGGGGGACCTCTTGGCCCAAGAAGCGTTGCATCAGCAGGGCGGCGGTGAGCCGGGTCTGGGCGCTGTTGCGACGGCTGGCCGCGGCGTTGCGCAGGGCGGTCAATGCATCGTCTTTGGGCAAGAGCGCGGCCAACTTGCCCAGACCGCCCCGCAGTTGGCCGTTGGTGACGTCCAGCTTTTTGACCAGCACGGTCAGCAGCAGGTCGGACGGATAGCCGGCCGCCAAAGCCTGGACCTGACGATCCAGATCCGTCTCCGTGGTGGTCTCGCCCAGGGCAGCCATCTCCCGCTCCAGTTGCAGCCGTTGTTGAAATGTGTTGATAATTTTATCGGACATGGCCCCGATTATACCACAAAGGAAAATCGCCCCAACACTTGCGACAGCATGGTATCGGTGATAAACTGAATGGCGAATGGCGATTCGTCCGTAACGACCAACCCCACCCTAACCCTCCCCAGATTGGGGAGGGGACCGATTCAGTTTACCGGACTTGCGTATTCGGCGATCCGGCTCCTCCCCCAACCTGGGGGAGGCTGGGAGGGGGTGGCTTCGAAGTTACATTCGTCCCTTACTCATTACTCATTACTCATTACCCGATACCCATCATGGCCCAAGCACTCTACCGAAAATGGCGCAGCCAGACCTTTGACGAGGTGGTCGGCCAGGCCCATGTGACCCAGACCCTGACCAATGCTCTGCGGGACGGGCGGGTGGCCCATGCCTATCTCTTCTCCGGCCCCCGGGGCACGGGCAAGACCAGCACGGCGCGCATTCTGGCCAAGGCGCTCAACTGCTCCGCGGCCGAGGCGGAGCGGCCCTGCAATGAATGCGCCACCTGTGTGGCCATCAACGAAGGGCGCATGATCGATCTGATCGAGATCGACGCCGCCAGCAACAACAGCGTGGACGATGTGCGGGAGCTGCGGGAAAAGGTGGGCTTCCGGCCCAGCGAAGGCCGATACAAGGTCTACATCATCGATGAAGTACACATGCTCAGCATTGCCGCCTTCAACGCCCTGCTCAAGACCCTGGAAGAGCCGCCGCCCCACACCCGCTTTGTCCTGGCCACGACCGAGCCCCACAAGATCCCGGCCACCATCCACAGCCGCTGTCAGCGCTTTGATTTCCGCCGCATCCCCGTGCCGGAGATCGTGGACCATTTGCAGACCATCGTCCAGGCCGAGGGCTTTGGGGCCGAGACCGATGCCCTGACGGCCATCGGGCGGGCCTCCCAGGGCTGTATGCGGGATGCGGTCAGTTTGCTGGACCAGATGCTCAGTTACGGCGCGCAGACCGTCACCCTGGCTCAGGTGCAGCAGGTAACAGGGGCCGTGGGCAGCCAGTCGGTGATGGCCATGGTCCAGGCCCTGGCGGATCGGGATGTGACCGCGGGGCTGCGGTTGATCCAGGATCTGGTGGTGGATGGGGCCAGTTTGGTGGAGTTCAGCCATCAGTTGGTGGAATATCTGCGGGGCGTCATGGTCTTGCAGATGACCGGGGACACGGGGCTGTTGAGCGATCTACCCGGCGAGGCCATCACCCGGATGCAGGGCCAGGCCAAGGCGATTGACCCGGCCATCACGCTGTACGCCATCAAGCGCATCAGCGACGCCATCGGCGAGATCAAGAGCAGCAACCAGCCTCAACTGCTGCTGGAATTGGCCTTTATTGAGAGTGTGCAGGGGACGGTTCAACCTGTCGGGGTTGCCCCGACCGTGCCGGCCACAGTATCGGCTGCCCCGGTCGCCAAGCCCCCCCCTGCCCAACCCCAGGCCCGTTCGGTTCCATCGGCAACCCCCGCCCCCAGCGCAGAAAGGCCTTCTTCGTCCAAAAAACCCAGCCCCCCCCAGGAGGAGGCCCAAGGTCCCGTCCCGGTTGTGGACCAGGCAGCGGTGGCCCATTTGCAGCAACATTGGAACGAATTTCTGAATGCTGTGCGGGCCAAGTTGGGCATCAAGACCCAGGCGGCCCTGCGCTCGGTGCGGGACATGGCCGTGGCGGACCAGACGGTGATCTTGGCCTTTGGCAACAATACCTTTGCCAAGGATATGATCGCAGAGCCGAAATCACGGGACGGGGTGGCCCGGGTGATGGGCGAGTTTTTGGGCCATCAAGTCAAGCTGGAATGCCAGATGGGGGACCAGGCGCAACTGGCCGGTTTGGCCGCCGGGCAGACCAGCGGCCCGGCCAAGGCTGGGCCGGACCCCCTGGTGGAATATGCGGTCAGTGATCTGGGCGCGCAGGTGAGCGCCTCGGCTAAGAAATAGACCGTGGCAACTATTTGGTCAAGGAAAAAATAGAACACGGATCGAACGGATGAGACGGATTTTTACTGATTTTTAGAAAGAAAATCCGTTTTTGATCCGTCGCATCCGTTCGATCCGTGTTCTATTTTTTTGATTTGCTGACCTCACGTAATACCTCAGGTAACACAAGGAGAAGAAAGATGGCTAAGAAAAAACGTAATGCAGCCCGCGCCGGTTTTCGCCCCCAGGCAGGGGCGTCGGCTGGGGGCAACCCTGCCATGATGAACAAGCTGCTCAAGCTGCAGGAAGAGATGGAGAAGACCCAGGCCGCGTTGGGGGATGAGAAGGTCACGGGCACGGCCGGCGGCGGCATGGTGGAGGTGGTGGCCGACGGCCATCAGGTCGTGCATTCCATCAAGATCAAGCCCGAAGTGGTGGACCCGGAAGACGTGGACATGTTGCAAGATCTGGTGCTGGCCGCGGTCAACGATGCCCTGCAAAAGAGCCAGGCCATGGCCGAGGAGCGCATGGGCGGGCTGACCGGCGGGCTGGGCTTGCCGCCAGGACTGGGTTTGTAGGGTCTGTTTGAGGTGGCTGGACTTGAGCCACGAACAAGCGTTGATACCCCTGCAAAAAGAAATTTAACCGCCGAGAACGCAGAGAATTGCAGAGAACCGCAGAGAGCGTGACCGCTTACCTCTTGTTTTTTTCTTTGCGTTCTTTGCGTCTTTGTGGTGAAGCGCAAGGAGCAATCAGATGACCAGAGATGAACTCTTGGCGTTGTTCATGGCAGCCGTCGGCGTGGTCTATCTCCTGGCCCATATTGGGCGCTATCTGGGATTGCCTGTGCCCGGCTTCTTCTTTGGCCGACTGGAACGCATGCGCCGGGCCTGGGGCGAACGCGCCGGGCTGTGGGTGCATCGGATCTCCTATATCGTCGTGCCCTTTCTGTTGGCCTGGCTGCTTTTTACCGGACGGGTTTGAGGTTGATTGGTTGATTGGTTGATTGGTTGATTTTTTCTTGTCTCCGAGCCACTCACCAATCAACCAATGACTCTGCTGAAAAAAGGTTGAATTCACCGCAAAGACGCCAAGAACGCAAAGAAAAGAAAGGTTTGTCCCTCTGCGTTCTCTGCGAAACCTCTGTGTCCTCGGCGGTTAAATGGCTTTTTGCAGCAGAGTCACCAATCAACAAATCAACAAATCAACAAATCAACAAATATCCCACGAGACCGCCCATGCGACCACTTGCCGAGCCTGTCAGCAGTTTAATCGATGCCTTTAGCCGTCTGCCCGGGATTGGCCCCAAGTCGGCCAGCCGGTTGACCTATTTCCTGTTGCGCAGCGACGGGCAGATCGCGTTGGATCTGGCCAAGGCCCTGGAGGAGTTGAAGGCCAAGACCTTCTTCTGCTCCACCTGCCACAACATCGCCGACTCGGACCCGTGCGCCATCTGCACGGACAGCCAGCGCAACCAGAAGGTGATCTGCGTGGTGGAGGAACCCCTGGACGTGCAGGCCATTGAGCGCACCCGGGAGTTCAAGGGGCTCTATCATGTCCTCCACGGCTCCATTTCGCCCGTGGAGGGCATCGGGCCGGAGGAGCTGAAGATCCGGGAACTGCTGCAGCGCATCCAGGATCGGCGCACCACCCCCGGCGAAGGCGAGGAGGCCCCGGTGCCCATCGAAGAGGTGCTGGTGGCCACCAATCCCAATCTGGAGGGCCAGGCCACGGCCATGTATTTGGCCCAACTGGTCAAACCCTTGGGGATTCGGGTCACCCGGCTGGCCCAGGGCTTGCCCACGGGCGGGGATCTGGAATATGCCGACGAAGTGACCCTGAGCAACGCCCTCAGCGGGCGGCGGGAGATGTAAGTTTTTGTTCAAAATAGCCAAAGAATACCTGCGCCAACAAGGATTTTTCGATGAGTGATCGGCCAAATTCCACCAAGCTGACCGCCCTGAAAGCGGCCTGGCAGACAAATACTTTGGACAAGCTGAACAAACGCTTCCCCGAACGCAAGGCCCGTTTTACCACCAGCAGCGACGCCACCACGGTGGCCGCCCTCTACACCCCAGAGGACATGGGCACCGACCCCGGCCCCGGGCAAAGCGCGGCCTATTTGGACAAATTGGGCTTCCCCGGCGACTATCCCTTTACCCGAGGGGTGCAGCCCAACATGTATCGGGGCCGATTGTGGACCATGCGCCAATACGCCGGTTTTGGCACCGCGGCAGAGAGCAACGAGCGCTACCACTACCTGATCCAGCGGGGGCAGACCGGTCTCTCCGTGGCCTTTGACCTGCCCACCCAGATCGGCTACGACGCGGACGACGAGATGGCCCTGGGCGAAGTGGGCAAGGTGGGCGTCTCCATCAGCAGCCTGCGGGACATGGAGACCCTGCTGGGAGGCATCCCCCTGGACAAGGTGAGCATCAGCATGACCATCAACGCGCCGGCCGCGGTGCTGTTGGCTATGGTGATCGCCGTGGCCAAGCAGCAGGGCGTCCCGGTCAGCGAGCTGCGGGGGACCATCCAGAACGACATTTTGAAGGAGTACATCGCCCGAGGCACCTACATCTTCCCCCCCGTGCCGTCCATGCGTCTGATCACCGACATCTTCCGCTTCTGCGCCGGGTCGGTGCCCAAGTGGAACACCATCTCCATCAGCGGCTATCATATCCGCGAGGCGGGCAGCACCGCGGCCCAGGAGGTGGCCTTCACCCTGGCCAACGCCATCGAATATGTGCAACAGGCCACGGACGCCGGACTTGACGTGGACCTCTTTGCGGATCAACTCAGCTTCTTCTTCAACGCCCACAACAATTTTTTGGAAGAAGTGGCTAAATTTCGCGCCGCCCGTCGTCTCTGGGCCACCATCATGCGGGAACGCTTTGGGGCCAAAAAACCGGCAAGCTGGCGACTGCGCTTCCATACCCAGACCGGGGGCAGCACCCTCACCGCCCAACAGCCGGACAATAACATCGTGCGGGTGACCCTCCAAGCCCTCTCGGCCGTCTTGGGCGGCACCCAGAGCCTGCACACCAACTCCCGTGACGAGGCCCTGGCCCTGCCCACGGAACACGCCGTGGAGATCGCCCTGCGCACCCAGCAGATCATCGCCCACGAAAGCGGCGCCGCCGACACGGTGGACCCCCTGGGCGGCAGCTACTACATCGAATGGCTGACCGACCGCATCGAGCAGGACGCCGTGGACTACATCCGCCGCATCGACGACCTGGGCGGCGCCCTGCGGGCCGTGGAGATGGGCTTTGTGCAGCGGGAGATCCAGGACACGGCCTACAAGGCCCAGATCGCCGTGGAGACCAACGACGCCGTGGTCGTGGGGGTCAACAAATTCCAGACCGAAGAACGTCCCCTGGAAGGGCTGCTGCGGGTGGACGAGAGTGTGCAAACCGCCCAGGTCGCCGCCCTCAAAGCCTTGCGGGCCGAGCGGGACAACGCCGCCGTCACCGCCATCCTGGGCAAAATCGAGACCGCCGCCCAAGATCCCGACGCATCTCTCATGCCCCTCTTTGTGGAGGCGGTGGAGGCCTACGCCACTTTGGGCGAGATCTGCAATGTGTTGCGTCGGGTCTTTGGGGAGTACGAACCGGGGAACTGGGTGTAGGGGTTTGGCATATGGGAAAATACGACAAACTGTTGCAACAGATTTTGACTGGACGCTCCGATGCAAACATCGCTTTCAATGATCTCTGCACCTTGTTGCGGCGCTTGGGGTTCGATGAGCGTCAACGGGGCAGCCACCATATTTTCCGTCTCGACGGTGTTGAAGAGAAGATCAATCTTCAACAGGATGGGAGCAAGGCCAAGGCATATCAGGTGCGTCAGGTGCGTACTGTGATTGTGAAGTATGGATTGGGGGAAGATAATGAATAACGGACACTTTAAGTACGAAGTTATCATTTTTTGGAGCGATGAAGATCGGGTTTTTGTTGCTGATGTCCCTGAATTGCCCGGTTGTATGGCTCATGGAGAAAGCATGGAATTGGCATTGAGTAATGCTAAACAGGCCATTCAACTTTGGATCGATACAGCACAGGAGTTTGGTGATTTCGTCCCTGTGCCCAAGGGGAGACGTCTCGTATTTGCCTGACAATCGAAAGAGCAGGATCAACTATGTTTAACCGCATGGACCATGTCGGCATCGTGGTCAACAATATCGACGACAGTCTGAAAACCTATCGAGATCAACTGGGCTTCACCCTGATCGAGCGGGTGATGATCCCGGAGCAGAAGGTGGAGGCGGCCTTTTTGGACGCCCACAACAGCGCCATCGAGCTGATCGCCCCCACGGACCCAGAGAGCGGCACGGCCAAATTCTTGGCCAAACGGGGCGAGGGCGCCCATCACATCGCTTACGAAGTGGCGGATCTGGTGGCGGCCCTGGCCGAACTCAAGGCCCAAGGGGTGCAACTGATCGACGAAACCCCCCGCCAGGGTGTGCATGGCTTGGTGGCTTTTGTCCACCCCAAGGCCACCCACGGCATGATGATCGAGCTGCTTCAGCCCACGCATCGCCCCAAGGAGGCGTAATGCAACTGGCTATCCCAAACCGACGCACGACCCTATTGGTGATCCTGGTCGGATTGGTGTTGACCATAGAATGGTGGGCCGCCAGCTTTATCGCCGCGTCCCCCAGCCCGGCGATTTTGGCCACGGCGATTTCGGTGGACATCATCGTGGGGCTGCCCGTACTCTTTTACTTTTTTCTCGTGCGGCCCGGCCATCTCTCCAAAGCCTATCTCCCCTTGGTTGTGGCTGGCTCGATCTTGTTGGCCAAAGGGGTGTTGCCCGCGGAACACGAGTCTGCGTTGGGCTGGCTGGAATATGTCCTGCCTTTGGTCGAATTGTCCATCATCGCCTATCTGGTCTATCAGGCCAGGGGACTGCGCCGGGCCTATCGGGCCATCCGCCCCAGCACGGTCTACGCCTCGGACGCCGCGGCCCAGGCCGTGGCAGAGGTGGTGGGTACCTCCCTGGTGATCCGGCTGGCCATCACCGAGGCCCAGCTGATCTATTACAGCGTACTCGGTTGGTTTGCCAGCTTTCGGCCCAGCCAGCCCAGCCATCGAGCGTTCACCATCCACCGCCGCACCATCTATCCTGCCATCCTGGGTTTTTTGATCTTTTTGATGATCATGGAAACCCTGGCTTTTCATCTGCTGATCAGCCAGTGGACCGTGATCGGGGCCTGGATCTTTACCGCCCTGAGCATTTACTCGGCCTTTTGGATCTTGGGCGACTTCAACGCCGTGCGTCTGCACCCCGTGGTGCTGACCGAGGACGACCTGCATCTGCGGGTGGGGATGCGCTGGCGGGCGGTCGTGCCCCGGCACGCCATTGTGGGCCTGTCCAAAATCTCCACCCAGGACGCCGCGGACAAAGAGATGCTCAGACTGGTCCTCTTCGGCGAACCCAACAGCCTGCTGGCGTTGGATCGAGAGATCACCTTCCACGGACTCTTTGGCCGCTCTCGGACCGAGCGCCGGGTTGCCCTGGCCGTGGACGATCCCACCGCGTTGATTCAAGCCCTTGGGGCAGAATTTATCTGAATTTCATGAGGAGTATTCAATGTCAGAACAACTGAACGGCCCGGATCTGCGGGAAGCGTTGAAGCGGGTCATCGACCCGGAAATCTATCAAAACATCGTCGATTTGGGTTTGGTCTACGGCGTGGAGGTCCTGCCCGGCAACGCCGTGGATGTGACCATGACCCTCACCACGCCCCAATGCCCCCTGGGCCCCCAGATCATCAAAAATGTGGAAGATGTCATGGTCGAAGAGGGCGCCACCGCGGTGGCCGTCAACATCGTCTGGGAACCCATGTGGACCCCGGACGCCATGACCGACGACCTCAAGCGGGAGCTTGGCATCCTGGACGCGGAAGAGGAGCCGGAACTGGAGATCGATCTGCCCATTCCCCCGCCGCCGCCCAAAAAGAAGAAGAGCCTGTTCGGTCGTCTCTTTGGCGGATAACAAGATTTTTTTCACCCACACTCGCGGAGACCCATCCATGACCACCCAAATTTTCGCCCACCGGGGAGCCCGCTGCGCGGCCCCGGAAAACACCATCCCCGCCTTCCAAAAAGCCCTGGACATGGGCGTGGACGGCATCGAGCTTGATGTCCACCTCAGCGCGGACGGGGAGCTGGTGGTGATCCACGACTTCACCGTGGACAAGACCACCAGCGGCCACGGCCGCGTCGAGACCTTCACCACGGCCCAGTTGGCCGCCCTGGACGCTGGCAGCCACTTCAGCCCGGACTATGCCGGGGTGGGGGTGCCCACCTTGGCCCAAGCGCTGGATCTGATCGGGGATCGCTGTATCGTCAACATCGAGATCAAAAGCATGGACCCGGAGGGCGGCAACCAGGTGGTCCCGGTCGCCGCTGTGATCCGGGACCGCAACCTCTACGACCAGGTGATCGTCTCCAGCTTCAACCCCATCAGCCTGATCGCCATGCGCTACACGGACCCCCGCGTCGCCCTGGGCCTGCTCTATCAGCGTCCCCTGCCCGCCTATCTGCGCGTGGCATGGATGACCGATGTCATCGCCCCCCAAGCCATCCACCCGGAATACCGTCTTGTCGACGCCGAAACCATAGCCTGGGGCCGGGCCCACGGCTGCCAGGTCAACACCTGGACGGTCAACGACGTGGCCGACGCCGGCCGCCTGGCCGCCCTGGGCGTGGATGTACTCATGACCGACGTGCCGGATGAGTTGATCGCGGCGCTTGGGCAAAAATAATGAGTGAGGAGTAAGGAGTAATTTGTCGGCGTCGACAAATTACTCCTTACTCCTCACTCATTTCATCACCACCACCCTAACCATGCCAACAACTCTTGACCACGCCCGC
>CAZKEX010000138.1:0-10506 GCA_964551895.1 uncultured Caldilineaceae bacterium | reverse complement strand
GGATGCAACCAGATTCTGTAAAATGCAATGCAACCGATTGCATTTGCCTCAGATAAGTCAAACGCTCCCTCTGCGCCCCCGGTTTGCGTTCCCACAGCGCACGTGGATGGAGAACGGGTAATCGGCCCAGAAATCGCTCCCTCTTCTCAAAAACGAACTGCCAAGGAAATAGATTATGAAACAGACTCATGCCGCAAAACGCGTTCAGGTATTGATGGCGATCTTGGCTGCTGCGTTGGTCCTGGCCGGGGGTGGACGGTTCGCGGATGCGGCCCCGCTATCCAGCGAAACTGTGAAGGGAGACCTCAACGCATGGGGAACGTGGTCCATGACGGATAGCTTGGGCGGCACGTTTGTCTATGAATCCGGGCAGATCATCGCCGCATCCTCCGCCACCAGCGGTTTCAAGTTCTTCAAGGACTCGAACCAGTGGTTCAGCAACCAAAGCACAATCTCCTTTGCCGCCATCTTCACCGGGATGAACAATAGCGGCAGCAACGGCAACATGACCTTTAACCACATCCAAAACAAGTTCTACGTCTTCAAATGGAACGGCGACGACAAGGGCGTTGTCTTCCAACTGAGCGCTGCCCCGGTCACCCTCACCGGGGTGAGCCGAAGCCTATCCGCGCCATCCAGCAGCGAAAGCCCCACGGTCACTGCCACCACGTCGGGGACACCGGCGGCGGAGCAAGCCATGTGGTTACGCTACACCACAGATGGGTGGGCCTCCTCCGCCGTGGTGAAGATGACGGGCAGCGGGAGCAGCTATGCCGCATCCATCCCCGCCCAGGGCGATGGTACGACAGTGCAATATTATGTCTTCTCATCGGGCAACGTGGCATCCATCAGCGGCGGGGATGCGGATCTGATGACCATCAACTACGACAACAATGGGGGTAGCAACTACAGCTATGCCGTGGGCAACCCCATCGGTGACGCCCAGGCCTTGTGGCTGGATCGCACCACCCTGGCCTGGAATGGCACGGCGGGCAGCAGCTATAAATTGCTCTATGACCCGGACGGGGCCATCAACACGACCACGGCGGCGGCCACGGCCTGCGCCTTCCCCAGCCCGGCAGCCCCCTGTTATGTCGGGTTGACGACGAGCGGCACTATTTCCGGCTATGCGAAAAACCCCAACGCGTCGGGGCTGACACGGTTGGTGCAAAGTTTGAGCGCGGACGACGCCAAGCACTTGCTCAAGGGGCAGGCAGTGGTGGCCGCCTACGATGGCAGCGGAACCCAGATCGATGTCAGCCGGGTGCAGATCCAATCGGTGTTGGACGATCTCTACGTGGTCAACGGCACGGCCGAGGCCGCGGTGCTGGGACCGACCTACAACGGCAGCGTGCCCACGGTGCGGGTATGGGCCCCCACGGCCAAGTCGGTGACGCTGAAACGCTATGCCACATCAACTGGTGCGGAGACGGGCAGCCACCCCATGACCCTGGACACAGCCAGCGGCGTGTGGAGCGTCACCGCGCCGGACAGTTCGTGGGATCGCCAGTTCTATCTCTTCGACGTGGAGGTCTACGTGCCCAGCGTGGACGGGGTGGTCCACAACCTGGCCACAGACCCGTACGCGGTCAATCTCTCCGCGGACTCCACAGACACGGCAGATCCCCGCAGCCAACTGGTCAACCTGGCCGATGCCGACCTGAAGCCGACCGGCTGGGACAGCTTGACCAAGCCATCCTTGACCAACTTTGAGGACAGCGTGATCTACGAGATGCACGTGCGGGATTTCAGCATCAACGACCCCACGGTCAACGCGGCGGATCGGGGCACCTTCATGGCCTTCACCTATGACGGCGGCGGCCCGGACGCCAACACGAGCCTCTCCGATGGCATGGAACATCTGCTGGCCCTGAAAGATGCCGGCCTGACCCATGTGCATCTGCTCCCGGCCTTCGACATCGCCTCGGTGCCGGAGAACAGCGTGCCCCGCACAGTTTCCCCTGCGCCCACGGGTTTTGACCGGGATGCTGAGGATCAGCAGAGCGCAGTGGGAACGGGCCGAGCCGCCGACGGCTTCAACTGGGGCTATGATCCCTACCATTACGGCGCGCCCGAAGGCTCCTATAGCACGAATGCGGATGGCGTGCAGCGGATCATCGAATTCCGGCGCATGGTTTCCGCCCTCAACCAAAATGAGCTGCGGGTGGTGATGGATGTGGTCTACAATCACGCGGCCTCCAGCGGCCAAGATGACAAATCCGTGCTGGATAAGGTCGTTCCCGGCTACTATTTCCGCTATACCACAGACGGTGCGCTGTATAACTCAAGCTGCTGCTCGGACACGGCCGCGGAGTACGCCATGTTCGAGAAGCTGATGATCGAGACGCTGGAACGCTGGGCCACGGACTACAAGGTGGACGGCTTCCGCTTTGATCTGATGAACCTGCACACCAAGCAAAACATGCTGGACGTGCAGACAGCCTTGAACGCCATTGACCCGGATATCTATCTCTATGGCGAAGGTTGGGACTTCGGTTCTGCCATGTCCAAAGGGCTGACCACCTGCCCCAACTGCTATGCCCAACAGGCCAACATGGGCGGCACGGGCATCGGCCTCTTCAACGACAAGATCCGGGATGCGGCCCACGGCGGCTACAGCACGGATTCCACCCAAATCCGCAAGCAGGGCTTCACCAACGGCCTAAGCTACGACTGGAACGGCTATTCATACGACAACCGAGACGCCAGCGATCTGAGTACGGCCATGGACATCATCCGCTCCGGGCTGCGGGGCAGTGGCACGGACTGGAACGGCAGCGGCAGCCCCTTCACCGACGATCCTCAGGAGTCGGTTCCCTACATTTCCAAGCACGACAACGAGACCCTGTTCGACCAGAATGTCTTCAAATTGCCGTCGGCCACCTCCTTGGCCGACCGGGTGCGGACCCAAAACATGGGCTTGAGCGTCATCGGCCTGAGCCAGGGGGTACCGTTCTTTCACATGGCATCGGATATCCTGCGCAGCAAATCCCTGGACCGCAACAGCTACGACTCGGGCGATTGGTTCAACCGGGTGGATTGGAGCTATGGAGACGGCACATACAGCAACAACTTCGGCGTAGGCTTGCCCCCGGCCTGGGACAACAGCAGCCGATGGAGCATTATGTCCCCTCTCCTGGCCAACACGGCGCTGGACCCGGCGGCCACGGATGCCCAGTTCAGCGCCGCCCACATGCGGGAGATTTTGCGCATCCGCCAGAGCAGCCCGCTTTTCCGGCTGACGACCGAAGGGCTGATCAACGACCACACCAGCTTCTACGCCAGCGACAACAGCAAACCGGGGTTGATCGCCTATGCGCTGAAAGATGGGGCCGGGCTTGATCCCACCTATGAGACGATCCTGGTCTTCTTCAACGCCAACAAGATCCAGCAGAGCGTGACCATCGCCGGTGCGGACAGCTTCAGCCTGCACCCGATCCACACGGATGGCACGGATGACGACCCGGTGGTGCAGACCGCCACGTTCGATGACGCCACGGACATCTTCACCATCCCGGCGCGGACGACGGTGGTCTTTGTGTCGGATGAATTGATCCTGCCGGCCAGCGCTATCGAAAAAGTCGAGTTGATGTGGCCCCGGGGCGGGCAGGCCAACTTGATCGACCAAGGAGCCTTTGGGTCGGCCAACTTCGATATCTATGTACAGGTCTACGATACCGGCGTCACCGAGGCGGCGGGCCAGGGGGCGGGGATCTCCTGCTCCCTGCATTGGGGTAAGTACGGCGCGACGTGGTCCGATGTGACCATGACCTACAACATGGACAAGGGCAGCAACGACGAATACACGGCCAGCCTCTCCCAGGCCGCGATCAACGCCCTGGGGCCGGGCACCTATGGCTTCACCGCCTTTTGCCAAAAATCCGGCGAGGGCAAACAGTGGAAATCCGATAGCTATGACATCAACAGCAACAGCGCGGACGATGACCAGGGCGACGGGCTGATCACCATCGTGCCCACGGTGGATTCATCCACGGAGCCGACCGGCGGCGTCTTCGCCCATCTTTTTGAATGGACATGGTCGGACGTTCAAAAAGAATGCCCCTACCTGGCGTCCAAAGGCTACACCGGGGTGCAAGTTTCGCCGCCCAACGAGCATGTGGTGCCCGAAGAAAACCAGAACGCCAACGACAACGCCGACTATCCCTGGTGGATCCGCTATCAGCCGGTCAGCCACGACACGACCAAGTTTACCAGCCGCAGCGGAAATCTGGCCCAGTTCCAGGCCATGGTCGACGCCTGCAATGCCGTGGGGGTGGACGTGATCGTGGATGCGGTCTTCAACCAGATGGCGGTCATCGAGGTGGGAACGCCGCCTACGGGCACGTCCGGCACGGAGTATGACAACGGCTCACCCACAGCTTCCACCCGCTTCTATGGCAGCCAGTACGATGCCACGGACTTTCACACGGACTGCGACATCAGCAGCTACGCCGACCGCAGCCAGGTGCAGAGGTGCAAGCTCTCCGGCATGCCGGATCTGGACACGGGCAAGGTCGGGGTGCAGGCCAAGATCCGGGCCTATCTGCAAAGCCTGATCGATATGGGGGTGAAGGGCTTCCGCATCGACGCGGCCAAACACATGGCAGCCCAGGACATCGCCGCCATCCTGGACGGACTGACCGGGGAGTACTATCTCTTCCAGGAAGTCATCGACCAGTCTGCATCCGAGCCGGTGCGGGACGGGGAGTTTACCCCCAACGGGGATGTCACCGAGTTCGCCTACGCCTTCGCCCTGGGCGCGGCCTTTGACGATTCGTGCGGCGGGTCGTTGAGCGATCTGCAAACTTTGGGCGCGGGAATGCTGCCCAGCCGCTTTGCCCAAGTCTTCACCGACAACCACGACAACCAGCGGGGCCACGGCGTGGGATCGGGCTGCATCCTCGACCACCGGGACGGCCAGGAGCATGTGTTGGCCAACATCTTCGCCCTGGCCTATCCCTACGGTCACCCCTCGGTTATGTCCAGCTATTATTGGAGCAACAGCGCCACGGACAACACCGGAGACAGCATGGGGCCGCCCACGGTCAACGGCGGGCCGGGCAGCAGCGGGGCCACCCTGCCAGTCTACACGGACGCCGACTTCACTCCGGACAACTGCTCGGAGACGTATGCCTTCGGCAAGTGGGCCTGCGAGCATCGACGCACGGCGGTGGCCAACATGGTCCAATTCCGCCAGATCACCGCGGGAGAGAGCGTGGGCAACTGGCAGAATGTGGGCGGGGCCACCAGCGACCACATCGCCTTTGGCCTGGGGACCAAGGGCTTCGTGGCTATCAACCGCACAGCCAGCGCCGCCTCCACCACGTATCAGACCGGCTTGGCCGCGGGCGCCTATTGCGACGTCACCCAAGGGGAGCTGGCCAGCAATGGCACAGCCTGCACCGAGCGCACGATCACGGTGGATGGCAGCGGTCAGATCGTCAGCTTCAGCCTGGGCAGCATGGACGCCTTCGCCCTCCACACAGGGCAAAAGGTGCGGGGGGCGGGCGACCCAGTCTATGGTTGGTGGAGTTGGTCCGCAGTGGGCGGCGCGGCATCCTATCGGGTGCTGCGCATGGCGAACGATCCCTACTTCGCGCCGGACCCGTCCAGCCAGCCTATGTGGATCACCCAGGGGCTGACCTTCTACGACCCCGACGCGGCCACGGGCAGTACCGCCACCAACCACTTCTACGTGGTCCAGGCGTTGGATGAAAACGGGGATGTGATCTCCACCCAGCGGGTCGGGGAGTTCACCTTCGGGTTGACGCCGGGGAGTTGATGGGGGGGATCAGGGATTGGGGATTGGGGATTGGGGATTTGCATTTGGTGGGGTGAGGGTTCTACAATTGGAGCAGGTTCGTGTGGGTTGTTGATTGGGGAGGCACTATGACACAGTATGCGTGGAGAAAATGGCTGGTTAGCGTGGTGGTCATCCTGGCCGCGGCGGTGGTGCTGGCGTCCGCCGGCGGGGCAGGGTCCGCGTCCGCGGCGGGGGTGGGGGCTGCGAGGTTGGAGACGGCGGCGGGGGCATCCAAATGGAATGCGATTTCTATGGCACTTGACAACACCAGCGCCATCTCCGATGCCCAAGCGCTTGCTGCAACAACATCGGGTGCCGAGCAAGTCTTGAAATGGAACGCAAGCATCCAGAATTTTGAATACTACGTTGTTAGCAGCGGGGCGGGAACCAACTTCCCAATGGTCGTTGGAGAACCGTATTTGCTACTTGTGGGAAACTCAGCACCTTCGACTTTCACTCTTGTTGGTACAGTCCCTCCAATCACTGGAAGCGCAGGTGCTGTTGAGTTCAGTCTAATCGGTGGCACCCCTTGCAAGTGGAGCTATATTTCGTTGCCCTTAGATCACAATAGCATCTCGAGTGCCCAAGAACTGGCAAGTGACATCGCTGATATTGAGCAAGTACTGCGATGGAATGCTACAATTCAGAATTTTGAATACTATATAGTAAGCAGTGGTGCTGGGACTAATTTTCAAACAGGCGTTGGGCAGTCCTACTGGGTTTGCTCTTCACAGTCCAAAACGTGGCCCTAATCTCCTTCACAGTTCAGATCAAGGCGGACAAACCATTCCGTCACCTACTCTCTAATTTCAGTTACTTACTACCCAGGAGTGTGTAGCCATGAAGATTTTGCGTATCACTGTACTCATCGTTCTCTTGTTGAGTGCTATCGCCACATCCATCTTTGCTGCTGTATCCAACCCCGCAGACACATATGTAAGAACCACGAGTGGTGGCACAGCCTTTGGTACGACTGATTCATCAAATCTACAGCTAAACTCGGGTGGACTGGGGAGTTGTGACGCCACAGACACAATCTATTTACGTTGGAATCTATCGGGCATTGACGATGTTGTTGGACCGACCAGTACACTAAAACTTACTTCCAATGATGCCCAGGCTGGCAACACAGGTAGCGTATCCTTATACAAAGTAGTTGATGATAGTTGGAGCGAAACAACCCTGACCAACAACACCCCTGCACCGACACTGGGTTCGCTTATCGTGTCGGTTTCGATTCCCACAACAAGCCCAGGAACGATTACCTTTACTGGGCAAAATCTAGCCGATTACTTAAACGAGACCACAACATTTGTGAATGGCACAACCGATACAACCGCGGGCGACGATGTCGTTAGCTTTGCCCTCCGGATAACAGGTTGCACAGGCTTTACTAATTCTGTGCGATTTGATGCGAAGGATGGATCGGGAACGGCCCCGACGCTAGACCTGTTCAACCCAACCGCCATCACCCTCTCCACCCTCACCGCCACCGCCGGATCTGCGACTCCCTACCCCCTCCTCGCCGCGCTGATCGGCTTGACCGCCGCGGCCTTGGTGTGGATGCGCCGCCGGTAGACGTTGTCCCCAACGGGATGCAACAACGATTTTCGGGAAGGTGATCCGTTTTGATCTGCCCGATCCCTTCCACAGGCTCAGGACATCGCCGCAGGTTCAGGACATCGCCACAGGCCCAGGACACCGCCGCGTCATCTGCGGTCTATTTCGAGAATTTCCGGGGGTGATCGGGATTGCTTTGCCCGTGAGGACAGAGTGTGTATAATGAGCAGGAGCCTGATCATCTATGGTCAGACGACGATCCCGACTAGGCAGGAGGTGGATGCATGAGTGTGATGAACCCGGCAAGAGCGCCAGTGTATACCGAAAGCGGCCAGGGGCGTGAACGGCGTTCACGCCAGGTTGCTGGCCGGGGCGACCCAACAGAAGCGGCTATCCTGGCCCTGACGCCAGGGGATCGCTTGACGCGCTACGAATTCGAGCGTCGCTACGATGCCATGCCCGATCTCAAGAAGGCTGAATTGATAGAGGGAGTCGTATATATGCCATCACCCGTGCGCTATGATGTTCATGGTCAGCCCCATGCCCAGATCATGGGCTGTCTTTTTGTGTATAGCACTGCCACACCTGGAACCGGCATCGGCGACAACACCAGTGTGCGGCTGGACCTGGAAAACGAGCCGCAACCCGACGCCCTCCTGCGTCTGGAGCGTGGGGCGGGCGGCGCGTCCACCATCGGCGCGGATGGCTTTGTGATCGGCCCGCCTGAACTGATCGTGGAGATCGCCGCCAGCAGCGCATCCTACGATCTGCACGACAAGCTACGGGTCTACCAGCGGCATGGCGTGCAGGAATATGGGGTCTGGCGCATCCACGAGGGGCAGATCGATTGGCTTTCCCTGGACCAGGGACGCTACAAGCCTTTGCCGGCAGACGAGGCCGGGGTCGTGCGCAGCCTGGTCTTCCCCGGCCTGTGGCTGGACGTGCCGGCCCTGCTGGCCGGCGAGTTGGCCCAGGTGCTGGCGACCCTGCAGGCCGGTCTGGCCAGCCCGCAGCACGCCGCCTTTGTCCAGGCAGTGCAGGCGAAGCTGGCCGCGGCAGAGTGAAGATAGAATTGGCTGAATTGCATTGGAATGCAAAAGGCCCCGACACGGTTCGCCGTGTCGGGGCCTTTTTGTGTCCACATCTTCCAGGAAGCTGGCAGCTTCCTGGAAGATTCATACATCATCACTCGCCTTTGCCAACCCCGCCTTCAATGCCAAAATGCGCCCATACGAGGCGTTGATGCGGGCCACATCGATCTCCCCCGCGGCCACCAGCGCGGAGAGGTGGTCCACCGCCTTCTCGACCAAGTTTTCGCCGCCCAGCCGGTACTGGCTGAAGAGCAGGATATCCGCGCCGGCCTCCACGGCCAGGGCCACAGATTCCTCAAACGTATAGTTGTCGGTGATGGCCCGCATTTGCAGATCGTCGGTCATCACCACGCCGCCAAAGCCAAGCTCGCCCCGCAGCAGGTCGTCGATGATGGGCCGGGAGAGGCTGGCCGGGTGGTCCGGGTCCAGATCTCGGTGGAAGAGATGGCCCACCATCACCACGTCGGCCAGCCCTTCGTCGGCCAGGGCGCCATAGGGGGCCAGTTCGTCCTCTTGCCAGGTATCGGTGATGTCCACCTGGCCCCAGTGGGTGTCCCCGGCTCCGCTGCCGTGGCCGGGGAAGTGCTTGAGGACGCAGCCGACCCCCTGGGCGTGGTGGGCCTCCACAAAGGCCCGGGCGTGACGGGTCACCACTTCCGGGTCGGCGGAGAAGCTGCGGCCCACGCCGCCGATGATGGGGCTGGCCGGGTTCAGGTTCAGGTCAACGACTGGGGCCAGGTTGAGGTTGATGCCCATCTCGGCCAGACTTTGGGCCATGCCATCCGCCTGGGACCGGGTGGCCTCAATATCGTCCTGTTTGCCCAAAATTTGGGCCGAAATCGAGGCGTCAAAGCCGTTGATCTCTCCCAGCCGGGCCACCCGCCCCCCCTCTTGGTCGATGGCGATCAGCAGGGGTAGATCCGGGGCCGCGGTCTGCAACGCCGTGGTCAGGGCCAACAGTTGATCTCGGCTGTCCGCATTGTCGATCAGCACCACGCCGCCCAAATGCCGATCCCGAATGGTCTGCACAATGGGGCTGTCGTCGGCCACCCCTTTGCCCCGAAAGCCGACCATGACCATCTGCCCCAGCTTGACCGCCAGGGGCGCGTCGGGCAAGGGTGTGGCCGTGGGCAGGGGGATGGGGGTGGGGACGGGGCTGGGCGTGGGTGTAACCCAGGCATTGTTGGGACCGACAAAGAGGGGGTCGGCGCAGGCCGTCAACAGCAGGCCGGTGGCCACGCCTGCGCTGTGGCGCAAAAATCGCCGTCGTGAAATAGGGTCAGACAAGAATTGGGGCATGGGTGCAGACCAAGGTAAGGGAATGGTTGGAGACGACCTGGATTGATAATCGTCCAGTCAAAAAAATGGAACACAGATTGGACGAATGATACGGATTTTCACTGATTTTTAGAAAAAATCCGTTTGATCCGTTGCATCCGTCTGATCCGTGTTCCATTTTTTGGATTTGTCGAACGAGTATCTGGATTGTATCCACACCTGGGCCAAAGTGCAAACCGTTCACAGATTGTGCTATAATCCGCCCATGAAACCCGACACCCGAACTGCCCCATTGAGTCTAATTTTCGTCATCCTGGCCCTGCTGCTGTGGAGGGATCCCGTCTCCGCGTCGCCCGCCTCCGCGCCGCCCGTTCCCGCTGCCTGCCACACATGGCCCCAAGTCAATGCGGGCGGTTTCGGCATCGGCGTCGGTACGGGGACTGAACCCTTTGCCAGCGAAGAGGGCTTTGAGGTTACAGTTTACGGGGATCGACTCTACGTGGGCATGGAGGCGGACAACACCTTGGGCGCGCGCCTGTGGCGCACAAAAAGTGGAGTCACCGAACCCGAAGATCAGAACGATTGGGAAGAAGTGATCGCCATTGACGGCAAGCCCTGGGGTGTGACAAATCTGAAGCAAGTCGATCACATCGACAGCCTGGCCAGCTTCAACGACTACATCTTTGCCAGTTCCGCCAACCGATCCGTCACCCCGCCAGAAGTGCCAGCGGGAACCCGTCTCTTCCGTAGTCCGACCGGGGACCGGGGCACCTG
>CAZKEX010000137.1:6103-10675 GCA_964551895.1 uncultured Caldilineaceae bacterium | reverse complement strand
TGGGGTAAGTTGTTCAACACCAATCAACTGAAATTACTCAAACCGGAAATCCCTAAATCACCTTGTCACCCTGTCACCCTGTCACCCTGTCACCCCGTCACCCTGTCACCCCATCTGGTCTATCCACCAATCCGGGTGTATAATTCTGGGAAAACCCCCTGGGAATTTTGTCTGCACTGCGCTGGGCAACGGGGCTTAGTCGCATCATAGAAGACGCTTGGCAGGATTATTCTCCGGCGTCTGCAAAATCCAAAGAACGGAGTGTGACCCATGTCGGACAAGACGATGGAAAGTACAGCAACCAACCAGGTCGGTGAATTCCTGGATGCCCTGGCCTCTGGCCAGTCAACCCCAGGCGGCGGAGGGGCCGCAGCCCTCACCGGGAGCGAAGCCGCGGCGCTGCTCAGCATGGTGATCAACTTCACCGTGGGCAGGAAGAAGTACGCCGGGGTGGAAGAGGAATTTCAGGGCTATCTGCTGCGTACAGAGGCTCTGCGGGGTGAACTGTTGGCCCTGGCCGACGAGGATATCGTGGCCTTCAACGGGGTGATGGCCACCTATGGTCTGCCCAAGGCTACGGACGAAGAAAAAGCCGCCCGCACAGTGGCCATCCAGTCGGCCACCAAGGGCGCGGCCAAGGTCCCCATGACCGTGGCCGAGAAGTGTCTGGCTGTGCTGGAACTGGTGGCCCCGGTGGGCAGCCAGGGCAACACCAATGTGGTCAGCGACGCGGGGGTGGCCATGTATTTGGGCTTCGCCGCCCTGCAGAGCGCCCTGATCAATGTCAACATCAACCTAAAATTTATCAAGGACGAGGCCTTTGTGGCCGAGTTCGCCGCCCGTCGAGACACGGTATTGGCCGCCGCCCAGGCCGCCTATGCCGCCGGAAAAGCCGCCTGTGAAAACACTTTGGAGATTTCCCTATGAGCGCCCACCTTCTGGATGGTAGAGCCCTATCGAAAGAGATCAAAGGTCAGGTCAAAACAGACGTTGCCGCCTTTACGGCGGCCCACGGCGTGACCCCCACCCTGGCCGTGGTACGCATTGGCGACGATGGCGGGGCGGCTGGCTATGCCCGGGCCATCGAAAAAAACTGCGCCAGCGTCAACATGGCCTTCCAGGGCATTGAGTTGGACGCCCAAACCACCCAAGCCCAGGCCGCGGCCGCGGTCAACGCCCTGAACGATGACCCCGCGGTCCACGGCATCATGGTGCTGGAACCGGTCCCCAGCCAGGTGGATCTGGATGTGCTGGTCCTGAGCATCGCCCCCGAAAAAGACGTGGACGGGGTCAACCCCATCAACGCCGGCCGGTTGAGCGCCCAGCGTCCCCCCTTCTTTGTCCCTGCCACCCCCCTGGGCGGCGTGGCGTTGATGGAGGCCGCCGGGGTCGAGTTCAAGGGCAAGCGGGTGGTCATGCTGGGACGGAGCGACATCGTGGGCAAGCCTATGGCCATGCTCCTGCTCCATCGCCACGCCACGGTGACCATTGCCCACAGCCGCACGGTGGATCTGCCCGCCCGCTGCCGAGAGGCGGACATCCTCTGCGTGGCCATTGGCCGCCCAGAGATGGTGAAGGCGGACTGGATTAAGCCCGGCGCGGTGGTGGTGGACTTTGGCACCACCTACACAGATGACGGGCTGAAGGGCGACTGCGACCAGGCCGCCATCGCCGAAGTGGCCGGCATGTTGACCCCGGTCCCCGGCGGCACAGGGCCTGTGACCAATGCCATGTTGATGGCGAATGTGTTGGAAGCCGCTAAGTTGGCTGTAGCGGGATAGACAAGGAGACAAGGAGAAGAGGAGACCGGGAGACAAGGGGATCGGAAGACAAGAGGAATGAGTTGCCCGATCCAATCTCCCAATCTCCTTGTCTCCTTGTCTCCCGGTCTCCTCTTCTCCTTGTCTCCCAAAGAATCACTCACAAGATCGGGTTCGGCATGCGCGGAGTTGTTGTCAAATATAATGCAGAGCGCGGGTTTGGGTTTATCCGCCCGCTGGAAAATGAACAGCAGAAGTACCCAAAAGATTTTTTTGTCCACATCAGCGATGTGGAGGGAAAGCAGCCCCTGGTTGTCGGCCAAAATGTGACCTTTGAGGCGCTTGATGCCCGCAAAGGGCCCCAGGCCGTCAAGGTGCGCCCCGGTCTCAAGGCCAGTTCGCCCACGGCCACGGCGGTGATCGTCGCCATTGTAATTGGCGCGCCGCTCATGGTTTTCGCCTCCTATTCACTGGGCGCATCCCTGTTCTGGGCCTTTCTGCTCTCCCTCAACGTCACCACCTTCGCCCTCTACGCCTACGACAAAGCCGCCGCCACCAAAAAACTGATGCGGATGCCGGAAAATGTCTTCCACGGCCTGCATCTGCTGGGCGCCACCCCCCTGGCTCTGATCGGACAACTTGTCTTTCGTCACAAGACCCGCAAACAGCCCTTCCAGACGATCTTTTGGACCATCGTGGTTGTGCAGGTTGTGGCGATTGCCCTCTATTTTTGGTTGAGGTGAGGGACGAATTGCGAGGGGCGAATTGCGAGTTGAAAGCCTCCTGCCTGCACCTCGCATCCCTCATCTCCCCCTTGAAAGGAACACCCTATGGCCGAGCAACTGGCCTTGTTTATCGACTTTGAGAATGTGGCCATTTGGGCCGACGAACACTTTTTCGATCTAGACCTGACCCGATTGATGGAATATCTGCAATCCCGTGGACCCGTGGTGATCAAGCGGGCCTATGGCGACTGGCGGCGCTTTGGCAAGTATCGCAACGACATGCTCAACAACGCCATCGACCTGATCCAGCTTTACAGCGTGCGGGTGGGCAAAAATCGGGCCGACATCCGCCTGGCCTTGGATGCCTTTGAGGTGGCCATGATCCGGCCCCAGGTCGAGACCATCATCATCATGTCCGGGGACAGTGACTTTGGGCCCCTGGCCTCCAAGCTGCGGGAATATGGCAAATATGTGCTGGGCATCGGCCCCAGAGAGATCACCCACCCCCTGTTGGTGCGCTCGTGCGACGAGTTTCTCTATCTGGAAACCGTCATGGGCCAGAACTTGGACGCCATCGACTCCTCGGCGTCCGACCGGGACCAGGCCCGCAAGCTGTTGCGCAATGCCCTGGCCGTCTTTGGCCGCAAGGGGGAGTTGCCCGTCTCGGCCAGCCAGCTCAAATCCACCATGCTCTCCATCGACCCCACCTTCAACGAGGCCAATCTGGGCTTCACCCAGTTCCGGGGCTGGCTGGAAAACACACGGGATCTGGTGCGGCTCTACTTCCGAGGCATGGAGATGTTTGTGGCCCCAGCGGATTTCAAGGTGCCCGAAGGCTTTGCCGCCATCAGCCCCCCGGACGAGCGGGCCTTTGACCCAGCCGCGTCACCGCCCCAGGCCAGCCTGGCGGATCTCTATGCCGGCATCTTCTCCAACGCCGTGGCCGCGGACATGGAGGTGCGCCGGGATGTGCTGCGGGATCTCTACCGAGAGCTGAACGACAAGCCCGGCGAATGGGCGCCCGGGGATCTCCTGGCCGAATTACAGGATCGCTACGATTCCCAGGGGCTGGCCCGCAGCAAAACCCTGCTCATGCGCATCTGGCAGATGGGCTTCTATCAGCGGGCCTATGAATATCTGGGGCCGCCCTCCTTTAGCACCAAGGTGAAGTTGGACCCAGCCATCGACAGCCAATCCGCCTTTATCCATCGGGCCGAATCCCGCTTTGTCTATGCCGTGGTGGAGGCTGGGCTGGAGATCGACAAGGCCGAACTGGCCGGGCTGTTGCTCCACGACCGGGGCCAGGCCGACTATATCCAAGGTCTGCTGGACGATCTCGTGCAGCGGGAGCGCATTGTGGAGACCGAGGGCCGCTATCGCCCGGCCGGGCGCAGCGAGAACCCCCTGTTGGACAACCCGGAACTGACCGACATCATCCAAGAGATCCGGGAGGTCAAGCTGCCCGAGGGGTTGAGCCGGGATCTCTCCCAGGCCAAGGATCTGGCCAAGAACGGCATGGCCAAACGCACGGAGGACTTCAGCGCCTCGGCCAGGGACTACCTCTATGCCTGCCGTCTGCAATGGGACGCCTGCGAACAGGGCGACCCAGAGGCCAGTCTGGAGGATCTGCGCTGGTACATCGCCTCCTACGCCTCGGTGAAGGCCGGGGAGCTTTCCCAGAGTCTGCACCTCTACGACGAGGCCCGCAAATACTATTGGGCCTTCTTCTCTTTGGTCCAAGAGGGCACACCCCTGTGGGACCGTATGCGGGGGCTGGTCAACCCCATGCTCCACTACTATTGGCGCAACCTGGCCAGGGAACTCAACATCGAGGTGCGCTTCACCTCATCGCCCACCAACATCGCCGCGGAGATCGCCGGCCACAGCGACGAGCGGCTGCGGGAAAAGTGGCGAGATGTCACCCGCAAGCTGGTCCAGATCAACCCGGACCTGCTCAAGCGAGTCACCAACCAGATCGTCCTCAACTGGGAGGATTCCCCGGATCACATGTCCGTGGCCACCCAGATCCAGGACATGTTGAAGGAAGAATAGATGGCCCAGCCAATCGCGCCCAGGGAGAAGGCCAG
>CAZKEX010000137.1:0-6003 GCA_964551895.1 uncultured Caldilineaceae bacterium | reverse complement strand
ACATGTTGAAGGAAGAATAGATGGCCCAGCCAATCGCGCCCAGGGAGAAGGCCAGAGAGCGGGCCAGGGGGCCAAAGCGGGGGCTTGCCCACCTGGGCGCGCTCCTGGGCTACACCCTGCTCACCGTCTTGATGACCTGGCCCCTGGCCCGCAACCTGACCACGGCCATCCCCGGCGACAGCTTTGACGGCTGGCAAAACTATTGGAACCAATGGTGGATCAAGACCGCCCTGGTGGATGGCCTGCGCAGCCCCCTCTTCACGGATCTGCTCTACTACCCCACCGGGGTCGGTCTCTACTTTCACACCCTCAACCCCTTCAACGGCCTCACCACCCTGCCCGTCCAACTCAGCGCCGGGCTGATCCCCGCCTACAACGCCGTCGTCCTGATCAGTTGGGTCCTGGGCGGCTACGGCGCCTTCCTCCTGGCCCTGTACGTTCTCACCCGCCATTCGCCCATTCGCCATTCGCCATTCGCCCATTCGAGCGCCTTCATCGCCGGCCTGATCTTCACCTTCTCCCCCTTCCACATGGCCCATCTGCTGGGCCACATGCAGGTGATGAGCCTGGAATGGATCCCCTTCTACATCCTGGCCCTGATGCAGGCCACGGATCGGGCCAAGCAGGGACGACCCTGGGCACGCCACGCCCTCATGGCCGGTCTCTTCCTCACCCTGGTGGGGCTGTGCGATTGGTATTTTGTGCTGTATCTCTTCCTGTTCACGGGGCTGTACTTGGGATTTTCGATTTTGGATTTTCGATTTTGGATTTCGGATTCGAGCCAGAATCGTCCACACCCCAATCCAAAATCCAAAATCCTCAATCTAAAATCCCTCCTTCCCGCCGTGGTCGCCGGGCTGATCTTCGTCGTCCTCCTCTCGCCCATGCTGCTGCCCATGGTTCGGGAGGCCCGGCAGTTCAGTTTTATGGTGCGGCCCTCGTCGGATCTGTATATTTTGAGCGCCAGTTTGATGGATTTTCTGGTCCCCAACCGGCTGCACACCCTCTTTCGGCCAGAGAGTTTCACCTGGGTGGGCAACCAGTTGGCCCCGATCAGCGAACGCACCATCAGCATCGGCTACACGGTGATGGCCCTGGCCCTGATCGGCGCGTGGCGGGACCGGCGGCGGGCGGGCTTCTGGCTGATCAGCGCTGGCTTCTTCCTGCTCTTGGCCCTGGGGCCGGCCATCCACCTGGGCAATATCACCCAGGCCGACATCCCCACCGGGGACGTGCCGGCCAGTTGGACGCCCTATGGCCTGGTCAACCGGCTGATCCCCTTCATGCGCATCAGCCGCAGCGTCAGCCGCTTCGCCGTCATGGTCCAGTTGAGCCTGGCCGTCGCCGCGGCCGTGGGACTTTTCAATTTTAGATTGTGGATTTTAGATTTTGGATTGAAAGGCGGCGGGGATAACACGTACAATCCAAAATCAAAAATCAAAAATCAAAAATTCGACCGTACCCTTGCCCTGCCCCTGATCGTCATGATCCTTGTCCTGGCCGAGTTTTGGGTGGCGCCGTTTCCCCTTAGCCCGCCGGATACGCCGGGGTTTTATACCCAGTTGGCCCAGGAACCGGGCGACATCGGGGTGTTGAATCTGCCCATGAACTATGACCGGCCCGGCTATCTGCTCTATCAGACCGTGCATGGCAAGCCCTTGACCGTGGCCTATATCAGCCGGGATGACCCGCGCACGTTGACCGAACGGGTGCCGGGGCTGCAACATCTGCGCCACTTGGGGCCGGATATCTTGGCCATCGACCCGGAATTTCTGGGCCAGGTCAGCCTGACCGTGCTGGCGGATCTGGGGGTGGGCTGGGTGGCGCTGGACCGCTACAAGATGCCCGGCGGGCTGGAGCGGGAATATACGGAACAACTGGCGGCGGAAATCTTTGCCGGGGTAGATCCGCTATACGAAGATGACCGCATCACCGTCTATGTGGTGCATCCGCTGGAAAACCCTCAACCTTATGTCGCCCTGGGGGCGCTCAACTGGGGACCGTTGAGCCTGGGCGACGATACCCCAGCCGCCCGTGCCCTCTTGGACGGCCCGGCCCGGCTGGATCTGCACCATCTGCCCCCGGGCGCGGGGGTGGAGATCCGCTATCGCACAGAGGCCGGCCGGCGGGCTGTCGTCCACGCCGAGGATGGCCTGGAGAACCTGCCCTTAGCCCAACTGCCCCCGACCCATCGTGGCGAGGTGATCCAGATCTCGTTGCCAGTTGGGACAGGCACGGATGCCCTCATCTTTCAAGCAGAAGAGGCCAACACCGTATTGATCGAATCTATCCGCCTCGTCTTGCCCGCGGGGCTATCTCGCACGTTCAAGTAAGTCTAAAGAAAGGTGTTCTACCATGAAAAACGCTCGCCAAACCCTACCCCCACAGCGCATCCGATGGCACAGCGTCGGGCTGACCCTGCTTTTGCTCTTGACCCTGATCCTGGCCGGCTGTGGCGGGGATGAGGAAGCCGATTCCCCAGGGTCCGACGCCCCCACCGTGGCCCCGACGACCGTGGCCGCCGCCCCCGCCCAGACCGATCCAACGGCCACCCCCACACCGGCGGCAGCGCCCGCCCAGGACACCCCCGCCCCTGTGCCCACCCCAGGCGAGGTGCTACCTCCGGGCAAAGTGCTCAAATCCTTCCGGGCCACCAGCGAATCGATCTTCTCCACCACCTATGCCGACGGCACGGTAGAGGAGCAGACATCCAGCTTTGTGTCGACCTTTGTGCGCACGGATGGGCCCTTCGGCTTTGACGAAAGCTTCGAGATGACTACCCTGGAGGCCACCGAAGCAGGAGGCGATGCAGAGAAAATAGTCATGATCTCTGTGGGCGAGAACACGGCCATGCGGGTGATGGGCGAACAGTGGGCCGTGACCGCCCGGGACGTGGACGAACTCAGCCCCTCCTTCGAGATGTTCTCCGGCCTGCCCGGGGAGATGGGCGACATTCTCGACGACGCCAAGAAGATCGGCGACGAAACCCTGAACGGCATCAAGACCACCCACTATCGGGTGGAGGAGAAGAGTGTCTTTGAGGCCATGCTGGGTACGATGATGGACGAGAGCGAGGGCAAATTGGTCCAGCTTGGCTACGATGTGTGGGTGGCCAAAGAGGGCGGCTTTGCCGTCAAATACCAATTCGTGATCGAAGTCGAAGATGCCCTGGTCACAGACGATACCGGGCAAGAGGTGTCCGCGCCCAAGATGCTGATGTCCTCGACCTACGAACTTACCGAGATCAATACGCCCATCACCATCGAGTGGCCGGCCGACGCCCCGGAGCCGGGCCAGATCGACATGCCCGGCTTTGACCCCGGCCAGTTCCCCCTGCCCCCGGAGACCCAAGTCGAGGCCAGCATGTTTGGCATCACCTCCTTGGTCAGCGCCCTCAGCCCAGAAGAGGTGACGGCCTTCTACACGGATGCCCTGACCGAACTGGGCTGGACCGCGGACGGCATGGCCGGTTTCTTCAACTGGAGCAAGGGAGAGTTGACCCTCTCCATGGTCATCGGCCCGGATGAGGAGGCCGGCGGCTCACGGATCACGCTGATGCCAGGGGAATAGACGTCATTGGACCAACAAAAAAGGGGAGGGGCACGAAAGTTCGTGCCCCTCCCCTTTTTTGTTGGTCCAATTTAGCGATCAATGGCCCGCCACGAACCAAACTGTCCCAAAATGGCCTGGGCCTTGTTTCGCCTCGCTTGCAGCAGTGGATCCGGGCAGGGCTTGGTCCCGGTGATCTGGTGCAGCAGGGCAGGGGTATCGCTGGTCAGATGCAGCCGGGCCGTGGTCGGTGTGGCGCCCCCCTCGGCCAGCCGGGCCACAATGGCCTCCAGACCGGCGATCAGGGTGTCGTAGGCGGCCTCGGTGAGGTTGGTGGCCTGCTCGCCAAAGCGCAGACGCACCACCTGTTCGGCCCGCCCTGGCCAGGCCAGGGTATAGCTGCCGTGGCTGTGGCCCAGGTTGGCCGGGTTACTGGCCGCCACAAAGAGCAAGATGGGGGATTCGGGCGCCTGGCCGGGCAGGGGCGACATCTCGTGGGGACGCATTTCGGTCTTGGGCTTGGAGGACCCCAACACGACCTTTCCGCTCACCGACGGTCGAAAGTTGAGGGGGATCGAGGCCGACTCCGGCAGAGGTTGGGCGGATGTGGTCTTTTTTTCGGCTGAGGACGGAGGTGGCTGGGCCGAGACAAACTGCCCGCCGCTGGCCAGGATCGGCGCAGAGGAAGGGGGGGCCGCCGGGGAAAGCGCCGTCTCTTCTGCCACGGCCCGGGCCACCCCCAGCCGTCCCCGATCCGTCACCGGCCCCACACTGGGCAGCAGACCTGTGACCTGCAAGCGCCGCCACAACTGGCCGCGCTGCTCCGGGTTGAGGGCGGCAATGTCGTCCACCAAGGCGTCGAGCCAATCCGCCACCTGCGCGGCGGACGACTCGGTCGATAGGGGTGATGCGGGTGATGGCATGGGCACGGTGAACCCTATTTGCCTTCCGCTTTTGCGGCCTGTTCTCGGGCCTTGCGCTGCCGACTGCGGGCCTTTTCCCACAGATAGAGCAGGTTGGCCTGGTGGAACTGCTGCACCATGCCCCCCAGGGGGATGCGGCTGCGGCCAAACTCCTCCACCCCGTGTTGGATCAGGTCCCGTTTGGTGGCCCCCTCCTCCATCAACCGATCCACCAACGCCTCGATGTCGTCCAGATATTTGGCCGTCTCGTCAATGCTGCTGGTGACCTCCCCCCGCAGCAGAATGTCCCCATGCCCCTGGACAATGCTCTCCAGATTATACTCGTGGAGATTGGCCAGGGAGCGGCGATAGGCATCCCGGTCCGCAAAGGGGGAGGCGATCAGGGGCACGGGCATCATCAGATCGCTGGCGAAGAGTACCTTGTCCTCCCGCACATGCACCGAGCAGACCTCTGG
The DNA here is from genome assembly GCA_964551895.1 of uncultured Caldilineaceae bacterium. Lineage (GTDB taxonomy): Bacteria > Chloroflexota > Anaerolineae > Caldilineales > Caldilineaceae > JAGNDO01. The sequence goes on along the minus strand of CAZKEX010000137.1, from coordinate 1,076 downwards.
GCTGGGGCCAGGGCTGTGGAAGATATGCACGGTCTTGCCGCCCAGGCGGATCACCATGCCCTCGTTAAAGATGATCTTGGGCAGGCGGATCTCCACCTCCCGCAGTTCGGGCGTGTTCTCTTTGGCATCATCCAACCCCTTGCGCCCAAACTTGATCAACATATCCCGGCAATATTCGTGGGTGATCAGCTCCGCATCGGGGAAGAGATAGGAGCCATAGACATGGTCCGCGTGGCTGATGGTGTTGATCACATATTTGATGCCTTCGGGACAATTGCGCTTGGCAAACTCAACAATCTGCTTGGTTTCCGACGGATAGGGCAGGGTATCGATCAGGATCCCTCCCTCTGGGGTGATCACCAACCCGGCGTTGACTTCCACAAACATCTCGCTGGTAAAGACCCAAGTATCGTCCGCCACCCGGGTACGTATAATGGCCACGGTCTGCTCCTGTTATTAAGGATTGGCGATCAAACAACTCATCGGTCCAGGTCGAGATTGGGTGATTAAGAGATTGGGAGATTGTGTCGTGCTAATCTCCCAATCTCCCAATCTCAGCGTTGCATGAGTTATTTAATCGCCAGCCCTAAGCGATGAAATGGACGGCCCGGCAGGGCACGGCCATTGAAAAAGAGTCTCGTTAAAAAGCTGTGGCGCAGTGTATCATAATGTGCCATGAAAGGTCAACAAAGTAGACATAAAAACATTCGTGGCCCATAAAAAAACCGGCGTCCCTGCCAAGAGGTGACGCCGGTTTGAAAAAGAGTGGGGGACTGCTTGGTGACAGAGAGAACCCCGCAATGCCGTGCGAGCAGTGGGTTCGACCCGGAAGTCGCAAGTGGGTGCTGGTTGAGCGCTTCCGTCTTACCAAAACCCGAAGGTCAGGCTGACACATCCACGCTACATCACCATGCTCCCGAAGTTAAAACGTTGGCTCGCCCCGTATTCTGATCAATCACGAACATCGCAGGGTTGTATCCATACTATAGCATAACTCTATTTTTGCCGCAAACAGGTTTTGGGGGATCGGGGATTGGGGATTGGGGATTGGGGATTGGGGATTGGGGATCGGGGAT
>CAZKEX010000136.1:0-10715 GCA_964551895.1 uncultured Caldilineaceae bacterium | reverse complement strand
GATCCAAGGGAGTCCCCGCGGCGAGAATGGGCTGGTTGGCGTGGAGGGCGGACTGATGGTCGGTCATGGTGTTCTCCTTTTGGTATCGGATATGAGGACTCAAGGTGGCTGCTAATCCTAGTGTAGCCCTTGGGAAATAATGCGCTAGCCGGGTCCGTGGCCCATAGGCATCAAGCTAAGGGATCGGGTGTGGGTCAGCGGGTTGGAAACGAACAGGGCAATCCCGGAATGGGCCGGTTCTTTCTGGGATCGTGCAGTAGTCTTGGCCCATTCCGGGATTGGTGGCGAGATCTCGTCCATTCCGGGAAAGGGCCAACGCTAGGTTCTCAACCCAGAATGCTCCGGCCCTTTCCCGGAATGCCCTGTTCTTGAACGCATAATCCTTAGCTTGATGCCTATGGGCCACGGACCCGGCTAGCGCGTTATTTCCCGGACTACCTTCCAGCGGATTGACCCACGCGGCCGCGTCACTGCATGGCTTTGTCGGCATACTGGCCCACGAACCGGTGCGCACACTTCTTGCCCAGAAATTGCTCCGCCCCTGCTCGACAAAAGTCGTTTCTCTCTCGTCGGATGTGTGATAGACTGGGACTTTATTCCAGGAGACAGGAGATCCCATGAACCCGTATTTCTTGATGGCGCTTTTGTTTGCGTTTTTGGCCCTGCTCACCGCGGCTGACGCGTCCCTGACCAGCGGACAGATTCTTGTCTGGTTCAACGGGTTGCGCTGGCTGCGGGTGCATCTGATCACCCTGGGTGTTCTGACCGAGGTCCTGTTCGGGGCCTTGCCCATGATCGTGGCGGCACACACCCAGCAGCCCCGTCCCAAAATCCGCTGGGATATCTGGCTGACCCTGAACGCCGGGATACTGATCTTGCTGGCAGGCATCCCCATCATCAACGGCCCTTTGATCATCGGCGGCGCAACCCTGGTGTTTATCGCCGCCGGGCTGTTGCTGATCCATCTGCGCACCCTGGGCAGGCTGTCGGGCCGGCAGCTTTTGGGCAACCGGGCTGGGCAAAAATTCTATGTGGCCGGGCTGATCTTCCTGCTTCTGGGCATCTTTTTGGGCGCGGGGATCTGGCTGGGCTGGGGGCGCTGGCTGCATCTGGCCAACGTCAAAGAGGTCCACGTCCACACCAACCTGTGGGGCTTCGTCTCTCTGACCTTTGCCGGGCTGCTGGTGGATCTCTACCCTGACTTTGCCAAGCGTGCCTTTGCCTGGCCTCGCTCCATTTCGCCCATCTTCTGGCTCATGGCCTTGGGCGGGGTGGGGCTGGTGGTCGGTCCCTGGGTAGGGGTCGATCTGGTGACCTCGGTGGGGCTTGTCCTGCACGCCATTGCCACCCTCTGGCTCTTGGCCAACATCATCAAGCCCTTGGCCGGGGATCGCCAAGCCTGGACCCCGGGCATGCTGCATCTGGTGAGCGCCTACGTCTGGTTTCTGATGCCGGTCGTGGTCGCTCCGCTGATCGTCCTCAACGCGCCCAATTTTCCCGTGGCCCAGTTCGAGCAAAACGGCGGCCCCATCCTGGTCTATGGCTGGATGTTGCAGTTTGCCTATGCCCTGCTGCCCTACCTCTTTGACCGGGCAATTCGGCCCACGGAAGCGGCCCGGCTTGGCGGCAGTTGGCTCAGTTTGGCCACGGTTCACATCGGGGGCGTTTTCTTCTGGCTGGGCCTGATGTATGTGGCCTACCAGCCGGCCCTACACGGCGCGGCCTTTGCCTTTTGGACACTCTCCCTCTGGCCCCTGGTTGCCGGTCTTGGGCAATCCGTGCGCAGGACATTCCCCACCCCATAGGAATATCTGTCAACGCGAATAGGTCTTGGGGTAACTCTGTAGGGGCACGAGGTGTGGCGGGAACCACAATCATTCGACGGCGAGACTTGCATCCGCCACACCTCGTGCCCGGCGCACCGATAACATAAATGAATGAATGAAATGCCGGGCACGAGGTGGGATGGCGATGGAATCGGTCTTTCTTTGCGGAGATTTTTCCGCCATCCCACCTCGTGCCCCTACAAAGTTGGGCCCCTACAAAGTTGGGCCCCTACCGCACCGCTCCGTGAATTCTGTAAACCCACCGCTTATTCGCGCTAACGGATATTTTACGACCCTGACAGCCGGAGCGGCGTCAGGCTGGCGCTTACCTGCGCCCGGCGCTGTTCCAGCCAGGGCGGAAGTTGCAGGGTGGTACCCAGATTTTCCACCGTCTCGTCCACGGCGAAGCCGGGACCGGCGGTGGCCAGTTCCACGATGTGGCCGTCCGGGTCGTTGGTGTAGATGCTCTTGAAATAGACCCGATCCATCACCGGTGAGACCCGATAGCCCCGGCGGATCAGCCGCTCGCGGAATTCGAGCTGGGTGGCCTCGTCGGGCACGCTGAGGGCGAAGTGGTGGGTCTGGCCGGCGCCCATGCGCACCCTGGGTTGTGTGCCCAACTTGCGCCCAAAATAGGTGATGAGGGTGCCGGGCTGCCCTTCCCCCACGCCCCAATACCAGTGGGCCGAGTTGGGGTCATCGAAGTTGTCGGTCATCTTCACCCGGCGCATGCCCAAGATGTCGCTGAAAAAGGCGTGGGTGTGCTGGATGTTGGAGCTGATGGCCGTGATGTGGTGCATCCCCTGCATCAACGCCATCTCCGGCGTGATGGCGGGGACCGGCTGGGGCCAGGTGATGGCGCTGATGCGTGCCTCGTCCCGGTTGGCCACCATCATGGCTGTGGGGGGTGGCAGGTGGAGTTGGCCCAGGGCATCGGGCGCTTCGTCACGGGTCCAGCCCGGTCCCAGGGTGGCGATCTCCAGGATCACCCCGTCCGGGTCTCGGAAGTAGATGGAGGTGAAATAGTGGCGGTCATACGGCCCGCTGACCGGGATGCCCAGATCCGTCAGCCGCCGCTTCCACTGGAGCAGGCCGTCGTAGTCGGCCACGGTCAGGGCCAGGTGATGGGTGCCACCGATCCCCGGCGCACCTGGGGGGGCATCTTTCCACTCGAAAAAGGTGATGGCCGAGCCGGGGGAGCCCACCGTGTCGCCAAAATAGAGGTGATACGCGCCGGGATCGTCGAAATTGACCGTCTGCTTGACCAGCCGCTGGCCCAGGACGCCCACATAGAAGTCAACTGTGCGCTGGGCGTCGCTGCAAACCAGGGTGATGTGATGAATGCCGGTGATACTCATAATCTCTCCTTGTGGACAGGGATGGTGAAATATAGTTTGATGTTTAACTATTTGATATTGTACTATAAGTTCAAATTCCTGTCAAACCCCTAATTTGTGGCGTATTCGCACGATCTCAAACAGATCCGTCACCCGGCAATAGCCATTGCCCGCCAGCCGCCCAATGGGTTGCAGGGCCGCCAGGTCGATGTAGCTGTCCACATAGATATCGTCCCGCACATGGATGCCCGTGACCGTGCCAAAGACCGACGCCCCGTTGCCCAGGGTGACGATGCGATCCAGCACGCACTCGAAGGCCACGGGGGCCTCGGCCACCCGTGGCACATCCACCGTCCGGCTGGGCGTGGGCGTCACCCCGGCCCACTCGAACTCGGATTCGCCTGGGGGCAGATCTGTGGCGCACAGGTTCATGGCCTGGGCCGTGGTCTCGTTGGCCAGGTTGACCACGAACTGGCCGGTCGCCTCTATGTTGCGCAGGGTGTCCTTCTTCTCCCCGGCCCGCAACTGGGGGCAAAAGAGGAGGGTCAACGGCTCCGTGGCCGCCACGGTGAAGAAGGAAAAGGGGGCCAGGTTGAGCCGTCCCTGGGCGTCCATGGAACTCACCCAGGCAATGGGCCGGGGCAGGATCGTGCCCGAGGTGATCTTGTAGCGCTGGCGTTCGGGGAGGGAGGTGGGGTCGAAGAACATAGGGTGATCCTTTCAGAGGGGGAAGGGGTGTTCACCGCAAAGACGCAAAGGACGCCAAGGGCGAAAAGAAGAGCTTTTCTTTCTCTTTGATCCTTTGCGCTCTTGGCGTCCTTTGCGTCTTTGCGGTGAATTTTTCTCGACTACGAATACGGAAAACGGGGCGGATCCTGGGGGGCTTCGCTGGATTTGCGGAAGACTCGATGGGTCGCCCACTTCAACAGCAGGAAGGCGAAGAGGGCCAGCCCAAAGAGCATGCCGATGGAGCCGCCAAAGAGCACCCAGATCCGCGTGCGCTGGATGGCCAGGGCCACAAAAAAGCTCACTCCCAACAGCGCCATCAGCCCGGAGAGGCGGTCAAAGCCGGGCACCTGCTTGAAGTCCACGTTCTGGCGCATGAGGACCAAGGTCACGAACATGGAGACGATGGGCAGAAAGTAGACCAGCAAATTCACATCCAGCAAACTCTCGTTGCGGAAGAAGAGGGAGTATGCGGTCAGCGCCGCGGCAAAGATCCCCGGCACGCAGACCGCGTAGACCAGCCCGGCATAGACAAAGCGCCACGGCATCCGCTCCCCCTCGCCGGGGCGATGGGCGTAGCGCAGCCCAAACGTCACCGCCGGGGGCAGCACGAAGAAGAGCAGCAACAGCCACGGATGGCCGCCAAGGGCTTGGACAAGATCACGGATGGTCATGGGCAGGGTCGTTTCGTAAAAAGTGTTAGCGTAGGTTGAGTGACCGGGGCAGTTTCCGGTCGTATCGAAACCGTAGCGGGTCTACAACGGGTTTTCGCATTCAATCGAAAATGAAGTGAACACCCAATGTGCCGGATATGAGTATACCATACGCGTCCGCTCGTGGCGTTGGGTCATCCTGTGCTAAAATTGGGCTGTATTCTAACATTATTTTTGCCAAAAGCCGGAGGCCACTAAATGAGTCCCAATGAATTCACTATTAACCTTCAAACTATCAGCAACCACGTCGATACCAAAGTCTATAGCCGGGGCGAGGCTTTGGCTACATCCGGTGCGGTGCAGCGTGTTGATCGTTGGGGCGATCTGCTCACGGGCAAGGTGGAAGGCAGCGAGTACGATCCGTATGATGTTACCATTCAACTTCGAGACGGGGAGCCCATAACAGCCAACTGCTCCTGCCCCTATGATCTGGGTGGCTGGTGCAAGCATGTGGTGGCCTTGGCTCTGTTTGCAAACAATCACCCCGAAGAGGTGGCCGCCAAGACAGCCCTATCCGGCCTCCTGACTGGGCTATCCCCGCAAGAACTGGTCACACTGATCACGAAATTGGTCGGGGCATCCCCGGAGCTTCTGCCCGCGGTCGAGTACTTCGTCGCGGATCTGCCCACCAAGACGTCTAAACCCGCGGCTGATTCGGGCCAACAGGGTGCCCCGTCGCCGGACCTTGACCAGATCCAGAGTAGAATTTCAGCAGGGCTACGTGCCAGGCTATCGCCCAGCGAAGTCATTGCAACGGACTTGGCGGCTGGCCTCGATCTGGCCTATGCGGCCCAGGCCGATGAAGCGATGGATCTCTTCCTGCTGCTGGCCGAGATGCTGGTGGACCGTCTGGTCGATGCCATCGACGATGTGTCGGACCCGGATGATTGGGACCGTAATGACTACTATGCCTATGAAGAAGGCGTGGATCTCGCTGAAGTGGATGCCCTGTTACAACTCGACAAGGCCTGGGGGGAAGCCTGTCTTGCCCTCAGCGCGCAGAATGCCCTGCCATCTGAACTTGTGGAGAGTTTCATCGAGGATGTGAAGGACTGGAATGCCGAGATCGCCTCAGCCGGACAGGAAGCCGTGAATATGGGCGTCTATGTGGTCGGCGTTGATGAGGGAGAGGAACTCCTGGGGCTGGTCGTGACGGCGGCCCAGTCGGCTTGGGATGGGCTGTCGCCCTTGGCCGTCGACGAGGATGGCTGGTTTGACCCCCGGTTGATCCACGTGCAGTTGCAAGCGCTTGATCGCCTGGGCCGACACGATGCCTATCTGCGCTTGGCCACAGAGAGTGGGGAGGTGGTCTCCCTGGTGGGCATGTTGGCCAAACTTGGCCGCACCGCGGAGGCCGAAGAGCAGGCCCTGGCCGGGATCGATTCACCCGGACGGGCCTTGGCGTTTGCCCAAGCCCTCGACGGTCATGGGCTGACCGCGGCGGCCCTGCGAGTGGCCGAACAGGGTCTGGACGCACCGGTCACAGCGTCCTCGACACCCACCCCTTTCGCACGCTTTTCCGGTCTCGGTTCTGGCCTCGTCGATCTAGGGACTTGGTTGACCGACACCGCCTACGAGACGGGCAATATGGAGTTGGCTATCAAGGCCGCTGCCATCACCCTGCTTGAAGCCCCCTCCCTCAACCGCTACAATAAACTTGTCTCGGTGGCCGGGGAGCAATGGTCCCTGCTGCGCCCTGACATTTTTGACCGATTGCGACAGAAGAAGTCCGACTACAACGCCGGCACATGCGAGATCTTCTTGGCCGAGGGGGAGATTCGGGATGCGATCAACAGCGCCCCCAACTATCTGGATTATGGCCTGGCCCAGCGCCTTTTCGCGGCGGCCACACCGGTCGATCCGGACTGGGTGGTCAAGCGGGCCGGTGGCCCCGCCGCCGCCATCATGGACGCCGGCAAATCCAACCGATATGACGAGGCGGTCAACTGGCTGCGCTTTGCCCGAGATGCGTACGTGCGCACCGGCCAGCCCGATCGGTGGCGAAGCTATCTGGCCAATATCCGCTCGGTCCACGGCAAAAAATACAAACTCATGGGCCTACTCAAGAACCTGGACTAAACCCCTATGCTCTATCTCGTCGCCACACCCATCGGCAACCTGGGGGACATCTCCCTGCGGGCGATTGAAACCCTGCGCGCCGTGGACATGATCGCCAGCGAGGATACCCGCAAGACCGGGCGGCTCCTGGCCCACTTTGAGATCCACGGCCCGCAGATGGCCTTCCACGAACACAACGAAGCCAAGGCCGGGGAGCGCATCATGGACCTCCTGGCCCAAGGCCAATCCGTGGCCCTGGTCACCAACGCGGGGACGCCGGGGATCAGCGACCCCGGCTACACCCTGGCCCGCCGCGCCATCGCCGCCGGGCAGGAGTTCACCGTGATCCCTGGGGCCACCGCGCCCATCATGGCCCTGGTGTTGTCGGGCCTGCCGGTCCACAGTTTTACCTTCCGCGGCTTCCCCCCGCGCAAAGGCGGCCCCCGCCGCCGCTTCATGGCCGTGGACGCCGCCTCGCCCCACACATTGATCTTCTACGAAAGCCCCTACCGCATCGCCGCCTTCCTGGCCGATGCCTTGGCAGTCTACGGTGACCGCCCTGCCGCCATCGCCCGAGAGCTGACCAAACTCCACGAAGAGGTCCTGCGGGGATCGATCTCCGACCTCCTGGCCCAGGCCAAGGACAAAACCCACAAAGGCGAGTTCGTCGTCCTCATCGAGGGCAACATCAACAAACCCACCGTTCAACAACCGATCGACGAATAGACGATCAAAAAGAGATCCACGAATCTTCACAAATCTACACGAATCGGTTCAAAAAAGGTTCGTGCAGATTCGTGTAGATTCGTGGATCAAATAAACCGCAAAAAAGAGATCCACGAATCTTCACAAATCTACACGAATCAACTCAAAAAAAGATTCGTGCAGATTTGTGAAGATTCGTGGATCAAAATCCTCTATCTCTATCTCTATCTCTTACCCCTCCCCCAGGCCAATCGAGAACATGCTCTCCAGATCGTGCCGGGAGAAGACCTTGAAGGCGAAGAGGGTCTCCGACTCGGTGATGCCCGCCACCTGCAACATCTGCCGGGTGACCAGATCTGCCAGGGCGTCGTTGTTGCGCACCCGCACATTGGCGATCAGATCGTAGCGCCCGGTCACCGAGAAGACCTCGCTCACCCCCTCCAGATCCACCAACTGCTCCGCCACACTGTTGACTTTGTCCCGCTCTACGTTGATGAGGATGATGGCTGTGACCATGGGGTTGTCCTTTGTTTGTTGGTTGATTTGTTGATTTGTTGATTGGGTGGGGGACCGGTTGGGTTTATTCTAGCCCGCCCCGGTCATGGGCGCAAACCTGGGGATGCGGGGGTGCGCCGCCATTCCGGGAATGGGCCAAAACCGCTCACCCAACCCGAAAAGGACCGGCCCTTTCCCGGAATGCCCAGGCACATCGTAGAATACAGACGCATTCCCACAAAAACTGTGCTAAAATATGAGGCACATCGACAAGAACCGTAGGGGCACGAGGTGTGGCGGGAACCACGAACATTCGACGGCTAAACTTGCATCCGCCACACCTCGTGCCCCTACCATAATGACCCACCCTCCCCCAAAAAAAAATCCGTAAAAATCAGTCCAATCCGTCCAATCCGTGGCCTATTTTTTAAGGAGGAACCTCCCCATGATCGCATTCGTCTTCACCGGTGGCGGCAGCAGTGGCCCGCTTCAGGCCGGGGCTGTGCGGGCCTTGCTGGGCTCGGGCATTGTGCCCGACATGGTGGTCGGCACCTCGGCTGGCGCGCTCAACGCCGTCTTTTTGGCCGCCCACGGCCCCACGCTGGAGGTCTACGACCGCCTGGCCCAGGCGTGGACCGGGGCAACCAAGGCCAAGGCCATGCCCGGCGGCTACTTTGCCGCCCTGCGCCGCCTGCTCTTTCGCAAAGACAGCCTCTTCGACAGCAGCGGACTGCGCGCCATGCTGGAAACCGAACTCCCCCCCAGCGTGCGCACCTTTGGGGATCTCAAGATCCCCTGCTACATCACCGCCTCGGACCTGCGCTCCCGCCGCCTCTTTCTCTTTGGCGAGGACCCCGCCGGCCCCGTGATCGACGCCGCCCTGGCCAGCTCGGCCATCCCCGGCGTCTATCCCCCCGTGGACTATCACGGCCTGCAACTGGTGGACGGCGGCGTGGTGGACAACGTCCCCGCCTCCGTGGCCATGGACAAAGGCGCCACCACCCTCTATCTGATCAACGTGGGCTACGGCGGCCAGACCGAGGACCCGGTCAAAGGCGTCATCCCCATCGTGGACCGGGCCATCGGCGTCTTCCTGGCCGAATCCCTCTACGCAGATCTCAACCGGGCCGACCTGGACCCCACCATCGATCTCCACCACATCCAGTTCCCCGACTTCGCCGATGTGGGCCTGCTGGACTTTGACCAGACCGACGCCATGTTGGACCGGGGCTGCGAGGCCACCCTGGACTATCTCAAAGACCCCCACCCCCGGGCCCCCATGCAGCCCATCCAAAGTGCGGACCACCCCGCCGCCCCCGTTCCGGGTCTGCGAGAAATCATTCGTCGGCGGCTATGACCCAGACTCAGACCCTCCATCTCTCCTTTCATCCTGCCCAAGCCCCCTATGCCCAGGATCTGCGCGCCCACCTGGAATCCTCCGGATACACCTTCACCGCCGACCCCGCCCAGGCCGACCGGGTGATCCTGCTCCTCTCCCAACTGTGGATGGACGACGTTTGGCCCGACATGGCCGCCGCCTACGCCACCCCGGCCCAGCGGAACCGTCTGCTGCCCGTCCTCGCCCAGCCTTGCGCCCTGCCCCCGTGGCTGGCCCGCTTGCGTCCGCTTGATTTTACCCAACGTCAGGATGCCCAAAAGATCGCCGCCAGCGCAATAGCCCGGTTGACCCAAAGGGGGCTGACGACCCTTTGGCAGGTGGACGGGGACGCTCAGGGCGACGACCGGGTACTCCGGGGCCATGCGGACTTTGTCACTGGCGTGGCCCTGTTTAGCGACACCGGCCAGTTCGTCTCCGCCTCGCAGGATGGCAGCCTGCTGGTGTGGGATGGGGAAGGCGGCCGGGCCGTCGCCGCCCTCAGCGGCCACAGCGGTTCCGTCCTGGCCGTGGCCGCCCATCCCACCGACCACGCCATCTTCTCCGCCGGGCGGGACGGCGCCCTGCGCCGCTGGACGTTGGACGACGCCGGCGCGTGGCAGACCGCCCAAAGCTGGCCCATTCCCGCTTCAACCCACACCCTGGCCCTCACCCCGGATGGCCGCTTCGTCCTCCTGGCCGCCCAAGACGCCGGGCTGATGGCGCTGGACCTGGCCGCGGACCGCATGACCACCCACGACCATCTGCACCAAGATTGGGTGCGCACCGTGGCCGTCCTCCCCGAAAAATCCGCCGATTCCTGGCTGGCCATCTCCGCCGGGGATGACCGGGCCTTAGTGGTGTGGGACGTGGAGAGCGGCGCCCTGCGTCACCGCTGGCCCGAGGGCGGCGGCCAGGCCGGTGGCTTCATCAGCGCCCTGGCCGGGCTGCCCAACGGCCAAGCCCTGGCCGGGAGCGATGACCGCACGGTGGCCGTGTGGGACGTGGTTACCGGCCAAGTTCTGTGTACCCTCACCGGCCACGCCGGATCCGTGCGCTCCGTGGCCGCCAGCGCGGATGGCCGCCGGGCCATCTCCGCCGGGAACGACGGCGGGCTGATCCTGTGGGATCTGGCCGGGGGTGGCATGGTGACCGAACTGGACGGCCACGACGGAGCCGTGCCCCAGGTGGCCATGTCGCCCGACGGAAATTGGGCCGTCTCCGCGTCTACGGACACCACCCTGCGCCGCTGGCAGTTGGACGGGGTGCGCCCCGTGCGGGTGGGTCCGTTGGGCCATCGGGCGGAGATCACGGCCCTGGCCATCTGCTCCCGTCAACCCGCTTTGGTTTCACTTCGATACGCTTCGCACTCAGTACAAGCGATACGACCGGAAACTGCCCCGGTCTACTCAACCGACGCTGGTCTTTCATCAACCCGCTCTAGCCGGGTCCGTGACCCGGCGGGTCTGCGCGAGATCTC
>CAZKEX010000135.1:0-10718 GCA_964551895.1 uncultured Caldilineaceae bacterium | reverse complement strand
ATGGTCAAAGTTGGTGTATACTTGAGTTCGGACTGTATACTGTATACAGTATACAGTCCGACCCTTCTAAACTATCCACTATCGCAAAGAAGAGAATTAGCCCGTGACATCGCCTATTAGCTTGGTCAAAATTGCCAAGACCCAGACCCTGGACGAGATAGCCTACGCCCAGATCAAGGAAGCCATCCTCAGTGGCGTCTTTCAGCCTGGGGCCTTTTTGGCCGAGACGCGCCTGGCCGAGGAGTTGGGCATCAGCAAGACCCCTATCCGCAAGGCCCTGGGGCGGTTGCAACAGGAGAACTTTCTCACCAACATTCCCTTTGACGGCTACTATGTGGCCGATATTTCCATCGCTGACATTCTGGAAGTCTACCAGTTGCGGGAGATTCTGGAATGCTTTTTGGTCCAGGCCACCATCGGCGCTTTTTCCCTATCGGAACTGGATGCCATGCGAGGGATCTTGGATCAGGCGGCATTGGCGTTGGAGACAGGGGACTACGTGGGTTTTGTAGAGTTCAACCGCCAGTTTCACCATACCTTTGACCGCAAATACGACAATCAGCGTATCAGCAGTGTCCTGACCAACCTGGACGAGCATGTGCAGCGCATCCTGGTTTTTCTTTTGCCCATCGGCCAGGCCGAGTTGGCCGCCTCCCATGCAGAGCACTATTTGATTTTGGACGCCGTGGCCCAAGAAGACCTGGCCGCGGCGGTTGATCTGATGCGCCGTCATGTGGCTCGTTTTCGGGATGTTCTGGTGGCTGTGTTGGAGCGTCAACCTGAACTGATCGTTTGATGGCATTGAACGGTTCCAATTCAGGCTGTTCGTCCATGTTCGTCCATGTTCGTCTATGTTCGTCTATGTTCGACGACATTCCCCTCCCCTTTTTCTCGCAGTTTGCCCCTAATTGATCTCGATTGATCTCGATTGCTCTCGGTGATGTAGCCTCCGGCCAATTCTTGTTCTGGCCGGGCGGTCTCTTTCCTGTCCATATCATTGTCCGGCGAGGAGTTTAAGATGACCCAACGTCCCATCGTTGCCGTGCTGGGCGGAGGCCAGGCAGCTTTTGCCCATGCCGCCGACCTCGTTCTGCGTGGGTTTGACGTGCGCCTGTGCGAGCTGCCGGCGTTGGCCGAAAACATCGTTGAGGCCCAGGCCCAGGGGGGGATCCTGTCGGAGGCGGATCCCAGCACCGGGCTGAATGCTGGATTTGCCGAGATCAAGATCATCACGACGGACCCGGCTCTGGCTTTGGATGGGGCGCAGATCATCTTTTTGGTGGTGCCAGCCTTTGCCCACGCCGCCTTTGCCCAACAGATCGCCCCCCATGTGCGGCCCGAGCAGATTGTGGTGCTTAGCCCGGCCAACTTTGGCGGGGCGATTCTCTTTGCCCGATCTCTGAAAGGGGCTGGCTGTGGCCAGTTGCCACGGCTGTGCGAAGCCCAATCCATGATGTACGCCTGCCGCAAGAGTGGCCCGGCCACGATCCGCATCATTGGGGTCAAGGAAGGGCTGCGTATGGCCGTCTTCCCTGCCCGGCACACGGACCCGGTGATGGCCGTGGTGCGCCAGATCTTCCCCACGGTGCAAAATGCTCCCAATATTCTGTGGACCTGGTTGAGCAACCCCAACCCCATCTCCCATCCCCCCATCACCATCCTCAACGCCGGCTGGATCGAGGAGACCCACGGCGACTTTCTCTTCTATTTGGAGGGAAAGTCGCCATCGCTCTTTCGGGTGGTCGAAGATCTGGATGCCGAGTTGATGGCCATCGGCTCGGCCCTGGGCTTGACCCTGGACCCGATAGACGATTTGACCGAACGCTGGTATGGGCATCAGGCCCGCCGGTCTGCCTCCGGCTTGTCGACCCGGGAACTGGTCTACGGCACCATCAAGGCTGAGAAGCAACTGGACAGCCGCTATTTGACCGAGGATCTGCCCTATGGTCTGGTGCCCTGGGAAGACATGGGCCGCCTGACCGGGGTGGAGACGCCCCTGATCAGCAGCCTGATCAACCTGGGCAACGCGCTCCTGGGCCGGGATTTTCGGGCCGAGGGGCTGACCCTGGCCCGCTTAGGGCTGGGCGGGCTGACGGTCAACGACCTGCTGGCCCTGGTCCAAGAAGGGGGGCTGACGGCCACCGCCTAAGTTCCGGCAAGAGGATCGCCGCCTCGCCTGCGTCTGTGGTGCCCCCAGATCGTTCTGTTTTTACGGTTTTTCCCGGATCGTCCCCCGTTGGTATTGATTGTTTTGTCTGATGCTTTGCCCAATGTTCTGTCCAATGTTCTGTCTAAAAAGGAGAGAGAATACTATGTTCAAAACCCGAGGTTCGATGCGTTATGTTGTTCCCCTGTTTGTGATTTTTGCCCTGCTGTTGGGGGCGTGCGCGGCCCCGGCCGCGACCCCGGAGGCTCCGGCCCCGGCGGATGCCCCTGCCGCGGCAGCCCCAGCCGTGGAAGCGCCCGTCGCCGAGGCTCCGGCCCCGGATCCGGCCGAAGCCGCGTCTTTTGATGTCGTGATGGGGATTGCGGCCAACGTGAGCAATCTGCATCCTAACTTGACCTCCTTGACCACAGACTGGATCGTGCTGGAGCAGATCATGGATCCCCTGATCGTCCTGGGCTCCGACGGCACCTTCCAGCCCTGGCTGGCCACCGGATGGTCGATCTCGGAAGATGGTCTGACCTGGACCTTCAACCTGCGGGAGGGGGTCTCCTTCCAGAACGGCGAGCCCTTTAATGCCGAAGCGGTCAAGTACAGCTTTGACAATGCCATGAGCATCGAAGGCTCCAGCCAGACCACGGTGATCAACGAGCTGACCGAAGTGGTTGTGGTGGACGACTACACGGTGCAGACCGTGACCAACCGCACCAACCCTATCTGGCTCTCCCAGATCGCCCACGTCTTCATGATGCCCCCGGCCTACACCGAAGAGGTTGGACCCCAGGGCTTTGCCGCCGCGCCGGTGGGCACTGGGGCATTCAGCTTTGCAGAAATGGCCCAGGATGACTACGTCACCGTGGTCAAGAATGATGACTGGTGGGGCGGTGAAGTCAAGGTGGACAGCATCACCTTCCGCACCATTCCCGAAGCCTCCTCCCGTGTGGCCTCTCTGATGGCCGGCGAGACCGACATCATCGAGGTGGTTCCCTTTGACTCCATCGCCCAGATCGAAGCGGAGGCCGACCTGAATGTGCTGCAACGGGGCGGCGCCATCACCTATATCGGCCTGGATACCCTCAAGGGCGGGCCGACCTCGGATGTGCGGGTGCGTCAGGCCATCAACTACGCGGTTGATTCTGCGGCCATCGCCGAGTTTATCCTCAGCGGCCAGGCCCAGGCTGTGCCCGGCGGTCTGTGGCCTGTTGCCCCCGGCTACGACCCGGATCTGCCTTTCTACAACGACAAGGAGAAGGCCAAGGAGCTTTTGGCCGAGGCTGGCTACCCGGACGGCTTTGAGATCACGCTGAACTTTGGCCAGGTCCAGGGGATGTTGCAGGTGAAGGAGGTGGCCGAGGCCGTGCAATCCGAACTGGCCCAGGTGGGGATCAAGGTCAATGTTGAAGAGCTGCCGACCGCCGAGATGTTTGCAGGCTATGCGGACAGCGCTTTCGAAATGTACTTCTTCCCCTGGCGCTCCAACCCGGAGGCCGCCCGTCACTTCAACACCCTGTTGCACTCCCAAACCCGTGGCTACTACTACGCCAACACGGAGATGGACGCCCTGATCGACGACTTCATGACCGAAATGGACCCGGCGGCCCGCTACGAAAAGGGCAAGGTACTCAACGCCTTTGTCCACGAGGAAGCCCCCTGGATCTTCATGTATGTGGAGCAGGAGGCCTTCGGTGTCAACAGCAGCCGAATCAACTGGAATATCAACAAGGCATCTGTAGACATGTTCTTCGCCGTTGAACTGTCTCCGGCCAACTAGAAATTTGTTGCGGATTGCGTGTTGCGTGGGGCATACCGAGTATCGAGTATCCAGGTTTCCGCCACGCAACACGCAATCCGCAACACGTCCTACCCAGGAGGCCCTATGAATCTCCGACTGATCCTAATCCGCCTGGTGCAAGGAGTCATGACCGCGTTTCTGGTCTTTACCGTGGTCTTCTTCATCATGCGCCTGAGCGGTGATCCGACCATGCTCTTTCTGCCCGCGGAGGCAACCCAGGCGGACATGGTCCGCTTCCGCCAGGAGATGGGCTGGGATCGGCCGTTGGTCGTGCAATATGTGCGCTACTTGGGCGATGTGGTGCGGGGAGATTTTGGTAACTCCCTGGCCTACGAGGCCCCCGCCTTGGGCGTGGTGCTGGATCGATTGCCCGCCACCCTGGAACTGACCGCCGTGGCCTTTCTGCTTACCGTGTTGATCGCCATCCCCGCCGGGCTGATCGCGGCTGTGCGGCCCAACACCCTGATCTCCCGGATCGTGATGTTTGTGGCTTTGGTGGGCCAGGCCATGCCCGGCTTCTGGCTGGGGGTGATGATGATCCTGCTCTTCTCTGTGACTTTCCGGCTGTTGCCCACAGGGGGACGGGGCGGGCTGGCCAATCTGATCATGCCGTCCATCGTTCTGGGCTCTTGGGGCGCGGCCAAGATCACCCGGCTGGTGCGGGCGGGGATGAGCGAAGTGCTGACCCAGGATTATATCCGCACGGCCCGGGGCAAGGGGATGACAGAGCGGGCGGTGATCCTCACCCACGCCCTGCGCAATGCCCTGCTCCCCGTCCTCTCTGCCCTTGGGTTGACCGTAGGAGCCATGCTGGGCGGGGCGATCATCACCGAGACGGTCTTTGCCTGGCCGGGGGTGGGCCGATTGATCGTGCAGAGCGTACTCAAGCGGGACTTCCCCGTGGTGCAGGTGTCCACAGTGCTGTTGGCCGCCATCTTTATCCTGAGCAATTTACTGGTGGATATTCTGTACACCGTGGTGGATCCCCGCATCCGCTATGAATAACCAGAGTTAGAAGCTGTTTGAAAAGTAGCCACGAAGAAAGGAAGCCGGGGAAGATGCACGAGGAAAGCGACGTTTCATGCTGAATACCTTCGTGAATCTTCTTTTCTTCTCTTCTTCGTGGCTGTCTGGACTGGCTTTCCAAACACACCCTTAGCCCGGAAGGTGCCAAGTCGATGACAACAGAGATCACAACAGGGGCCGCGACCCTCAAAACGGATCGCCAAGAGGCCAGGGAGATCAGCCAGCGCACCCTGGGTTCGCGCATGGTCTATTCCCTGCGCCAGCGTCCCAGCCGGGCCATCGGGCTGATCATCTTGTTGGGTATCATCCTCATGGCCATCTTTGCCCCCTTTATCACCTCCCAGGCCCCGGAGGCCACCAGCTTTGCCCTGCGCTTCAAGCCCCCCTTCTGGGTGGAGGGTAGCGTCTCCCCCCACTTCCTGGGCACGGACCAATTGGGCCGGGATATGTGGACCCGCATCGTCTACGGCGCCCGTATCTCCCTGATCATCGGCATGATGGCCATGCTGGTGGCCGGCCCCATCGGTGTGGTCTTGGGATTGATCTCCGGATATGCGGGGAAATCTGTGGACGTGGTGATCATGCGCATCGCCGACGCCCAACTCTCCATCCCGGCTATTTTGCTGGCCGTCACCATCATCGCCGTGCTGGGGCGCAGTCTGATCATCCTGATCCTGGTGCTGGGGATAACAAAGTGGGTGGAATATGCCCGCATAGCCCGGGCCGAAGTACTCTCTTTGAAAGAGACCGATTTTGTGCTGGCCGCCCGCACCGTGGGGGCCAAACCGACCCGGCTGATCTTCCGCCACATGCTGCCCAATGTGATGACCCCCATCCTGGTCCTGGCCAGCTTCTCCGTGGCCGAGATGATCCTGGCCGAGGCCTCTCTGAGCTTTTTGGGGCTGGGGGTGCAGCCGCCCGACCCCAGTTGGGGCAGCATGATCGCCGACGGGCGCAACTACCTCTCCAATGCCTGGTGGGTGACCACCTGGCCGGGCATCGCCATTCTCGTCACCGTCTTGGCCATCAACTTTGTGGGCGACTGGCTCACCGAAGTTCTCCAACCCCGATCCCTTGAATAGAAAGAAAATTGAAGATCATGCAAATTCGCAAGATTCAGGTCGATCTGATCCGATCGGAAGTTGTCAAGCCCTATGTCATGGCCATTGAAAAGAGCGGAATGACCGAATCCCGCTCGGTGCTTTTGCGCATGATGACGGATGAGGGATTGACAGGGGTGGCCGAAAGCACACCCCATGCTGGCTTCACCACCGAAAGCCCGGCGTCGGTGATGGCCTTGATCCACGGCTATCTTGGCCCGGCCCTTCTGGGCATGGACCCCACCAACATCAACGCCCTGCTTTTGCGCATGGATGGTGTGATCCCTGGCAATTCCTTTGCCAAGGCCCTCTTCGACATCGCCGCCTACGATGTTTGGGGACAGTCGCTGAATATGCCGGTCTATCAGCTTCTGGGCGGCAAAGTGCGCGACCGTATCCCCATGATCTGGCCCTTTGGCGGCGGAACGCCAGCGGAAAATGTGGCCGAAGCCACGGCCAAAATCGCCGATGGCTACGGCTCCTTGCACATCAAGCTAGGGGCGCTCAGTCCAGCGGAGGACGTGGTCCGAGTGGCTGCGGTGCGGGAAGCTGTCGGCCCGGATATCCCCATCATGTTGGACGCCAACCAGGGCTGGGATCGCTCTACGGCCATGCACACCATCCGCCAACTGGCGGCGTATAACCCCAGCATGGTCGAGCAGCCCGTCTCCGCCTGGGATGTGGAAAGTATGGCCAAAATCCAGGCCGGCACCCATGTGCCCATCAGCGCGGACGAAGTGATCGGCTCGCCCCACATGGCCATCGAACTGATCCGGCGAGACGCGGCCCGGGTCTTCAGCCTCAAACATGGCAAGATGGGCGGTCTGACCCGAACCATGCAGATCGCCGCCATTGCCGAGGCCGCCGGCATTCCCTGCTTTGTCAACTCCATGATCGAACTGGGCGTCAGTGTCACCATCAGCCTGCATCTGGCCGCGGCCGTGCCTAATCTGGTGGACCACGGCCACGCCCTCATGTCCAACCTGCGCATGAAGGGGGACATCCTCGTCCCCGGCAGCTTCCACTATGACGGCAAGGACATCCTCGTGCCCGACCACTGCGCCGGTCTGGGCATCCAGTTGGACGAGGACGAGGTGGCCCGGCGCACGGTTGATTCCTTTATACTAGAGTTGTAGGTCAACAACTTTTCATACAAACAAATCACCGCAAAGATTAAAAAAAGAATCCTCGTTCCCACGCTCCGCGTGGGAATGCAGCTGGACGCTCCGGCGTCCCTCGGCGCAGAGCGCCGGTCAGGCGCTCCCACGCGGAGCGTGGGAGCGAGAACTGATTTTTTCTTCGCGCCTTTGCGGTGAAATTCACCTTCCACACAAGGAGATCGAACCATGTCCGGCAGCGCCAAGTCCATGCCCACCGTCGCCGTCATGGGAGGAGGCCACGCCGCCTTCGCCCACGCCGCGGATCTGGGTACCCGCGGTTTTGATGTGCGCCTGTTCGAAGTGCCTGCCCTGGCCGAGTCCATCGCCGAGGTCAAGGAGGCCGGGGGCATCCTCTCCCGGCCCGATCCCACCACCGGGCTGATCGCCGGCTTCGGCCCGGTCAAGCTAGTGACCACGGACCCGGCCGCGGCCTTGACCGGTGCGGATGTGGCCTTTATCGTGGTGCCCGCCTTTGCCCACCGTGCCTTTGCCCAGTTGATCGCCCCCCACGTCAGCCCGGAGCAGATCTTGGTGCTGAGTCCGGGCAACTTTGGCGGCGCGGTCATGTTTGCCCGCTGGCTGAAGGAGTTCGGTTGCCAAAGCCTGCCCCATCTGGCCGAAGCCCAGTCCATGATCTACGCCTGCCGCAAGGACAGCCCGACCTCGGTCAACATCTTCGGATACAAAAAGGGGCTGCGCATCGCCGTCTTCCCCGCCACCCACACAGACGCGGTGATCGCCCGTCTGCGCCAGGTCTTCCCCGAACTGGCGGCGGCCCCCAACGTCCTGTGGACCTGGTTGAGCAACCCCAACGCCATCATCCACCCACCGGTCACCATCCTCAACGCCGGGCGCATCGAACAGACCCACGGGGATTTTCTCTTTTACGTGCAGGGGATCACCCCCGCCGTGCGCAAGGTTTTGGACGCCCTGGACGCCGAGCGCATGGCCTTGGGCAAAGCCTTGGGTCTCACCCTGATCTCCCAACACGAGATGGGGGTGACCTGGTACGGTCATCAAGGCTATGTGGGCGAGGCCTTCCCGGACAAGGCCCGCAACCCGGTCTACCACGCCATCAAGGCCGAGGACGAGTTGGACAGCCGCTATCTGACCGAAGATGTGCCCTATGGCCTGGTGCCCTGGGAGGAGTTGGCCCGCCTGGCCGGGGTGGAGATGCCCATCTGCACATCCCTGATCAACGTGGCCAACAGCCTGCTGGGTCGAGACTTCCGGGCCACAGGCCAGACCTTGGAACGGGTGGGGCTGGCGGGGTTGAGCGTGGCGGAGATTCTGGATCTGGTGGCCCACGGGGGATAGGGCTGCTCTTTCACGATACAAATAGAAATGGCCCGGCTTATTTAAGCCGGGCCATTTCTATTTGTATCGTGAAAGAGCAGCGTTGTTTCGGCTTGCACAGCCTACACCCCACCCCGGAAACGGGCGATTTGCCCTTTGGCCCCCAAACTCATCAGCCCGGAATCCGAGCTGATGGTGATGAACTGGTAGCCCAGGCTGCGGCAGCGCATGGCGTCCTCCACCGTGCTGCACCAGATGCCCACGATTTTGCCCGCGGCTCGGGTGGTGTCGGCGATGCAGGCGATGGCATCCAACAGCACTGGCTCTGTGATGGGCGGGCCAAAGCGATCCAGCAGGGAGAGGCCCAGATCTCCCGGCCCCACAAAGATGCCGTCCAGACCGGGCACGCCCAGGATGTCGTCCAGATTGGCCAGGGCCTCGGCGGTCTCCACCATGGCGAAGGTGAGGACCGTCTCGTTGGCGTTGGGGGCATAGTCGGCCCCGGCATAGACCACGGCGCGAGTCGGGCCGATGCTGCGGTAGCCTAGGGGCGGATAGCGGCAGGCCCCCACAAAGCGCTCGCACTCGGCCCGGTTGTTGATCAGCGGGCAGATCACCCCATAGGCCCCGGCGTCCAACAGGCGCTGGATCTGCAGGGGATCGTTCCACGACGCCCGCACCAGGGGCACCACATCCGTGGTACTGATGGCCTGAAGCTGGGTCATGGCGCTCTCCACTGTGGAGAAGCCGTGCTGCATGTCGATGGTCACGCTCTCCCATCCGGCGTGGGCCATCACCTCCGCGGACCAGGAGTTGGGGATGTTGAGCCAGCCGTTCAGGGTCACCTGGCCGGCGGCCCAGAGGGATTTGAGGTTGTTTGGACGCATGGGTTGTTGCTCCTTTTTGGGAAACTGTCGAGCTTCGTGGCGTGAGATTGAGCGATTAGGAGATTGGGCGATTCTGCCGCGTTAATCTCTTAATCGCCCAATCTTCTAATCTCAATGACCACATGGATTGATTGAGCGCGAGTTCTTACTCGCCCACAAACGTGCGCGCCCCCACAAAGCTCTTGCGCAGATGGTCCACCGCCTCCACATCGTCCTCGTAGACCCCGTTTTGGGCCCGGGAGGCGTGGATGATACGCCAGCCGCCCAGGCTGATGCCCACGTGGGTGATGCGCCGACTGGCCCCCAGTTCACCAAAGAAGAGCAGGTCCCCGCGCTGGAAGGGAGGCTCCACAGGCCGCCCGGCGTCGAACTGCATGTCCGCGTCCCTGGGCAGGGTGAGGCCGACCAGCCGGTGGGTGAGCTGGGCCAGACCGGAGCAGTCGATGCCCATGCCCGAACTGCCGCCCCACAGATAGGGCACGCCCATGTAGCGCCGGGCATGTTCGACGATCTGGCGGCGGCGGGGGGCCTCCTCGGTGGGCAGATCGTCCACGGAATGCAGATCGATCAGGGAGAGCCAGCCGGTGTGCCCGCCGGCCAGGGTCACCTGCGCCCAGCCGTCAGAAGCCCGATTGCCGAACATCTCGATCCGTTGCACGGTCACCCCTGTGCCCCCCAACACCCGGCTGACCACGGAGGCGTAGAATTGGGGTTCCGTCCGCAAAAGGCTGACCGGGACCCCGACCAGATGGGTGGCCGGGGTGGCGGGCAGATCGGCCAAATAGGGACCATAGGCCCAACCCAAATAGCCGTCGGGCTGGCGCACAAAATGCCATCGCTCGTCGGCCATGAGCTTTTCCAAGGGCGCGCCGTTGAACAGTTGGGTGACCTGTTCGGCTCGAAAGGAGGGCTGGGCATAGAGGCCGGTGAGGTTGGTGGCCACCACCTGCTCGACGGGATCTTCGCCCCGCAGCGCCTGCACCCTGGACCCATCCACGAGTACCCCAGGCACGCGGTCGGACAGGGCTGCGGTGAGGGCGTCCAAGGTGGCCGCGTCCAACACCGCGCCCGTCAGCTCACAGCGTTGATCCGTCGTCGCCGCCACCTCCACCTGGCAATAGTGGATGCGGGTATCGCCAAAAGCTTTGACTGCCTGGGCCAGCGCATCGTTCAGATCATCGTGCATGGAACCTCCTCTTTCGGGTGGGTTTGGGTTGGTTGACAGGTGCAATTTGAAGCAGTGGCCGCAAAAGGGACATACAAGCTAACTGGAGTCATTCCAAAGCCGTTCAG
>CAZKEX010000134.1:5488-10764 GCA_964551895.1 uncultured Caldilineaceae bacterium | reverse complement strand
TGTCACCCCCTCACCTTGTCACCCCCTCACCTTGTCACCCCCTCACCTTGTCACCTACTGCGGCGGCATGGGGGGCACAGTGGTGGGGATCTGGTTGGCGGGGACCCGGCGGGTGACGATGTACCAATCTGCAAAGGTGGCGAAGCGGTCGGCGGTGCGGTTGAGGGGACCGATCTGCACATTTTTGACCCGGTCGCTGACGCCGTAGGTATAGATGGGGTAGTAGAGCAGCAGGGCCGGGACCTCTTCGGCGAAGATGTCCTGAAATTCCCGATAAAACTGTTTGCGCTCATCCTGATCCACCACGGTGCGCGCCCGATCCAGGATGGCATCCGCCCGCTCGTTGGCCCAGCCGCTGAAGTTCTGCGCCCCCTCCTCGGCCTGGGAGCTGTGCCACAGGGGATAGGGGTCCGGGTCGCCGGCCAGCTCGGACCAACTGATCAGGGCGGCGTCGTAGCGCCGGGGGGCCAGGAAGTCGCTGACCAGACCGGCAAAGCTGACCGGTTGGGGCACGGCCTGCACGCCGATCTTGCGCCAATCTGCGGCCATCTCCTCGATCAACCGGCGGTGGACGACGTCTTCATTGGTCAGAAGCACAAAACTGAGCAGCCGCCCATCCCGCTCCCGCACGCCGTCGCTGTTGGTGTCCACCCAGCCCGACGCGTCCAGCAGTTTGCTGGCCAGTTCGGGATTATAGGGATAGGTTTTGACATCAGGATTGTAGGCCCAATTCTCTGCCAGCAAGGGGCTTTGGGCCAGCACACCCTGGCCTTGGGCCGCCACCTCGATCAGGCGTGCCCGGTCCGTGCCATAGGCCAGGGCCTGGCGCACGGTGGTGTCCTGAAAAAAGGGCACATCCGCGTTGCGCAGATTGAAGACCACCACCACATAGCCGGCCTCGACCGCGCTGAAAAGCTGGAGATCGGTCCGCTCTTGGGCCAGGGGCAGTTCGGTGGGCAGAATGCGGCTGATGCCATCAATTTCGCCCTGTTGATAGGCGGCAAAGAGGCTGGGATAGTCGGGATAGAAGTGGAATTCCAAGGCGGAGATATAGGGGGCGCTGTCGCCATAAAAGGGGTTGGGCTCCAGGCGGATGTGATCCGCTGTCACCGCGGTGACCCGCATGGGACCGGTGCCCACAGGGGAGGCGTTGAGGGGGCTGGCCCCAAGCTCGGCCACGGGCACCCCTTCCCACAGGTGCTTGGGGAGCAGACCGATGGTGGTGTAGTTTTGGAAGGGGGCAAAGGCCTGGGCCAGCACAAAGCGCACGGTCAGGTCGTCCACCTGCTCCACATCCACCGCCCGCCACAGTTCGGCCAGATCCGGCACACCGGGGAACTCGGGATCTTGCATCACCTGCACGGTGAAGACCACATCCGCCGCGGTGACCGGGTGGCCGTCGTGCCAGAATTGGTCTGCCTTCAGATGGAAGGTGTAGGTCAATCCATCCGGGGTCACGGTCCAGAAATCGGCCAGATCCGGCTTGACTTCACCGGCCTTGTTGAACTTGGTCAGCCCCCGAAAGAGCAGGGCGCACAGATCCTGGTCCACTTCGTGCATTTGGCAGAGCAGGGGGTTGATGGTCTGGGGGTTGCCCGCTACCCCTTCCCGGAAGACGCCGCCCCGATCCGCCACCAAGACCGTGGTGACGCTGTAGGCCGAATAGCCCAACAACGAAGTGAGGGCGATGACGCCCAGCAAGGCCATCAGGGCCTGCCAGCGGATATATCGGCCCAGGGGCGCAGTGCCCGGCGAGTCGATATGTCCGTTGTTGACTTCGGCGCTAGATTCGGCGTGAAAGGTGGGTTGATTGGGTTGGTTGGGTTGGTTGGGCATGCATCCATCCCTTGAAAAACTGGTCTGTTGGTGGGGGAGATAGCCACGAAGAAGGGAAGTTGGGAAGGTACACGAAGAAAGATTATGGAGAAGAAAGGTCTCTTTTCTCACCTTTTCTTCGTGTACCTTCCTCCCTTCCCTTCTTCGTGGCTATCGTCCCGTTTCCACACAACTTCATAAGATCACAGAAGCGGCATTCGGATCTGAATGCCGCCTGTGGGTTTGCGCGAATTGGACCTATTGCAGGCGAGGTCGGTCGCCCAACAGCTTAGAAGCGGTTTTGCAGGATCACAGTCAGCAGGCTCAGGAGCATGAAGAGCCCGGCCAGGCCGATGGTGACATTGAAGATCGTCTTCTCGAAGCCCCGGCGGGTGCGATAGATGCTGCTGTCGCCGCCAAACATGTTGCCCAGCCCGGCGTCCTGGGCCTGGATCAAGACCACGGTCGTCAGGGCGATGGAGACGACGATTGTGGCGATCATGAGATAGTCGGTAAAGGACATGGGAACTCCTTGATAGCTGGTAGCGGTTAGCTGGTAGCAGTTTGTTTAGATGATTGCGTGCCTGTTGTTCTTGGGCACAGTCAAAAAGTATAGCACGTTGCGGGGGTTTCATCAAAAATGGCTTGGTTTCAAAGCGTCCCTTGCCCTCTGCCCCCGTTCGGCTGAGCTCACGTCGAAGCCTAGCCCCCCAACTTTGGGGGGAACTGTCCAGCGTCTCCCCCAGAATTGGGGGCCGGGCTTCGACGTGGACTCAGCCGAACGGGGCTAATCCCGCAACGTATAGGCGAAGAACATGGGTTTGGCCTCTTTGTCCCGCCAGATCTGGAGCTGGCCATTGGGGAAGCGGGCCATGACCTGGGCCAGCACTGCCTCATCGTCCCGGTGGAAGAGGATGGAGCTGCCGGGGGTGAGTACGGATGCCCATTGGTCGGGGCCGATATCCGCGCCGGGGCGGTGGTTGTAGGGCTGGCCGCTGAGGAACTGGGGGATCCGATCCACCCAATGGCCATTGTCCGGGGCGTTGCCCACATAGACCCAAATGGGTTGGTCCACGGGCAGTTGGGCGGCGGCCCGGCCCACATAGCTGTATTGATCCGCCTCGTAGCCCATATAGTCCGTATAGCTGACAAAATTCTGCGCGCCGGTGAGCAGGATCAACCCCACAGCCCCCAAGACCGTCACCTGGTCCAGCCACAGTCCGCCAGATTCCACCAGGCTGACCCGCAGACGATCCAGCCCAAGGGCCACCAACAGGCCAACCACGGGCAGGACGGGCAACATGCGGCTCCAGGTGGGCGCGTCGATGGTCAGCGCTCCAGAGAGAACCACCCCGGCAAACCAGGAGAGCAGCAGCCAGCCCTGAAGCCGGAAGAGATAGACCAGGGCCACGCCGACACCCAGGGCCAGCATGGGCGAAAGATAGCTGTTGAGCATGGGACCGGCAAAGCCAAAGTGGGAACTTTTGTCCGCAAAGAGGTTGAAGGTCAGCACAGTCTGGCGCAGGCTGCCCAGGAAGATGCCCAGTTGGGTGTCCGCGCCAAAGACGCCGGAGAGATGCTGGAAGGAGGCCGGGCTGAAAATGGAGACTTCGGACGTGCGCTCCATGAAGGCCTGGGGCCGTTGCAGCCAATAGCCGATCTGGGGACCGAGGGCGGCGACAAAGCCCACGGTCCACACGCCCAGCCCTTGCCAGCCGGTCCCCACGCCCTGCACCTCCAGCCACCCTCGGCGCAGCAGCGCCACGCCCAGGCTCCACACCAACACCACAGGCACGAAGACCCGTCCGCTGAAATAGAAACTGGTCGCTACCCCGATCAGCAATCCACTGGCGGCCAAGGCAAAGGCATCCCGGGTGCGCAGACCCCGCAAAAAGGCCCACAGCCCCAACGCGCCCCACCCCACCGGCTCCAGATACTCGGGGATGCGGCTGTAGTGGAGCAAAGCCACAGAACCGGCCACCACGCCAGCGGCCATCAGCGCGCCCCAGCGTCCATCGTCGTCGATCACTTCGCCCTGGGGACCAAAGCGGGGCGGACGGCGAAAGATCTCGCAGCCCAGCAGCCAGGTGCCAAAGACGGTCAACAGCCCGGCATAGACCCCGGCCAGGCGTAGGCCCACCAGCAGATTTTCGCTGAACATCATGCCCAGGGCGGCGGGCACAAAGGCCAGCAAGGGGATGTTGGCCCACCCCGGCGCAAAGAGGCGCGTCTCCCGTCCGCTGACCATCTCCAGGGCCTGGAGACCGTGGCTGGCTGTGTCGCCGTCAACTTCGACGGGCAGATCCGCCAGTCGCCACAGGGAGACCGCCAACACCACGGCCAGGATCATCACCACCACGGGCCACCCCGCCTCGGGCGAGATGGTCTCTTCGCCCCCCTCGTCATCTGAACCGACGATCGGTCTTTGATCTCCCCGACCCAAAAGCCAGCCACCTGCCAGAGCAGCCACCACCCCTGCAGCCCAAAGCCCCAGGATCAGCCCCGACTCCGGGCCATTCGTCCCAATCCACCATGCGTTGAAGATTCCCAGGGCCAAAGCCACACCCAAGCCGGCCAACCCTAGACGGGCGGTGTTTGTGGATCTTTTAGATGGGGAACGGGGCGAGGAGGCGCTTTGCTGCGCGGCCAGAGGACGGGGCCAAGGGGTGGCCAGCAGGCCAAAAGCAAGGCCCGCCGCCACCAACAGCCCGCCGCCCCAGTCGATCACGTCGGCCCGGGGCAGGCTCAACAGGGTGCGCAGACCGGGCAACTGCTGGATTGTGGATAGAAATGGGAGATCGGTTAGGAGGCTGGTGTCGAGAAGAAGCTGGCCCGTGTAGGCGACCAGCAGCAGGGCGACAAGCAACAATAAGCGGAGCAACTTCACACAAAGAGCCTTTCAGAGCTGCCGAAAGAGGGCGTTTTTCACCGCAAAGACGCAAAGAGCGCAAAGAAGAAAAGGGAGTCGGTTTGACCACCCTCTGCGGCTCTCTGCGCTCTCGGCGGTTAAATGCTTTTTGCAATCACGTCACGAAACGGAACAGACCACCGCTCAGGCCGCGGCGTCCTTGGGGGTTTCGTCGTTCTTTTCGCTGTCCGCGTCCTTCTTCTCATCGCTGCCTATTGTGGTGCGGAACTCCTTGATCGTCTTGCCGATAGCGCCGCCGATTTCGGGCAGCTTGCCCACACCAAAAAGCATAACCAGAATCACCAAAATGATAACCATTTCAACGGGGCCAAGACCAAACATAGTTTCCTCCACTATAGAAAAACGACAGATTTGAAAAATCATAAAAAACAGACGAGGCCAAGGGATTGACAGAACAGACCAAAACATGACCATTATAGCACCGATGTCCAAAGGGTGTAAAAAGCCTCGGCCCATCACCGCCCGCCGCCCCCAGCCGTTTAGGACTGGCGACCGTCTGTGCTAAAATGAGCGAGGGGCGAGTCACACAATG
>CAZKEX010000134.1:0-5388 GCA_964551895.1 uncultured Caldilineaceae bacterium | reverse complement strand
GTTTAGGACTGGCGACCGTCTGTGCTAAAATGAGCGAGGGGCGAGTCACACAATGCCCAATGCACAATGTCCAATGCACAATGTCCAATGCACAATGGCGGGGCCGCCCCAATCCAAAATCCAAAATCTAAAATCCAAAATCCGAGGTTCCGTGTTAGCCGAACTGCACATCCGAAACTTTGCCATCATAGACGACCTGCAACTGGGCTTTGGGGCCGGGTTGAACATCCTCACCGGCGAGACCGGCGCGGGGAAGTCGATCATCATTGACGCCGTGGGCCTGCTGTTGGGGGATCGGGCTTCCGCCGAATGGGTGCGGGCGGGGACCGAGGTGGCGTCGGTGGAGGCGACCTTTCAACTGCCGGGGGCAATGCACAATGCACAATGGACAATGGACAATGGCGGGGAAGGGGAAAATGGGAACGAGGGAGATGTGCGGGGCTTTTTGGAGAGCCAGGGGCTGAGCGACCCGGACAACCCGGATTGGGTGACGTTGAGCCGGGAGGTGCGGCTGAATGGGCGCAATGTGTGCCGGGTCAATGGCCGGGCGGTCAGCTTGCAGATCTTGGCCGATGTGGCCGCCAATCTGGTGGACATCCACGGCCAGGGCGAACACCTCACCCTGCTCAAGCCCCGCACCCACATCCACCTCCTGGACCGCTACGCCGGGTTGATGCCCCTGCGCACCCAGGTAGCCGGGGAGGTGGCCAAGCTGCGCCGGGTGCGGGCCGAACTTCACCGCCTGCGCCAGGACGCCCGCACCATCGCCCAGCGGGTGGACATGCTCAGTTTTCAGACCGAAGAGATCGCCGCCGCCGCCCTGCGCCCCGGCGAGGACGAAGCCCTGGAGAGCGAACGCCGTCGCCTGAGCAACGCCGAATCCCTGCTCAAATTGGCCCAGGCGGTCACGTCCATCCTCAGCGACGGGGACGGCGAGATGCCGGCCGCCATCGATCTGGTCAGCGAGGCCGTGGGCCGTTTGGACAAATTGGAGCGTATCGATCCCGACATGGCCGAGGTGGCCACCCAGGGCCAGACCCTGGTGGAACAACTTGGGGATCTGGCCCGTTCTGTCCAAGACTACGCCGATGAGCTGGAGTTCAACCCCGCCCGCCTCTCCACCGTGGAGAATCGCCTGGAACTGATCGACACCCTCAAGCGCAAATACGGCGACGACATCCCAGCGGTGATTGCCTTTGGCCGGGCAGCCCAGGCCGAGTTGGATGAATTGGGGAATTGGGAGGTCAAGACGGCGGCCCTGGAAGAAGAGGAGATCCGCTATTTGCGCAAGGTGGGGCAGTTGGGGACGACCCTGAGTACGCAACGAAAGGCAGCCGGAGAACGCATGGCCCGCCAGGTGGAGGTCGAATTGGCCGATCTCAAAATGGAGAAGGCCCAGTTTGGCGTGGATCTGGCCCAAAATGACCATGCCGACGGGGCCTTTTTGGCCGACGGTCGCCGGGTGGCCTTTGACGCCACGGGCATCGACAAGGTGGAATTTCTGATCAGCGCCAACCCTGGCGAACCCCTCAAGCCCCTGGCCAAAGTCGCCTCCGGCGGCGAAACCGCCCGGCTGATGCTGGCCCTGAAAAGCGTCCTGGCCTACGCCGACGCCACCCCCACCCTGATCTTCGACGAGATCGACCAGGGCATCGGCGGGCGTGTGGGGGGCATCGTGGGCAAAAAACTGTGGCGGCTCACCGACAGCCAGCCGCCGGCCGACTCGTCGAGCCAGGCCGTATCCGCCATGCACCAGGTGCTGTGCATCACCCATCTGCCCCAACTGGCCGCCTACGGCGACCAACATTACACCGTCAACAAACATATCCTCAACGAGGGCGGCAGCGAGCGCACCACCACCCTGGTCAACACCCTGGCCGGGGACGCCCGCATCACCGAACTGATGCAGATGCTCGGCGCCACCACCCCCGCCGGCCGTCGCTCGGTGGAGGAGATGTTGGAGGAAGTGGGCGTGGTGAAGGGGAAGACGTAACGAGTAATGAGTAACGAGTAATGAGTAACGAGTAAAAGGACAAACCAACATTATGTCAAAACTCAACCAAGAGATTTCCCCTTTGCACAAAGCCTTGCGTCTGCTCTATCTCTCCATGCTCT
This sequence comes from uncultured Caldilineaceae bacterium, assembly GCA_964551895.1. Lineage (GTDB taxonomy): Bacteria > Chloroflexota > Anaerolineae > Caldilineales > Caldilineaceae > JAGNDO01. The sequence goes on along the minus strand of CAZKEX010000134.1, from coordinate 3,273 downwards.
TCCTGGGCCTGATCTGGCCTCTCTTTGCCCCTGCCATGCGGTCATCCGCCCAGGCCGTGCCGGGGACGGATGACCGCCAGGTGGTCGTCGTCCTTACCTTTGAGGGCGCGGTGACGCCGGTGTTGCACAAGTATATCCAGGACGGCATCACCCTGGGCGAAACCCTGAATGCCCAGGCGGTGATCCTGCAACTGGACACCCCTGGCGGCAGCGTGGACATCACCAAAAGCATTGTGCAGACCATGCTCCAATCTCCTGTGCCGGTGATGGTCTATGTTTCGCCCACGGGCGCCCACGCCGGCAGCGCGGGCACCTTCATCACCCTGGCTGGCCATGTGGCGGTGATGGCGCCGGGGAGCAGCATTGGCGCGGCCAGCCCCGTGGGCGGCAGCGGCGAGGAGATCGGCGAGACCATGCAGGCCAAGGTCACCAACATCCTCACCGCGGACATTGAAAACCTGGCCGACCGCCGGGGCGAGGCCGCGGTGGAGTGGGCCCGCCGGGCCGTGGAAGAGGCCGCCGCGGCCACCGCCCCCCAAGCCCTGGAGATGGGCGTGATCGACTTCATCGCCCCGGATCTCCTGGACCTGCTGGCCCAGACCGACGGCTTCACCGTCACCGTGCTGGGGGAAGAACGCCCCCTCCACACCGCGGACGCCGCGGTGGAATATCTGGACATGAACCCGTTGCAGGGCTTTCTCAACTTTATCAGCAACCCCAGCATCGCCTCAATTTTGCTGACTTTGGGCACGTTGGGGCTGATCACCGAGATGCGCATCCCCGGCTTTGGCGTGCCAGGGATCGCCGGGGCCATCTGCCTGCTGCTGGCCTTCTATGCCCTGGGCCAACTGGACGCCAACTTTGCCGGGCTGGCCCTGATCGGCCTGGCCATCATCCTGCTGATCGCCGAACTCTTTACCCCAACCTTTGGCGTGCTGGCCGCCGGCGGGCTGGCCGCCTTTGTCTTTGGCGCGGCCCTGCTCTTTGACGCCCCTGGCGTGGCCGTGCCCTGGGGCACCATCATCACCATGGCCGCGCTGATGGGCGGGTTTATCCTCTTTGCCGGGGGCAAGGCCCTGGCCGCCCAACGCCGCCAGCCCTACTCGGGCATGGAGGGGTTGATCAACCGTTCCGCCACGGCCAAAGTCGCCTTCTCCACCGGCGAGACCGGCAGCGTCTTCCTGGCCGGGGAGTGGTGGAACGCCGAACTGGAATCCGGCAGCGTCCAGGCCGAGGAACGGGTGACCGTGGTGGGGCAGCGGGGCTATACGTTGATTGTTAAAAAATGAGATGCGAGATGTGAGATGCAACTCGCAACTCGCATCTCGCATCTCACATCTCACATCTCACAACCAGAAAGCAGTTCAACCCATGACCGACCAATTCGACACCTGGCGCAGGTATTTGACCGACTACAACGAGGGCCTGGGCCTGGTCTACGAGCGTTTTGTGCTCAACGACTTTTTGGAGGATCTGCGCCGCAAATACAGCGTCAAATCTGTGCTGGAAGCCCCCCTCTACGGCATGGCCGGGGTGAGCGGGATCAACGATGTGATCCTGGCTCAGAGCGGGGTGGATGTCACCCTGGTGGACGACAACCAGGAGCGGCTGGAGGGCGTGCGCCGCATCTGGGCCGAGGATCTCAAATTGCCCGTGAATCTGGTCCCCGTCCAGCCCGATGCGTGGGATCGCCTGCCCTTTGAGGACAAGAGTTTCGATCTGACCTGGGAGTGGGCCGGGCTGTGGTATATCCAAAACCCGGAGGGATTGTTAAAAGAGCTAGTGCGCACCAGCCGGGATCTGGTCTTTGTGGCCATGCCCAACAATATCCAGGTGGGCTATTGGATGCGCAAGCTGATCATCGACCGGGACTTCTTCCGCCACCACGACGAGGGCTGGACGGACATTGGCCGCATCCGGCGCATTTTGGAGCAGGCCGGCGTCGAGATCATCGACCAGGGCGTGCTGGACGTGCCCCCTTGGCCCGACACGGTGATGCCCGCCAACCAGGTGCTGAAACGCCTGGGCATCCGCAGCAAAAAGCTGGAAGACCAGTTCACCGGCGACGGCTGGCAGTGGAGTACAATGGCCTATTATATGAACGAACAACCGGAGTTGCGGGAGAAGGTGATGAAGTACGCCTGGCTGGACCACGCCCCTCTGCCCTGGCAGCTCAAGGCCGTGTGGGCCCATCACCGCTATCTTCTGGGCCGGGTGCGCTGATCCATGATCACCCGACTGAATTTTTCTTCCCTATTTAGCCCCATCTTTACGCCCGCAATCCGGGCCGTGGGCGCCGCGTATGGCCGCCACCGGGCCTTTCTGCTGCTGCTGATGCTCTTTGTCAGCTTCCGCCTGCTCACCATCCTGCTCCTGCGCTCCGGCGGCATGATCGCCGACTTCTCGGACCAGGACTACTACTACGCCTGGGGCCATCTGGTGGTGGCCAAGGGCTATGTCCCCTACCAAGACCTCTGGTCCGTCTATCCCCCCCTCTTCCCGGCCCTCATGCTCTCCCTCTTCCGCCTGGCCAGCGCCATCCCCCACTGGGTCGATCCCCGCCTCTTCTTCCACATCCTCCTCAGCGCCGCCATGCTCGTCTTCGAGACGGGGAATTTGGTGTTGATCTATCGGATTGCGGGCAAGCTTGGGGGGGGGAATGCACAATGCACAATGGACAATGCACAATGGGGCGCAGACGCAGGATCGACCTCAATCGACCAACCACCAATCAACCAATCAACCAATCAACAAACCAACCAACCAACCAACCTCCCCCTCATCGCCGCCACCCTCTACGCCCTGCTCTTCGTGCCGGTCTTCACCGTGCAGGGATGGTTCGAGTCCATGCCCCTCTTCTTCATGTTGCTGGGGCTGGATCTGCTGATCAGCGACAAGCGCCGGGGCTGGATCTGGAGCGCGGTGGCCGCGGCCTTGGGTTTCTTGACCAAGCTGACCCCCATCCTGCTCTTGCCGATTGCCGTGCGCTGGTTTGGGGCCAGGCTCAGTTGGCCCGCGGCCCGCAAGGAGTGGTTTGACCGCAGCTCGCCGGGCAATCTGCTGCGCCCCATCCTCTACACACTCCTCTTCGCCGGGGTGACCGTGGGTGTGGGCGTGGCCTTTGTGGGCACGGATCCCCTCTTGGCCCTGAGCAGCTTCCGGGTGCAGGGGTTGCGCCCGCCCTGGCAGACGGTCTACGCCGCAATGGACGGCTATTTCGGCTTTGGCCAGGTGCCCATGGACCTGCGCAACCTGACCAATTTAAAATTGGGC
>CAZKEX010000133.1:0-10779 GCA_964551895.1 uncultured Caldilineaceae bacterium | reverse complement strand
CTTTGTTGTTTAACTGAACGAGTCCAGGCTGATTGATACAATGGGGCATCATCCATTCCAGCCTTTCAAGTAACGATCGAAAAAATTAAGGCACGCTTGGTTCATGGTTTTGAGATATTCTTTGCTGTCCTGAATTGGTTTCTCGCCATCCAACAATCTCACCAGTAGCGGGCTGGCAAGCGAGAGATCAGTCATGGAAAAATGTCCTCTGCCGGGAAGATATAGGTTGGACACGGCTTCAGAAGTATTGAATAGGAGTTCATGATTTCGGGCATATTGGCTCCATGCTGATAGATGCTCCCAAGAATTGTCTGAATAGACGGTCAACAGCGGTACGGGATAAGGCTGGTCAGTCCACATGAACTTGTGATTTTCAACGCCGACAATGTCGTAGAGAAACGGGGATTCGAGCGCAATGACCGCGTCAACATCATCCCGTTGCCTGGGAATTGCCAATGCCGCCGAACCGCCCAGCGAGTGTCCGATGACGCCTATTTTTTCGGTATCTATCAGGCTGTACACGCCATTCGCGCCGCTGGCTGTATCTTCCAAAAGGGTATCCATCACAAAATTGATGTCGCCAGTACGGATGTTCATCCACTTTTGATAGTACGCATAACTCTGCTCTTTGTCGGTCTTTGCGTCTTCCCGCTGAAGTTCCTTGAAATATTCCATACTCAGCCAGGCGACAGTCCCATCTTCGAACTTCGTCCAAAAGGAGTGATAGGCATGGTCAATGGAACAGACCACATAGCCATGACTGGCAAGTTCGATGTACAGGGATTCATTGCTTGTTTTTGTGCCAAGCCCTCCGTGGGAAAAGAGGACCAGTGGAACTCTGTCATTCGCGTCTTCAGGGTGCCAGCATTCAACGTTGAGCTTTCGGAATCCGCCCATGTTGGAATATTCTTCGATTCGGCTCTCATCGACGAAGGTATATAGGACAGTACCTACCTTGTAATTGCCCGTCGCTTCGGGCAGTTCATACTGCGGGAAGATCAAGGCTGGTGTGATTGCAATGAATACCAACAGCCATGCTGAGATTGCCTTGAAGATCACGCGCCTGGCCTGAAATTCTTTGCCATTCCCATTTTGTTTGAATAGCCTGAATGCTCCTCGTGTTGCCCAGACGAACAGCAATACAGCCATCTCGTACCAGCGGAAGCTCCACTGGATGACCGATGTCAGGTTGAGCGCAGAAAAAACGGCAAATACAGTGACGTGGAGCACGCTTCTGGTTTTCTCGTGATGCGATTTCGTGAGCAAACTGCACGCCATCAGCGCCAACTCAATGAGGAAAGCAACGAGGAGAATACTTGTTCCCATCAAGATTTCTTCCTTTCCAAATCGCCCCAATGCCGCCAATGATTATGCCGACAATGAGACCCAGCGCGATATTTCCCATCGCCGCGCCGAGAGCAATGCCGAGGGCTATTCCAAGGCTCAACCTAGCTGCGCTTTGCTCGCGAAGATTATCCCTGGATGGATGATGACTTGGGTTATTCATGGTGTTCGCTCCTTGCGGGATCTATAGAGTCTTCACCTTTTAGTGCAACAATGCCAATCCATTCAGAATCTTCCACCAAGGACGTATTTAGCAGATCGCTCCACGCGCCTTGGACGGCAAACCCGCCTGCCGCCAGTTCAGCGGTGATGGTTTCGAGGGTGAAATCCTGGAACCAGTTTCGGTAGACCGAGACGTCTCCGTTCTCATCAATGACAATGGCCTGATCGAGGAAAATGGGCCGATCGGGGTAGGCGAACCCTTCCTCCAGAACCAGGTGCGGCCCCGGCTTCCAGAATCCAGTTTCAACAAGATACCAGCCATTCGTGCTGCCGACCTTTCGGCGATGGGTTAGGGTTGTCACATCCAGGACGAAATATCCGCCGGGTTTGAGGGCGCGGTAAATATTGGCGAGCAGTCTACTACGCTGTTCAGGCGAAAGCGGACAAAAGTCGCCATAGATCAGCAGGACCGCATCGAAGCAGTTTTCGTCGGCCAAGTCCAGGTAATTCTGGTAGCGGTAGTCGATTTCCAGACCGTTTTCTTGAGCGTATGTAAAATTGACATCAGCAATTTGGGTAGTGATTGTTTTTGTCAGTTCTGCCCAATGACACCCAAGACCAGGTTGAACATCAAGTCGTGGAACTTGTCGGCCTCCTCCCAGATCATGCCGTGGCCGGACTCCTCAAAGAAGACCAATTGCTTTTGGGGCGCGTTGATCAGGTTGAAGTAATCCTCCGGAATCTGGGAGGGATTGTTCATGTCGTGACGGCCCAGCACCAGATAGACGGGCAACTCGAAGACTGTGGCGTCCTGGCGGAAGTCCATCTCCTGCAACTGGGGATAGACGGCGTTGAAGGTGTTCATCAGGCCGAGCAGGTAGTAGACCCGGTCTAGCCAGCCGTATTCGGGCTGTCTGAGCATCAGCATGAGGATGTCGCCGTCTCGGCGAAATTCCTCGTTCTTGATGTTGGGCACTTCGTAGACGGCATACTCCCGCCCAAAGAGGGTGGAGTAGGGGCCGATGGGGCTTTGGCCAAAGTAGGGGGGCGGGCCTTGGCTCTCCAAGATCTGCACAAAGCCGGTGTCCCCGGTTTGGCGAGAATGTGCCATCATCATGTCGTAGATGATCTGGTCGGTCTCCTGCACATCGACCATCTGGGCGGTGCCCACGTAGGCGTGGAAGAGGTCCGGGCGCTGGCGGGCTGCCTGCACGCCGATGATTGTCCCCCAGGAATGGCCGACCAGGTAGATCTTTTCCTCGTCGAAGCGAGTGCGCAGCATCTCCGAAAGTTCGATAATGTCCTCGGTATATTGGTCAACGGTCAGATCCGCCTTGGGGTTGAGGGAAGGATAGGACTTGCCGCAACCCCGCTGTTCCCAGATCACCACCACAAATTCTTTCTCCAGATCCCGATTGAAGCGCAGCACGCGAGCCGCCTCGCTGGCCCCCGGCCCGCCGGAGAGGAAGAGCAGGATCGGCTTGTCCACATCCTCGCCCCGCAGAATCAACCATTGATCCACACCCCCCAGACGCACCTTTTCCACGGCGGCGATGCTGTTGGGCAGAGGCGCGCCCTCCGCGCCCAGGATGGGGGGCGTGTGGGCCATCCACTGGGAGGCGGCCACTATCACAACAAGCAGAACGACAACGACGACGGCGAAGATCATTTGGCCTCTCAATCTCTGGCCCCAGGCTGGTCGATTTTTGGAGAAGACCAGGGCCAGCAAAGTGACAACGGCAAAGAGGAGAACACCGGCCAACAGCAGGATCAGGATGCCCAGGGCGGCTAACTCCACCTGGCCGGCGGCGGTCGGCCCAATCCAGCGGCGCAGGCCGAGAAAGTAGATGACAAACAGGGTCACGATAGCCATAAGTGACCAGAACGTTGGTTTGGAGAGGGTATCGGTCCTCATGATGGGTTTCCTTGTGATTGTGTTTGGGAGATCTGTTCCAGACGCAGGACACGGGTGACCAGGCTTGCATGTCGGGTCGTCAATTGCCCGGCCCCCACCAGCAGAATACCGATACTGCCCAGCATCGTGGTTGTCAGCACGCCGATTATCTGGGCAGCCGAGAGCATCCAGGCCAGGAGTATATCGGCCAAAGGACCTATGGTCATGCGCAGGAGAAAGGCACTGCTTTCGATGGCTGCGTCCAGGTTGAAAACGCCGACCAGCAGGACCAGGGCCAGGAGAAAAGCGATGGCGGCCAAGGTGTACAGCACAATCGTGATAGCGGATGGTCCGCCGGAAGTTTGGGTGTTCATGAGGCAGCAGGCTCCTTGTGTATGGATTCGGAAATGTTTCGCAAAAGTACGACAGTCATAAACAGGTTGGTCAAAGCAATGGCCGGGAAGACCCCCAACTCCACCGGGCTGACGGCTGCGCCCACCCGCAACATGTTCAATCCCATCAGGCTGACGGCCAGCCCCAAAGTCAAGAACTTGAAGAGGGAGAGCGAGGCCAGCAGGTATCCCCAAGCGCTGCCCCGCAGAAGCAGCACCCCGGACACGAAACAGAGGGGCACGATCACGGCCAGGTCCATGGCTTGAATGAAGAGACTGGTCACATTCTCCAGGGCAGCGGGCTGACCGCCGGACCAGGTGCCAGCGATGCGGCCCAGCCAGGCCAGGAGCAGGAAGGCGCCGACCCCGAAGAGCAGCCCAGCGATCCCCCGCCGGGGCAGGGTGGAGGAGAAGTGATCGGGCAGGCTGGCCAGATCAATGCCCCGCATACTCAACACAAAGGCGTACAGGCTGAGTCCAAACAGGGCCACATAGACCAGGAAGAGCGGATTGTAGGCTGCACCGAAACACATGGTGATGTAGGTATAGAGTACAAAGCCCACCGTCCCCGCCAACACCAGCCGTCCCCGCAGAGATCCCCGCAACGTCATGCGCAACGCCACCACCAGTAGGGGCACGCCCACGATCAGCATCACCAGATCGTTGGCCTGCATCTGGGCCGCGGCGCTGACCGTGTCCCAATAGTAGAGGCCCCTGGCGTTGATGGTTACTACCTCACCCCGAAAGTTGGTCAGGGTGAAGGGGACACCCTCCCCCGGCCAAAGCCCGGCCACGGCGGCCACAAGGGCCAGCAAAACGATGGGCGGCACTAACCACTTCAGCAGGCTATCCAACTTCGTCGTGTTTATCTGGACATCGTTCATGGTTTCTCCTCCGATTTTGGACTGATCCATCAAGCATTCGTGGCTCTTTGGGAATTCAGGGGGTTGATTTGCCCAAACCTTCCTGGAAGCTTTAAGCTTCCAGGAAGGTCGGACCGAGCGGATCTTGTCAACCCCCTGAGATTCCAAAGAGCCGCATTCGTCTGCAAGAGCGTTATGCGTGCTTCTCCGGCATCAGGATATCGGTCACACCCGATCCCTTTTGGAACATGGTGCGTCGCTTCAGCCAGACCACCATGACGGCAATAGCGATAATAAACAGGTTGTCCCAGGGCTGGGCATCGGGCCAGATGGGGTTGTTCAACTGGAAGTGAAGCAAGGCGGCGAGCAGAAGACTGCCCCGGGAATCATTGAACAGGGCGGTGAAGACAACCGACATGGCGACGCCGCCGGTAAAGTAGGGCAGGAAAGACCACGCACTTTGGGGCGTCCCGCCGATCAGGAAAGCCGGACCGTGCCAGACCATCCAAATGGCGCCCAGGATCAGACCGGCCCAGAAAGGGGCGAACCTGCGTTGCAGCAGAGGCAGCGCCACGCCGCGCCACCCGATCTCTTCGATAGGGCCAAGAACCAGGGCCAAGGCCAGGGCCGGAATCGCCTGAACCCAAGGGGAGAAGGGGAACGGTTCCCCAAGGGTACCGTTTACAGCCGCCCCCAGGTACATGAAGGCGGGCACGCCCAGGATCAAGAACAGCCACCACCAGGCGGACATGCGCCACAAAGTCAGTCGGCGGAAGAGGCTGCCCAGACCGCCCAGCCCAAACTTGCGCCAGACAACGGTCACGCCGGCAATGCCAGGTGCGTAGACCGCCAGAATGAAGAGGGGGTTGCTCATGCTCACCTCGCCGAAGAGGGCAACCACCTGATCGTTGAACAGAAGAAAGGTGAACCCGAGGCCCCAAGTCAGGCCGAAGGTGATCAGCAAGAAAGGAGTGAGCATACGCATACTGTTTTTTGATTCGGTGTCTGATCGAGCAATTGATTGTGTTGCTGATATGGTTGTCATTGTCGTTTCTCCTTGTGGGTATTTTGTTTTTATGTGATGACTGCCAGAATGGTGCAGCCCAGATTGTGCAGCGTGCGGATCAAGCCGATGATCCCGGATTGATCCGTGCAGATATTGGCCAGCAGGGTGGTCTCCCCCTCATCCGTACACAGGGTGCCCGCGGGACAGAAGGCATTTGCAAAGTCCTCATCCATCTGCCCCCTGAGCCGGATCTGGTAGACCTGCATGTCTTTTGACGCGTTCTCGTTGTTCATAAGTGTCTCCTTTTGGGGATGGGGGATTGGGACAGGCCAGGCATTTGATCCCCCATCCCCCTATCCCCGCCTATGCCGACTTCTCTTGCAGCGAGTGGGGGGACGTCGCCCAGTTTTTGTCCCCCCGGGTGCCCATGCGCTGGCGGATGGCCGCCCACAGCAGCTTGAGCCGAGAAAGCCGACGGGGTAGCTGGCGGATCTGGCGGTCATGTTCTGCTTCGGCCAGGAGTTGGCGGTGGTGCATCATGATCAGTCGATAGTCAAGTTGGGTATCCATGAAATTCTCCTTCGGTTCTTCTTCATCCAAATGGCCCTCAATGTGTCGGGCCTTCGGGTTCAACTTTACACCCGGCCACACAAAAACGGACCACATGATCATGTGGTCCGTCGGCGAAAAAGGATGTAGTTATGGATGTGGGTGGGAGCGAGCGTAGTACAACTAGAGAAGAACCTGTTCAACGTGATCTTGCGAACCGTGGTCGAAAATAGAACCTCTCACTGCCTGCCTGGACACCTGACGGCTGACTCTATGCAAAGCCGTTTTTCGGTGCATCTTCGCTCTTGACCCCAGGAAAATAGCGTCCTATACTTCACTGTATCCCATATGGATCGAACATGGATCGAAAGGTGTTCGTTCACTTTTCTGCCCCCCTAGCCCCCCAACTTTGGGGAGGAACAGTCCACGACCTCCCCCAGAATTAGGGACCGGGGGGCAGAGGGGGCTGACGATCACGATCGAAAAGGTTTGTACACCTGGGCACAAAAGGGGTGCAGCTTGAAGATTACCATTTTTGCGGCAGGATCTCGGGGGGACATTCAACCCTGTGTGGCCCTGGGCAGGGGACTACAGGCGACGGGATATGTTGTGCGTCTGGCTGTACCCGAGAACTTCGCCGCCTTCGTGTCGGCCCACGACCTTGACTTCTGGCCCTTGCGTGGGGACATCCAGGCGCTCATGGCTGGGGAGACCGGGCGCACGTTTATGGAGACCGGCGGCGCCAATCCGCTGAAGTCGATCCGGGCCATCCGGTCCATGATTGCGCCCATCGTCACCGAGATGATCGACGATCTGTACGCCGCCTGTACGGACGCGGATGCCCTGATCTGCCTAGGTATCTTCAGCGCGTTTGGCCAATCCGTGGCCGAAGCCCTGGACATCCCGGTACTCAATGTCGAACCAACCCCCTTGCTCCCCTCCAGCTCCTTCGCCGCCCCCTCCTGGCCCATTCAGCGAAATCTGGGCGGACTCCACAATACCACTTCCGGTCTCGCTATGCTGGGGGTGATCTGGCTTTGGTATCGCCCCTTTGTCAACGATCTGCGCCGTCGGTTGGGTCTGCCCGGATACTCGGCAGCCCGCTTCTATCGTATCTTCCGGGGGACATCTCTGCTGGGCGCATACAGCCCAAGCATCATCCCCCATCCCGCGAATTGGCCGGACAGTGTACACATCACTGGCTACTTCTTCCTCGACAACCAGGCGGATTGGCAGCCCCCCATGGCGTTGAGTACCTTCCTGGATGCCGGGGAGCCGCCGGTCTATATCGGGTTTGGCAGCATGGCCGGGCGCAGTCCAGAGCAACTTTCCCGATTGGTGTCGGAGGCGCTGGCGAAGTGCGGGCGCCGGGGCGTGCTGCTGACCGGGTGGGGCGGTCTGCGCGCCGATGCTCTGCCGGGCAACGTGTTCATGGTGGATGCGGTCCCCCATAGCTGGCTCTTCCCGCGTATGGCTGCCGTCGTCCACCACGGCGGCGCCGGGACCACAGCGGAAGGGCTGCGAGCCGGTGTGCCGACGGTGATTGTGCCGTTCGCCTTTGACCAAGCCTTCTGGGGCGCACGGATCAAAACCCTGGGATTGGGGCCGGACCCCATCCCCCTCAAGCGTCTGACCGCGGACCGACTGGCCCAGGCCATCCACACGGCGGTGACCGATGCCGACATGCGACAGCGAGCCAGCGCATGGGGTGAAGTCATCCGCACAGAGGATGGTGTGGGCAGGGCCGTGGAGATCGTGCGCCGCTCTTTTGGAAACCCATAGAAAGCCGGTGAGGCGAGGTTATGGAACCAAATCTGGATTCTTTCGAGGCTGTGCCCTATCCCCGCATCCGACAACTCATGGCCGATGGCGGACGTTTGGGCCTGCGCAAGCACACGATACATGGGCTGGTGACCTTTGATGTCACTCGGCCCAGAGCGGCCATCCGCAACCAGAGGGCCCGCACTGGGGAGACGTTGTCTTTCTCCGCCTTCTTTTTGGCCTGCCTGGGCAAGGCCATCGATCAGGATCGGCAGGTGCACGCCTACCGCAACTGGCGCAACCGGCTGATCATCTTCGACGATGTGGATGTGAACATGCTGTTCGAGGTGGAGGTGAACGGCAAAAAGACCATCCGTCCCCACATTCTGCGGGGGGTGAACCGCAAAGATCTGCCTACCCTCCACGCCGAGATCCGGGCGTTCCAGACCCAACACCAGGACAGCGCTGAATCTCACTTCATCGACTGGTTTGTGCGCATGCCCGGCTTCGTGCGGCGATTTTTCCTGCGCATGATGTTCAAGCGCCCCCAGTGGATCAAGTCCCTCTACGGAACGGTGATTGTCTCTGCGGTTGGGATGTTCGGGGATGGCGGCGGTTGGGGCATTCCTGTCCCCAACCACACCCTGCAACTTACCCTGGGCGGGATCGCTCAACAGCCTGCCGTCGTGGATGGACGTATCGAAGTCAGGGAGATGATGAGCGTGACCGTCAGCATTGATCACGACATCGTAGACGGCGCGCCGGCAGCCCGTTTCATCCAACATCTGCGGGAGTTGGTTGAGGCCGGGCACGGTCTGTGAGCGCCGGGTTACCTGCGTTGCCATCGGCTTGATCCAGCTTTTCGATCGCTGCTTCACTCCAAGAGATCCGGACAGATAGCCCCATGTGTGCTGAATCAAAACCCAGCCAGAAAACGGGTTGCGTCCTGAATCCAATGAAAGGCGATGGCCGAGTCCAGATCTCGACGCAGGGCCAGGAGCGTCGGGGGAAGGCCCCACAGCAGAGCCATCACCAGCCCCATCCCCAGGGCCACCAAGGGAGCCTGGACAAAGAGATCATCGAAGTGGGAAAAGTTGTGGACCAGCAGGGCCAGCAGCCCGGCTAGCCAACCGGCCCGCTTGGGCTGAGAGCCGCTCAGGGCCAGCCAGAGCAGACCCAGAAAGGCGAACCGATAGATCACCTCTTCCACCACCGCCGGCTGGAGCGCGTCGACGAGCGCGGCTAGGGGACTCTGCCAGCGGATCGATTGCCCCTGGGTCAGCCTGAGGGCAAAGATGTTCAGCACGGCCAGGGGCGCGCCCACGCCGATTCCCAAGACCAGGCTTTTGCCGACCTTGCCCCAACCACCCCTGGCCATGGACAGTTGGACCGGTCCACCTTGGCGCATCACAACCAGCCCGCCCAATAAGGCTACGGCGGTCCCGATTCCCCGCACCAGAGCCTGTCCGAGATGGTCCCCCACGATCCCGAAGAAGGGGTAGGGGGTGAAGAGGGTGGCGACCGACATGGACAGACCGATTGCGCCGCCCAGCAGGAGGGCAACCACCCAATCCCGTACACGCAGAGTCCGATGGCCCCGGATCAACACAACCACTGAGCCAACCAGTGTGATGGCCATGAACAGGTCGTCCAGGCGCGGGGGCGTACCGTTTCTTGCCAGTGCCGTGCGGACAACAAAGAGGGCCAGGATGCCGGTTGCCAATACCGCCAGGGTTGTGTACTGCGACCTTTGGCCTTTCATAATCTCGTCCCCTCGGTCAAGCCTTTTTCTTCGGCCAGAACAAGCCACCTGCCCACAAAGGCGAAGAGAATCAGGCAGAAGGCTGTCACCCAGCCGCCGAGGCTGAAAATGGCGGGGCCGTACAACGCTAGCCCCGCCCCGGCGAGGATCAGCAACCCGGCCAGGATAGCGAACATTTTCATGCCGTAGAGCGTGATGAAGGGCAGATAGTGGGCGCCCACCACAATCATCGCCGCTGGGAAGAACCACTCTTCTCGATAGAGGGTGGCGGCCCCCACCAGCAGAAAGTTGATGGGCACCGTAAAGGCAAGCTGAGAGCCGAGACTCCACAGCCCATTCCCTGGGCTGACTTTGGCGGGACGTCCCAACAGACGCAGCACACCCTGGGTCAAGGGGAAGATGGCCATGCTCCCGAAGAAGAGAAGGGCCATACCCGGGCGCGGCCCGATCCACACGCTGGCCGTGGCCGCAGCCAGCCAGATCAGACCGGAAACCAACTGTCCCCCGAACCCACCCAAAAAGTTGAACCGCATCTCCCATTGTGCATCTTTCACGTTCACTGTTCCTTCTCCTTTGTACCTATTTCAAGCATTCACGACATTGGTAGCGAGGCAGCCAGCACCAGCAGGCCAGTCGAAAAATCCATCAGCATTGTGTCGGGCCTGTGGGTCCAACTTTACACCCGGCCACACAAAAACGGACCACATGATCATGTGGTCCGTCGGCGGCAAAGGATGTAGTTGTGGGTAGGGGGAGGATGTGGCGATCTACAGCAGACCGATCTCTTGGGCGCGCTGGACGGCGTGGGCCTGGCGGTTGACCCCCAGCTTGCCGTAGATGCCCTTGACATGAAAGCGCACGGTGTTGAGGCTGACCACCAACGCATCGGCGATCTCCCCATATTTGAGTCCCTGGGCCAGCAGCCCCAGAACCTCCAACTCCCGCTCGCTCATCGGTTCAACGAGGCCGATCTGGGCTGGACGCGCCACCGGGGATGGGGGTTGGGATGGGGGTTGGGATGGGGGCTGGGTCGGGAAATGGGCCGC